>DATJVS010000120.1:0-11442 GCA_035501715.1 Usitatibacter sp.
CAGTCGGTGGTGGCCCGCAGCACGTAGCCGCCCTCCGAGGGATAGCGCACATGGTTGGATCCGGCGATGCGCGCGCAGGGCTCGCGGCCGTAGCCGCTGGCGGGGCGAAGCTGGATGCGCACGCGCGGGCTGCCGGCGATGGGCCTCACGGTGCGCACCAGCTGGCTCGGCGCGAAGAGGCGCCCGAACTGCCGGAAGCGCGGCGCGAAGTCGGTGATCTCGACCGCGCCCCCGCCCGCGTCGAAGAGGCGTGTCACGAGCACCGGCGTATTCGCCACGTATTCCTGCTCGCTGCGCACCTGGCCCAGCAGCTCGACGGCGAAGCAACCGATCCTCGGCGCGTCCGCCGTGCCACGCAGGAGGGAGCAGAAGATCGCGTCCGCGTCGGGGCGCGGCATGCAGCTCCACACGATCTCGCCGTTCGCGTCGACGAGCGCGGAGACTGCTGCGTTGCCGATGGCGGCGAGCTCGAGTGTGCTCATGGGCGTGCGGTGCGCCCCGGCGCGCTCGCGCCCGCGGCCCACGCGCCAAGCCACGCGCGCACCGCCGCGGGATCGGGCAGGCGCCAGGCGGCGCAGCTCTCGCCCGCGCCCACCTTGATCGAATGCCCCTTGGCCCGGTTCACGACGGCGAACCCGAGCTCGTCGGTGAGGTCGTCGCCGATGAAGACGGGGACGCGGCCGGCGAAGGGCGCCTCCAAAAGAAATTCCTCGATCGCGCTGCCCTTGTTCTTTCCGCTGGGCTTCACCTCGAAGACGAACTTTCCCGCCTGCAGCTCGAAATCGCTTCCCAGCTCCGCGGCGATGCGGCGCATGGACGACTCGACCAGGCTGCGCAGCTCGGGGGCGCGCCGATAGTGCAGCGCGAGTGTCATTCCCTTGTTCTCGAACGCGAGGGCGGAGTGCGCGGCGGTGAGCTTCACGATCTCCGCGGCCGCGTAGCCCAGGCGTTCCAGCGGCGGCGCGTAGCGCCGCACCGTGCCGTCGGCCGATCGCCGCTCGGTGCCGTGCTGGCCCGCGAGCGGAAGCACGAGCGGTGCGAAGAGCCGGTCGATGTCGTCGGCCGAGCGCCCGCTCACGAGCGCGACCGCGCCCTGCGCGGCGCGAACGAGGTCTTCGAGCAGGACGCGCACGGCCGGGCCCGCGCGCACCGCCTGGAAATGCTCGACGTGGTCGAGCAGCGTCCCGTCCACGTCGAGGAACAACGCCCAGTCGTTCGCGAACGGGGGCTGGCCGGTTTCAGGCACGGCGCAGGCCGATGATGCGCGGGGCGCCGGCGGTGCCGGCGCGCCTCGATAGGTGCCTGCGCTGGCGCACGCGCGCCGCGTCGAGCAGCATGCGGCCCGCCCAGCGGTAGACGTTGAATTCCTGCACCAGGCTTCGCATGCGGCGCATGCGGCTTCGCTGCTCGTCGGGCGGCATCGCGAGCGCCTGGCGCAGCGCCTCGGCGCATTCCTCGGTGTCGTACGGGTTCACGATGAGGGCTTCGGGCAGCTCGCGCGCGGCGCCCGTGAACTGCGAAAGGATCAACGCTCCGCGCTCGTCGTCGCGCGCCGCGACGAACTCCTTCGCGACGAGGTTCATGCCGTCGTGCAGGCTCGAGACGAAGCACAGGTCCGCCGCGCGGTAGAGCTCGTAGACCTGGGCGCCGTCGTAGTGCTCGATGGCGAGCACGATCGGTTGGCACGACGGCGTGCCGAAGCGCTGGTTGATCCGCTGCGCGGCGGAGCGCACGCGCGCGTCGAGCAGCTGGTATTCCTCGATGCTCGAGCGCGAGGGCGCCGCCACCTGGATGAAGCTGAAGCGGCCCACCCACTCGGGATCGCGCTCGAGCAGGCGCTCGACCGCGGCGAATCGCTCGAGGATTCCCTTCGTGTAGTCGAGGCGGTCCACGCCGACGCCCAACCGCGTTTCGGGCGGGATGCCGAACTCGCGCCGCACGCGCTCGCGGCATTCGGCCACGGGCGCCTGTTGCGCGAGCGCCGTCGGCGGCCATTCGATGGAGATGGGATAGCGGTGCACCTCGGTGGGCTCGCCGCCGTAGGAGATCGTGAAGGTCTCGCGATCGACGCGCGCCTCGAGGTAGCGGTCCACCGTGTCGAAGAAGTTGTTGCAGTGGAATTGCGTATGGAAGCCGAGGATCGACGAGCCCAGGAGGCCCTCGAGCAGCTCGTCGCGCCAGGGGCAGACGCCGAAGGCCTCGGGGTTGGGCCAGGGGATGTGCCAGAACGTGATGATCGTCGCGCGCGGCAGGCGCTCGCGGATCATCCGCGGCAGCAGCGCGAAGTGGTAGTCCTGCACCAGCACGATGGGATCGTCGGTTCGCGATTCCGACTCGACCGCGCGCGCGAAGCGGCGATTGACCTCGCGGTAGCACTCCCAGTCGGAAGCGCGGAACACCGGCCGCGTGTGCGCGATGTGGCACAGCGGCCAGATGCCCTCGTTGGCGAAGCCGTAGTAGTAGCCGGCTTCCTCTTCCTTGGTGAGCCACACGCGGCGGATGCGGTAGGCGGGCTTCTCGGGCGGCACGGCGACCGAGTCGCTCGCGTCGACGACGTCGCGGTCGGCGTTGCCCGAGCCGTGCGCGATCCAGGTACCGGAGCAGGCGCGCATCACGGGCTCCAGCGCCGTCACCAGCCCGCTCGCGGGGCGCCGCACCTCGATGCGGCCCTCGCGGCGCTCGTGGATGTACGGCTCGCGGTTGGAGACGATCAGGATCTCGTCGCCCTTCAGGTCCTCGCGCAGGATCGTGCGCAGGGCGTCGGGCGTCCAGGTGATCTGCGCCTCGTCGCGGGCGCGCCGCTCGTTGTCCAGGTCGTGGACCAGCGCCTCGAGGTCGCGCGCGATGGGGCGCAGCTCGCGCGCCTTGGGCTGCGGCGAAAGGGCGAGGGACTGCCCGCGGATGAGCGTCTTGATCCCCGCCATCCACCCGCGGAAGGACAGCTCGGCGATCACGACGGTGATGAGCGCGATCAATCCCCCCAGCGCCGCGAACAGGTACACGATGTACTTGCGCGTGTCGGCGCTGCGCCGCTCGACGAAGCTCATGTCGTGGACGATGATCATGTCGCCCAGCCGGCTGCCGTTCTCGAGGATCGGCGTGGTGACCACGTGCAGCGGCCCGCCGTGCAGCTTCACGACGATGCCCCGGTCTTCCACTCCGGGCCCCGGATATCCGCACCCGATGCCCGCCGGCAGGGTCGCGGTCTTGTAGACGAGCTTGCCCGCGTTGTCGCAGAAACCGATCGCATAGAGGCGCTCGTCCTGGAGCATGCGGTCGAAGTAGGCCTGGATGTGCTCGAGGCGGACCTTGTCGCGCGACTTGTCCGTGAGCATCTCGACCAGCGGCTCCTGCGCCGCGGTGGCGACGAGCTTCGCCCGGATGTCCAGGTCGTGGACGAACCACTTGAGCGTGAGCTCGTCCACGAGGGGAACCACGCCGTACGCGATGCCGCCGAGGGCGAGGGCCAGCGGGATGATGAAGCGAAGCGAAAGTCTCATCATGACCGGAGAAGGCGCCGCGGCCGGCCCGCGCGGCGCCGATGGGATCGAGCCGTTATCTTAGTCGTTTCGCTTCAGCTGCGGGAACAGGATCACGTCGCGGATCGACGGGCTGTCGGTGAAGAGCATCGCGAGCCGGTCGATGCCGATGCCTTCGCCCGCGGTGGGCGGAAGTCCGTACTCGAGGGCGCGCACGTAGTCGGCGTCGTAGTACATCGCTTCCTCGTCGCCGGCTTCCTTCGCCTTCGCCTGCGCCATGAAGCGCGCGGCCTGGTCCTCGGGATCGTTCAGCTCCGAAAAGCCATTGGCGATCTCGCGGCCGGTGATGAAGAGCTCGAAGCGGTCCGTGACGGAAGGATCCGCGTCGTTGGCGCGCGCGAGAGGCGAGACGTCCACCGGATGCGCGATGATGAACGTGGGCTGCACGAGCTTCTCCTCCGTCGTGGCCTCGAAGAGCTTCAACTGCAGGATTCCCACGCCGTCGGTGGGGAAGACCTCGGCGTCGAAGGGCGCGAGCGCCACCTTGAGATACTCGGGCTTCGCGAGCTCGTGGAGGTGGTACTGCGGGTTGTACTTGGCGATCGCCTCGGCCATGGTGAGCCGGTCGAACTTCCTCGCGAGGTCGATCGTCGCGCCCTGGTACGTGAGCGTCGCGGTGCCGAGCACCTCGAGCGCCACTTCACGCAGCAGCGACTCGGTGAGGTCCATCAGGTAGTGGAAGTCCTGGTAGGCCTCGTAGAACTCGAGCATCGTGAACTCGGGGTTGTGGCGCGTGGAGATGCCCTCGTTCCTGAAGTTTCGGTTGATCTCGAAGACCTTCTCGAGGCCGCCCACCGTGAGGCGCTTCAGGTACAGCTCCGGCGCGATGCGCAGGTACAGGTCCATGTCGAGCGCGTTGTGGTGCGTCCTGAAGGGCCGCGCCGCCGCGCCGCCCGGGATGGGCTGCATCATCGGCGTCTCCACCTCGAGGTAGCCGCGCTCGACGAAGAACTCGCGGATCGACTGGACCATTTTCGAGCGGATCTCGAAGACGCGCCGCGACTCGGGATTCACGATCAGGTCCACGTAGCGCTGGCGGTAGCGGCTTTCCATGTCCGCGAGGCCGTGGAATTTCTCGGGCAGCGGGCGCAGCGACTTGGAAAGCAGCCGGATCTTCGAGGCGTGCACCGAGAGCTCGCCCTTCATGGTCTTGAAGACGGTGCCCTCCACGCCCACGATGTCGCCCAGGTCCCAGTGCTTGAACGCCTCGTGCGCCTCGGCGCCGGTCACGTCGTTGTTCACGTACACCTGGATCTGGCCGCTCATGTCCTGGAGCGTCGCGAACGAGGCCTTGCCCATGACGCGCTTGAGCATCATTCGCCCCGCGACGATCGCCTGCGGCTTCTCGGCCTCGAGCTGGGCCTTGTCCTTGCCGTCGTGGAAACGATGCAGCTCGGAGGCGAGGTCCTTGCGCCGGAAGTCGTTGGGGTACGCCTGGCCGTGCTCGCGCAGCTTGGCGAGCTTGGCGCGCCGCTCGGCGACGATCTGGTTCTCGTCCTGCACGGGAATCTGGGATTGTTCGGTCATCGCTAAACCCATTGAACCACGGAGACCACGGAGACCACGGAGGACGGCAGGCGATCGAGGGTCAGCGAATCAGTCGCCTGATGCCGTTTCGGAGGCTTGAAGAGTTGAAGTTGATGAGCAAGCCTACTTTGATCCGGCAAAGCTTGAGATAGGTGAGCAATTGTGCGTCGTGAATCGGCAGCAGGCGGTCGATGGCCTTCAACTCCAGCAGGACCTGGTCGTTCACGATGAGGTCCGCGCGAAAGCCGCAATCCAGGTGGATGCCCTTGTACACGAGGGGAATGGGCACCTCGGCCCGCGGATCGAGGCCGCGACCCCGCAATTCGTGGACCAGGCATTTGCGATAGGCATTTTCCAGCAATCCGGGACCGAGCGCGCGGTGGACGCTTATCGCTGCCGCGATGACGCCGTGCGTGAGCGAACGATGCGCGAGATCCGTCACGGACTTGCCGAGCCCCTTTAAATCGAAGGCAATCAGCTTGCCTGCCTCCGTGGTCTCCGTGGTCTCCGTGGTTCATTTTTCGTTGTGGGAATTACACTCCCTGCTTGAGGCTTGCCGTGATGAATTCGTCGAGATCCCCGTCGAGAACCTTCTGCGTGTTGCCTTCCTCGACGTTGGTGCGCAGGTCCTTGATGCGGGACTGGTCGAGCACGTAGGAGCGGATCTGGTGGCCCCAGCCGATGTCGGTCTTGGCGTCCTCCATCTTCTGCTTCTGCTCGTTCTGCTTGCGAAGCTCGAGCTCGTAGAGCTTGCTCTTGAGCATCGCCATGGCCTCGGCGCGGTTGCGGTGCTGCGAGCGGTCGTTCTGCGACGAGACCACGATGTTGGTGGGCAGGTGCGTGATTCGCACCGCGGAGTCGGTCTTGTTCACGTGCTGGCCGCCGGCCCCGGAGGCGCGATACGTGTCGATGCGCAGGTCCGCCGGATTGATCTCGATCTCGATGGTCTCGTCGACTTCCGGGTAGACGAACACGCTCGCGAAGGAGGTGTGGCGCCGCGCGTTGGAATCGAAGGGCGACTTCCTCACCAGGCGATGGACGCCGTTCTCGGTGCGCAGGTGCCCGTACGCGTAGGGGCCCGTCACCTTGATGGAGGCGCTCTTCAGTCCCGCGACCTCGCCCGTGCTTTCGTCGAGGAGCTCGGTCTTGAAGCCCTTCTTGTCGCAATACTTGAGGTACATGCGAAGCAGCATCGAGACCCAGTCCTGGGCCTCGGTGCCTCCCTGGCCCGCGTTCAGGTCCACGAAGCAGTTGTTCGGGTCCATCGGGTCGTCGAACATGCGGCGGAACTCGAGGTCCTCGACGAGCTTCGCCACGCCCTGCACGTCGCTGGCGACGGATTCGAGGGTGTCGTCGTCGCCTTCGCCTTTCGCGAGCGCGAAGAGCTCGCCCGAATCCTTCAGCCCCGATTCGATCTTCTCGACGGTATCGACCGTGGATTCGAGCGTGCGGCGCTCGCGGCCCAGGTCCTGGGCGCGCTTGGCGTCGTCCCAGATCTTCGGGTCTTCGAGCGTGCGGACGACTTCTACGAGGCGCGACTTCTTGGCGTCGTAGTCAAAGATACCTCCGCAGCTCCGCGGAACGGGCGGCGAGGTCGTGGAGGGAGTTCTCGAGGGCGTTGAGGCGGTCGGCTTCCATGGCGCAATTATAAACGTCAGCGCGGGTGGTCGAGCACCAGCTGCACGCTCGAGGTGCCCTGGTAGTCGTTGATGTCGAGGCGGTACACGGCCTCCACCGACTCGGGGAGCGGCTCCGCGCTGCCGAAGCGGATCGCGGAGAAGCGCTGGCGCCCGAGCACGAGCGTGAGCTTCAGGTGCTTCTCGCCCACGACGCGCTGCGACTCCACGGCGAAGCGGCCCGAGAAGCGCGGCTCGGGAAATCCCTGGCCCCACACCTGGTCGCGGATCGCCACGGCGAAGTCCACGGTCATGTCGCGCGCTTCGAGCTCGCCGTCGGTCTCGATGCGCTGCTCGAGGTCCGAGGGCGTGAGCGCTTCGCGCGCGACGGACTCGAATGCCGCGCGGAAGGTTTCGATGGCGCCGGCGCCGATCGTGGCGCCCGCTGCCGCCGCGTGCCCGCCGAAGCGCTCGATCAATCCGGGATGGCGCTTGTCGACCAGGTCGAGCGCGTCGCGCAGGTGCAGTCCGGCGATCGATCGCCCCGAGCCCTTCAGGCGCCCATCGGATTCCGCGGCGAATGCGAACACGGGCCGATGGAAGCGATCCTTCAGGCGCGAAGCGAGCAGGCCCACGACACCGGCGTGCCACTCGGGCCGGTGCAGCGTGAGCGTGTAGCCGTCGCCCGCATCGATGCCGGCGAGCATCTCGAGGGCCGAGTCCTGCATCTCGACCTCGATCTCGCGGCGCTCGCGATTGAGCCGGTCGAGCTTGTGGGCGAGCTCGAGCGCGCGAATGTGGTCGTGCGCGAGGAGGCACTCGATGCCGAGCGACATGTCCTGCAGCCGCCCGGCGGCATTGAGGCGCGGCCCCGCGGAGAAGGCGAGGTCGTAGGCGCTCGCCACCTTGTACGAGCGGCCCGCGACTTCGAGCAGCGCCGCGATCCCCGGCGAGGCCTTGCCGGCACGGATGCGCGCGAGCCCCTGCGCCACGAGGAGGCGGTTGTTCGCGTCGAGCCTCACCACGTCGGCCACGGTGCCGAGCGCCACGAGGTCGAGCAGCTCCGCGAGGTTGGGCTCGGGCTTCGCGGGCGAGAAGGCGCCGCGATTTCGCAGCTCGGCGCGCAGCGCGAGCATCGTGTAGAAGATCACGCCCACGCCGGCGAGGCTCTTGCTCGGGAACGCGCAGCCCGCCTGGTTCGGATTCACGATGCACGCGGCGGCCGGCGCGCGTTCGCCCGGCAGGTGGTGGTCGGTCACGAGCACGCGCATGCCGAGGCGGTTGGCCTCGTCGATCCCCTCGACCGCGGCGATGCCGTTGTCCACGGTGATGAGCACCTGCGGTGAGCGCGCGGCCGCTTCGCGGACGATCTCGGGCGTGAGGCCGTATCCGTGCTCGAAGCGATTGGGCACGAGGTAGTCCACGATCGCGCCCATCGAACGCAGCGCCTTCATGCCGACGGCGCAGGCGGTGGCGCCGTCGGCGTCGTAGTCGGCGACGATGAGGAGCTTCTCGCGACGCTCGATCGCGTCGGCGAGAAGGCGCGCCGCCTCGTCCACGCGCCACAGGCGGTCCGGCGGGACGAGGCCCTTCAGCGACGAGTCCAGCTCCGCCGGCGATGCGATTCCGCGCGCCGCATACAGTCGCGCGAGGCGCGGATCGAGGCCCGCCGCGGCGAGGCGCTCGACGATCGCGGGATCGGCGCTGCGGTGGACGATCTCAGGCATGGTGGGCGATGGGCTTGCGTGCGCGGAAGAAGCGCCAGCGCGAAGAGGGCGAGAGTGTCGCGATGCGCGTGCGGTCCTCTCCCGGCATCACGATGCGGACCCGGCGATGGCGCGCGATCGCCGCACCGAGGCCCTCGAACCAGCGCCCATCGACGTCGACGGCCGCCGCGAGCCAGGCGAGATGATCGCGGCGCCGCATCCATTCGCCGAGCGTTCCCACCACGAGCAGCGTCGAGCCCCCCTGCGCGGCGGCTTCCTCGATGCTCGCGGGAAGCGGGCGCGCCTCCGCGCCCGACAGGCGCGCGATGCCGAGCGAGAAGGGATCGGCCGCGTAGATCGCGTCGTAGCGCTTCGGAAGGCTCTCGGGACGCGCGCCTTCGCCCCAGAACCAGAGGCTGTTCGCCGCGGGCTTCGCCGTGCCGCGGCGCGCGTTCACGTCGTGGGCGGAGAGCACCATCTGCGACTCGGTGATCGCCGAGGGCCAGTTGATGCGGCCGTGGCCCCGCGGCAGCAGGCCGAAGACGTTGCGCCCCAGCGCGCGCTCGATCGGCACCGTCGCCGGCGACTCTCCCGGCGGCACGCGCGCGTACCAGCGCCGGGTGGCCACGGCCTGCAGCTCGATGCCGTCGGGGGCGAAGTGGCCGCGAAGCGCGGCCGCGAGCGCGGCCATCTCGTCGGTCGTGAGCTCCAGCACCGAGGGGTCGTTCAGCACGAGGGCGTCGCCGTCGATGGCGAGGTGCACGGGATCGGCGCGGATCCATTCGCCCGGCGTGTCGATGCCTTCGCCCGCGAGCGCGATCGCCGCGAACGGAATGGGCTTGGCGATGCCGTGCTCGCCCGCGACCCAGCCGTGGCTTCCCTCGGCCCCGGCCCAATCCAGGTCCGCGCGCGCGAGCCATTTCTCGAGCGCGGGCAGGCGCGCGCCGCGGATCGCGGGCGGCGCGCCGGCAGGCGCCAGCAGGTCGGGGATGACGATGTCGAGCGGCATTCGGGGTCAGATCCCTTTTCGCACGAAAAGGGGTCTGACCCCTTTTACGCGATAATTGCACCCGATGCGACCCTACGAGCTCGCGATCGGCCTGCGCTATACCCGCGCCAAGCGCCGCACGCAATTCATCTCCTTCATCTCGCTCATCTCCGTCGCGGGCATCGCGCTCGGGATCTGGGCGCTCATCACCGTGATGTCGGTGATGAACGGCTTCGAGAAGGAGATCCGCGAGCGCATCCTCGGGGCCGCGGCCCACATCCAGATCCTGGGGCCCGAAGAGGGCTTCAAGGACTGGCAGGCCATCGCCGACGCGGCCCGGCGCGATCCCGAGGTGGTCGCCGCCGCGCCCTTCATCAACGCGCAGGGCCTGCTCTCGACAGGCGGCGCCGTGCGCGGCGTCTTCGTGCGCGGCATCGTGCCCGAGCTCGAGGACAAGGTGGACGAGATCCACGAGCACATGCGCCGCGGCGCCCTCGAGTCGCTCCGGCCCGGCGAGTTCGGCATCGCGCTGGGCATCGGCGTGGCGCGCGCGTTGCGCGTGGACGTGGGCGACCGCGTGACGCTCATCTCGCCCCAGGGGCAGGTCACGCCCGCCGGGCTCATGCCGCGCTTGAAGCAGTTCACGGTCGTGGGCATCTTCGCCATGGACCACAACGAGATCGACTCGGCCCTCACCCTCGTGAACATGCGCGATGCGCAGGCGCTCTACCGAATGGACGGGGCGAGCGGCGTGCGCCTGAGGGTGAGCGACATCGACCGCGCGCCCGAAGTCGCCCGCCGCATCGTGAAGCTCATGCCCTCCGACGCGTGGGTCTCCGACTGGACGCAGCAGAACGTGAACTACTTCCGCGCCATCCAGATCGAGAAACGCATGATGTTCATGATCCTCACCCTGATCATCGCGGTGGCGGCGTTCAACCTCGTGTCCACGCTCGTGATGGTGGTCACCGACAAGCACGCGGACATCGCGATCCTGCGTACGCTGGGCGCCTCGCCCGCGAGCATCATGAAGATCTTCATGGTGCAGGGGGTGGCGATCGGGCTGGTGGGGACGCTCCTGGGCGTGGCGTTCGGCGTGGTCACGGCGCTCAATATCGACGTGATCGTCCCCGCGATCGAGCGCGCGTTCCACTTCCAGATCCTCTCGCGCGAGGTGTACTACATCACCGAGCTGCCCTCGGACCTGCACCTCTTCGAGGTCGCGTGGACCGCGGCCATGTCCCTGGCGCTTTCGTTCGTGGCGACGCTCTATCCCAGCTGGCGCGCCGCGCGCGTGAATCCCGCCGAGGCGCTTCGCTATGAGTGACGTCGTGCTCTCCTGCGCCGCGCTCGCCAAGACCTACGGCCTGGGCGACACCGCCGTGCCCGTGCTTCGCGGCGTGGACCTCGAGGTGCGCCGCGGCGAATCGGTTGCGATCGTCGGCGCTTCCGGCAGCGGCAAGAGCACGCTGCTCCACGTGCTGGGCGGGCTCGATCGCCCGACGGCGGGGTCCGTGACGCTCCTGGGCGAGGATCTCTTCGCCCTCGCGCCGCGCGAGCAGGGCGAGCTTCGCAACCGCGCGCTGGGATTCGTCTACCAGTTCCATCACCTGCTGCCCGAGTTCTCCGCGCTGGAGAACGTGGCGATGCCGCTCACGATCCGCCGGGCGCCGGATCGCGAGGCCTCGGAGCGCGCCGCCGCGATGCTGGAGGAAGTCGGGCTCGCGCATCGCCTCACGCATCGTCCGGGAGAGCTTTCGGGCGGCGAACGCCAGCGCGTGGCCGTGGCCCGCGCGCTCGTGACGGGCCCCGCCTGCGTGCTCGCCGACGAGCCCACGGGCAACCTCGACCGGGAGAACGCCGCGAAGGTCTTCGACCTCATCGTGGAGCTCAACCGCAGGCACGAAGCGGCGTTCGTGATGGTCACCCACGACCCGGAGCTCGCGGCGCGCATGGACCGCAAGCTCACGATCGGCGAAGGTCGGATCTCCTAGCCCGCGGGCACCTCGAGCGAGCGCCACAGGTACCACGACGCCACGGAGCGGTAGGGCGCCCAGCGCTCGCCG
>DATJVS010000121.1:0-2762 GCA_035501715.1 Usitatibacter sp.
GAGCTGCATCGCGTCGATGGGCGGAAACGGCCCCGAAGCCGTGCCCACGCCCACCAGCAACCCGCGGCGCCTGAGCGAGTCGAGCGATCCGGCGAAGGTGTCCTTGCCGACGCTGTCGATCACGACCGGCACGCCTTCGCCGTTGGTGATCTCGCGCACGCGCCTGGCGAAATCCTCGCGCTTGTAGTTGATCACGTGGTCGCAGCCGTGCGCCTTCGCGATCTCGGCCTTCTCGTCGCTCGAGACGGTGCCGATCACGTTGAGCCCGAGGATCTTGGCCCATTGGCAGACGATGAGGCCCACGCCGCCCGCGGCCGCGTGGATGAGGAACGTGTCGCCCTTCTTCCACGGATAGATGCGCCGCATGAGGTACGACGAGGTGAGGCCGCGCATCATCATCGCCGCGGCGGTCTCGAAGGAGATCTCCTCCGGAAGCTTCACGAGCGGACCCGCGGGCATCACGCGCCCCGTGCTGTAGGCGCCCAGCGGGCTTCCCGTGTAGGCCACCCGGTCGCCTGCCTTCACGTGCGTGACTCCGGGACCCACGGCCTCGACCACGCCCGAGCCTTCCATGCCGATGCCCGAGGGCAGCTTCGCGGGATAAAGGCCGGTGCGGAAATACGTGTCGGCGAAATTGAGGCCCACCGCCACGTGGCGCAGGCGCACCTCGCCCGGGCCCGGCTCGCCCACGGGAATCTCTTCCCACCTGAGCACGTCGGGGCCGCCTGTCTGGTAGAACCGGATTGCGTTCTGCATGAGTCGCTCCCTGAATCCGATGGCATGCATTCTTGGCGAGCGGCCGCGGTGACGCTTTTCATTCGCGATCACGTACTTGTCATTTCACGACAAGGGCGTATATAGGGGGAATGACCACCTTCGTGCGCTCCGCGTCCCTCGGGAACTACACCGAGGTCGCGCGCCGCCACGGGCTCGATCCGCAGGCGATGCTTCGCGCGGCGAAGCTCGATCCCGCGTTCCTCACCAATCCCGACTTGCGCATCTCGACCACCTCGGTGGTGCACCTTCTGGAGGAGTCGGCCCGCAAGTCGCATTGCCCCACGTTCGGGCTCGAGATGGCGGAGTCCTGGCGCCTCTCGGACTTCGGCGCGATCAGCCTGCTGCTCACGCACCAGCGCACCCTCCGCGACGCGATCGCGGCGACGATCCGCTACCGCCATCTGCTGAACGACGCGCTCTCGCTCGCGATCGAAGACGCCGGAGCGCTCGTCATCGTCCGCGAGGAGCTCGTGGGCGCGCAGGCCGCGCGCTCGCGACAGGCGATCGAGCTCGCCATCGGCGTGGTCTTCCGCATGGTGCGCGCGTTGCTCGGACCCGCATGGAATCCGAGGCGCGTGCAATTCACCCACGCGGCGCCCGCGGACCTTCGCGTGCACCGGCGCATCTTCGGGCCCAACGTGGAATTCGGCGGGGACTTCAACGGGATCGTCTGCGACGCTTCCGACGTCGATCGAGCGAATCCCGCGGCCGACCCCGCGATGGCCGAGCACGCGCGCCGGCTGGTGGAGTCGCTTCCCGGCGCCCGGCACGAAGGGTTCGTCCACGACGTGCGCCGCTCGATCTACATGCTGCTGCCGCACGGGCGCGCCTCGGTGGAAGGCGTGTCGCAGGCCGTCGGATCCAATCCGCGCGCGCTGCAACGAAGGCTCGAGGAGTCCGGCGACAGCTTCTCGGCGCTGCTCGACGATGCGCGGCGCGGGCTGGTCATGCGCTACCTGGGCAACCCCGCGTATTCGATCACCCACATCGCCGAGCTCCTGGGATACAGCTACCCGAGCTCCTTCACCCGCTGGTTCGTGGCCGAGTACGGCGTGTCGCCTGCGGCCTGGCGCAAGCGGGAAGCCCGCAAGACGCGCAAGCCCTGACGGGCCGCGCCCTAGGCGATGAGACCGCCGCGCCTCGCGATGGCGATGGCCTGCGTACGCGTGTGCGCGCCCAACTTGCCGTAGATGCGTCGCAGGTGCGTAGCGATCGTGGCTTCCGATCGCGAGAGCTGGGCGGCGATCTGCTTGTTTGAAAGGCCCTGCGCGAGGCGCGCCAGCACCTCGATCTCGCGATCGCTCAGCACCTGGGACGATTCCGTGCCGCCCTCGCGTGCGCCCGCCGCGTCACGCAGCGGCCCGCATGCGTCTGCCACGCGCTTGCTGAACGACGCGACCGCCGCGTCGCCGGCGAGGTTCTCCAGCATGTCGCGCAACACCCACGGCTCGTCGGCCAGCACGCGCACCATGCCTTCCGGGGCGGCGTCGATCAGCACGCGGCGCAGCTCGCGCAACGCCGGGCGGCGCTGCCCGCTTACCCAAAGCGCCTGTGCCCGCAGGCCGCGCAGCTTGATCGCGCGCCGCGCCCGCCCCGCGGATTGCGCCGCCGCGATGTGCGCTTCGAGCGGCGCCACGGCCCCGGTGCCGCCGCGAAAGAGGTCGAGGCGCGCGAGCGCGACGTCCGGATTCTCGAGGTCGTTTCCGAAAGTGCCGCGATAGATCGGCCGCTCCCAGAACGGATAGCCGGCGCCCTCGCGCACCTGCGCCACGGCGGTCTCCACGCGCCCTTCGGCGAGCGCGACCCGCGCCTTCTCGAACAGCGCCGTCGCGACCAGGCGCGAAAGGCCGCGCTCCTCGCCAAGGCGCTGCATGCGCCCGAGAAAATCGTCGGCCACCGCGGCCTGCCCCTCGAGGCGCGCGATGCGCGAGCGCTCCACGAACGCGGCCTCGATGAGGTCGGGAATGCAGCTGTCGCCGACGAGG
>DATJVS010000122.1:0-15943 GCA_035501715.1 Usitatibacter sp.
CAAGGTGTACATGCCCGAGCAGGCGCAGCGCGCGGCGGGCAACTTCTTCCGCAAGGGCAACCTCATGGCGCTGCGCGAGCTGGCGTTGCGCCGCACCGCCGAGGTGGTCGAAGGCGGCGTTCGCGAGTACCGCGCGGACAAATCGATCGAGGGCGTGTGGAAGACGCAACCCCGACTGCTGTGCTGCATCGGCCCGGATCCCGGATCGGAGCACATCGTCCGCAGCGCGGCGCGGCTTGCGGGGCAGCTGTCCGTGGGCTGGTCCGCGGTATATGTGGAGACGCCGCGGCTGCAGCGCCTGTCCAAGGAGCGTCGCGAGCGGATCCTGCGCGTCGTGCGCCTCGCGCAGGAATTGGGTGCCACCACCGCGATCCTCACGGGATCGGGGGTCTGCGAGGCGCTCGTCGACTACGCCCGCAGCGGAAATTTCTCGACTGTCATCGTGGGGCGCGGCCCGGCGCGGCGGCTTCCCTGGCGCCGCAGCATGAGCGACGCGATCGCCGCCGCCGAGGGCTCCCTCGACGTGCTCGAAGTCGGCCGCGGCGCTCGCGAATCGGGGACGCCGATCCCGTCGCGCATGCCGGGGCCGGTGGAGGAGGAGGGCTCGCGAACGGTCGAACGGAAGCTTCGCTACCTCTGGACGGCGATCGCTTGCCTCGTGACCACCGCGGCCGCCTTCTTCATGCTGGGCTACTTCGACCTCGCGAACATCGCGATGGTGTTCCTGCTCACGGTGGTCCTCGTGGCCGCGCAGTGGGGCCGCGGGCCGGCGGTATTCGCGGCGCTCGTGAACGTGCTCGCGTTCGACTTCTTCTTCGTGCCGCCGCGGTTCTCCTTCGCCGTGAGCGACGTCCAGTACCTGCTCACCTTCAGCGTGATGCTTTCCGTGGGTCTCATCATCGGACAGCTCACGGCGGGCGTCCGCTACCAGGCGCGCGTAGCGGGCCATCGCGAGGAGAGGGCGCGAACGCTCTACGAGTTCTCGCGCGAGCTCTCGGGCCTGCTCACGACCGACCAGGTGATCGAGACGGCGGAGTCGTTCATGGCCCGCACGTTCCAGGCGAAGGTGAGCGTGCTCGTGCCGAACGACGAGGACCGGCTTGCTTCTCCCTCGAGCGTGAACGTGCGCGATCCGCTGGACGTGGCGGCGGCACAGTGGTCCTACGATCGCGCCGAGCCCGCCGGGGCCGGCACCGATACGCTCGCCGCAAACGATTTCCTCTTCCTCCCCCTGAAGGCGCCGATGCGCACGCGCGGCGTGCTTGCGATACGGCCCGAGCGCCGCCGCGACCTGCTCGTCCCCGAGCAGCGCCGCCAGTACGAGACCTTCGCCGCGCTCACGGCGATCGCGCTGGAACGCGTGCACTACGTGGACGTGGCCCGCGACGCGCTCGTGAAGATCGAGAGCGAGCGGCTGCGCAACTCGCTGCTCTCGGCGCTCTCGCACGACCTGCGCACGCCGCTCGCCGCGATGCTGGGCCTCGCCGAGTCGCTCGCCCTCACGCAGCCGCCGCTTTCCGAACAGCAATCGGAGATCGCGCGCACCTTGGGCGAGGAGACCAAGCGCCTCATCGCGCTCGTGAACAACCTCCTCGACATGGCGCGCATCCAGAGCGGGGAGGTGCGCCTGCACCTCGAATGGCACCCGCTCGAGGAGGTCGTGGGCAGCTCGCTTCGCGCGGTGCGCCCGGCGCTTGGCGACCGCAAGGTCGCGGTGGACCTGCCCGCCGAGCTGCCGCTCGTGCAGATGGACGCGACACTCATCGAGCGCGTCTTCGTGAACCTGCTGGAGAACGTCGCCAAGTACACGCCGCCCGGAACGCCGGTCGCGATCGCGGCGCGCGTCGCGGGCGACATGCTCGAGGTCAGCTTGTCCGACGAGGGCCCCGGCATACCGCGCGGCAAGGAAGAGGTCGTGTTCGAGAAGTTCGCCCGCGGCGAGGAAGAGACCGCCACGCCGGGCGTGGGGCTGGGCCTCGCCATCTGCCGCGCGATCGTCGAAGCGCACAAGGGGCGCATTCGCGTGGATCCCGCATCGACGCATGGCGCGCGCTTCGTGTTCACGCTGCCGCTGGGCAATCCGCCCGACAGCGCGATGGCGCCCCAGCTGAAGGAGCAGGCTGGGTGAGCGCTCCGGCGCCCGTGGCGCTCCTCGTGGAGGACGAGCCGCAGATCCGCCGCTTCGTGCGCACCGCGCTCGAGGCCGAGGGATGGGTCGTCCACGAGACTGGAACGCTCAGGCAGGGCCTCATCGACGCGGGCACGCGCAAGCCCGATCTCGTGATCCTCGACCTGGGACTGCCCGACGGCGACGGCTCCACGTTCATCCGCGAGCTGCGTTCCTGGTCGGCCATGCCCGTGATCGTGCTTTCGGCGCGCACGGGCGAATCCGACAAGATCGAGGCCCTCGACGCGGGCGCCGACGACTACCTCACGAAGCCCTTCGGCGTGGGCGAGCTCCTTGCGCGGGTGCGCGCGACGCTACGGCGCCGGCATCATCCGGTAGGGGCCGTGTCGCCGGTGTTTCGCTTCGGCAACATCGAGGTGGATACCGAAGCTCGCACCGTAAAGCGCGGCGGCGAAAGCGTGCACCTCACGCCGGTCGAGTACCGCCTGCTTTCATTGCTGATCGCCAACGCGGGCAAGGTCCTCACGCACCGGCACATCCTTCGTGAGGTGTGGGGCCCGTCGGGAGTCGAGCACCATCACTACGTGCGCGTGCAGATGGGGCACCTGCGGCGCAAGCTCGAAGACGACCCCGCCCAGCCCCGCCATCTCGTGACCGAGACCGCGGTGGGATACCGATTGGTCGCCTGACGGGGTCAGATCCCTTTTCGCCGAAAAAGGGATCTGACCCTACAGGATCTCCGCCGCGTGGTCGGCGAGACGCGAGCGTTCGCCGCGCATCAACGTGACGTGGCCGCTGTGGCCCCAGCCCTTGAAGCGATCGACGACGTACGTGAGGCCCGACGAGCCCTCGGTGAGGTAGGGCGTGTCGATCTGCGCGATGTTGCCCAGGCACACCACTTTCGTTCCCGGTCCCGCGCGCGTGATCAGCGTCTTCATCTGCTTGGGCGTGAGGTTCTGCGCCTCGTCGATGATGAGGTACTTGTTGATGAAGGTGCGGCCGCGCATGAAATTGAGCGACTTCACCTTGATGCGATTGCGGATCAGGTCCGCCGTCGCCGCGCGTCCCCAGTCTCCCGCCTCGTCGTCGGTGCGCATCAGCACGTCGAGGTTGTCCTCGAGCGCGCCCATCCACGGCGTCATCTTCTCTTCCTCGGTGCCGGGGAGGAACCCGATGTCCTCGCCCACGGGCACCGTGACCCGCGTCATGATGATCTCGGTGTAGACCTTGTAGTCGAGCGTCTGCATGAGGCCGGAGGCCAGCGTGAGCAGCGTCTTGCCGGTGCCGGCCTGCCCGAGCAGCGTCACGAAGTCGATCTCGGGGTCCATCAGCAGGTTCAGCGCGAAGTTCTGCTCGCGGTTCCTCGCCGTGATGCCCCACACGTTGTTCTTGTGGTGCGAGAAGTCCTTGAGCGTCTGCAGCACCGCGGTCTTGCCGCGCGCTTCGCGCACGATCGCGAGGAACGGCCGGTCGCCCTCGTGGTAGACGAACTGGTTCACGAGCATCGAGGGCACGAGCGGGCCCTTCACGCGGTAGAGCGTGCGGCCGTGCTCCTGCCAGCTCTCCACGTCCTTGCCGTGCTTGTCCCAGAAGTCCTCGGGCAGCGGCATCATCCCCGTGTAGAGGAGGTCGGTGTCCTCGAGGACCTTGTCGTTGAAGTAGTCCTCGGCGGGAAGGCCGATCGCATGCGCCTTGATGCGCATGTTGATGTCCTTGGACACCAGGACCACTTCGCGCTTGGGATATTTCTGCTGGAGGTGCAGCGCCACTCCCAGGATCACGTTGTCCGCCTTCTGCGAGGCGACCGACTCGGGGATCTCCACGCTCACCGAATGCGTCTGCAGGAACAGCGACCCCGTGGCCTCGCCGCCGCTCTTGCCCTTCAACGAATAGCCCTGCTCGATGTCGCCCTCCTGGGAGACGATCTCGTCCAGGAAGCGGCTCGCCTGGCGGGCGTTCCTCGCCACCTCGCTCATGCCCTTCTTGTTGTCGTCCAGCTCCTCCAGCGTGACCATCGGGAGGAACACGTCGTGCTCCTCGAAGCGGAAGAGGCTCGTCGGATCGTGCATGAGCACGTTCGTGTCGAGCACGAAGAGCTTCGTGACGGCCGCGGCCCGCTGCGGCCGGGGCGACTCGCGTTCACGTCTGCGTTGCATGGGGACCTCCGGCGAGGCGAAAGCGGATGCCTCCTCCTGGTACCTCGGGGAGGAGTCTCTCAGGGGATCGTTGGGCATCAGTTCGGACGGGGGTGGTGGAAGGGGCTACAACTCGGTGGACCTGATGAAGTCGAGGACTTCCTGCGCGTGGCCGGGCACTTTCACCCCGCGCCATTCGCGCGCGATGCGTCCGGCGCGGTCGATCACGAAGGTGCTGCGCTCGATGCCGCGCACCTGGCGCCCGTACATGTTCTTCATCTTCATGACGCCGAAGATCTTGCAGACGCGCTCGTCCTCGTCCGAGAGCAGCTCGAACGGGAACGACATCTTCTTCTTGAATTTCTCGTGCGAGGCGATGGTGTCGCGCGATACGCCGAACACGGGCACGCGTGCGTTCACGAACTTGGCGTGCAGGTCGCGGAACTGGCGGCCCTCGTCGGTGCAGCCGGGCGTGTCGTCGCGCGGGTAGAAATAGAGAACGAAGGGATGGCCCTTGAAGGCCGAAAGCTGGAAACGCTGGTTGCCGGTCGCCGGTAGCTCGAAATCGGGAAGGACCGGTTTATCGGTCATCCGAGGCGAGCCTTAGTCATGAGCCAGGAAACGCATAGCCACAACCCATCGTAACAAGTTCCGTGAAAAACGCAAGCTATTGCGATGATTCCTCGGCCAGAAAGGCGGGGCCCTGGGAGGCGAGGGTGCCGGAACGCCCTTTTCGGGGAGCGTCGATCACGCAGTGCAGGGGCAGGCTCGTGGGCTCGGTGCCCGCGACGAGATCGCGCATCGCCACGAGCGAATAGCCCTGGTCCTTCCAGGCTCCGAGGAGCTGGTCGAGGACGGGCGAGAGCTTCATGCCCTCGAGCTCGGCGTGCAGCGTGAACACGTGATCGGCGGGC
This sequence comes from Usitatibacter sp., assembly GCA_035501715.1. Classification (GTDB taxonomy): domain Bacteria; phylum Pseudomonadota; class Gammaproteobacteria; order Burkholderiales; family Usitatibacteraceae; genus Usitatibacter. The sequence continues at coordinate 5,178 of DATJVS010000122.1, forward strand.
TCCTTCGTCCGGTCGAGGAGCGCGTTCGCGGCGTTGGCTTCCGTCACGCCGTCGAGGCCGATCATCTCGTCCAGCGTGGGCAGCGTGGTCGGATACTGCGGGCAGGCGACGATCTCGCCGCGGATCACCGGCACGAACGGGTGCGTTCCGCGCGTATCCGACGCATACGTGAAGCCCAGCGATTGCGTGCGGCGATAGGCGTGCACGTTCATCTGCCATCCGGCGGCGCCGTGGACGGCGGGCGCCTCGCCGAAGATCTCGCGGAAGCGGTCGCATGCGAGGCGCATCTGCTCGTCGGTCCATTGCTCGCCCGCGTGCGGCACGCCGTCCTGCCACTTCACGTGGTCCCAGGTATGGATGCCGACCTCGAATCCCTCGTCGCGCACTCGCCGCATCCCTTCCGCGCAGCGCTTGCCGATGTCCGGACCGGGAAGCAGCGTCCCGTAGAGAAGGGTGCGGATGCCGTAGTGCGAGACCACGGAGGTGCGCCCCACCTTCTGCATGAAGCCCGGCCGCAGCGCGCGCTTGATGGCGCGCCCGGTGTGATCAGGCCCGAGACTGAAGAGGAATGTCGCGCCGGCGCCGTGGCGCTTGAGCATCTCGACCAGGCGCGGCACGCCCTCGCGCGTTCCGCGATAAGTATCGACGTCGATCTTGAGGGCGAGCTTCATGCCTCTAGAATACCCGGATGATCGCCGAACCCCGGCAGCCCACGCCCTACGAGATGATCGGAGGCGAAGAGAAGCTTCGCGCGATCGTCGATCGCTTCTACGACCTGATGGAGCTCGAGCCGCGCTACGCGCAGCTTCGCGCCGTGCACGGATCCACGCTCGAGCACGCGCGCGAGAAGCTCTTCATGTTCCTCTCGGGATGGCTGGGAGGGCCGCCGCTCTACACCGATCGTTTCGGGCATCCGATGCTTCGGGCGCGCCATCTTCCGTTCGCCATCGGCACCGTCGAGCGCGACCAATGGATGGCGTGCATGGGCCAGGCGCTCGAGGAGATGGAAGTGCCGGAGCCGTTCCGGCTGGGACTGCTGGGAAACCTCTTCAAGACCGCCGACTGGATGCGAAACCGCCCGGGGTGATTGTGCGGCGCAGCAGTTGCATGCTAAAATGTTGAAATTTTTCGGATTTTTGACATGTCCCGCCCGCTTCGCAACATCGCCATCATCGCCCACGTCGACCACGGGAAGACCACCCTCGTCGACAAACTCCTGCACCAGGCGGGCACCTTCGCCGCGCACCAGCACATCGCCGAGCGCGTGATGGACTCGAACGACATCGAGCGCGAGCGCGGCATCACGATCCTCGCGAAAAACACGGCGGTCGACTACCAGGGCGTGCACATCAACATCGTGGACACACCGGGCCACGCGGATTTCGGCGGCGAAGTCGAGCGCGTGCTCTCGATGGTCGACGGCGTGCTCCTTCTCGTGGACGCGGTCGAAGGACCCATGCCGCAGACGCGATTCGTGACGCGCAAGGCGCTCGCACAGGGACTGAAGCCCATCGTCGTCGTGAACAAGGTCGATCGCGACGCGGCGCGCCCCGACTGGGTCGTGGACCAGACGTTCGACCTGATGGACAAGCTCGGCGCTACCGAGGACCAGCTGGATTTCCCCGTGATCTACGCCTCGGCCATCAACGGCTGGGCCTCGAGCGAGGCCGGCAAGGTCGGGACCGACATGCGTCCGCTGTTCGACGCGGTCCTCAAGTACGTTCCCGAGCCGAAAGGCGATCCCGATGCGCCGCTGCAGCTGCAGATCGCCGCTGTGGACTACTCGAGCTTCCTCGGCCGCATCGCCATCGGCCGCATTCGCCGGGGCACGATCCGCAAGGCGCAGCAGGTGGCGATCCTCGCGGGCGACAAGCCCATGCGCGTGGCCAAGATCGGCGTGCTGCATACGTTCCAGGGCCTGGAGAAGGTCGAGACGGATGTCGCCGCGGCCGGTGAAATCGTCTCGGTCACCGGCATCGAGGACTTCGTGATCGGCACCACGTTCGCGGATCCCGAAAAACCCGAAGCGCTCGCGATGGTGGGCGTGGACGAGCCGACCCTCACCATGAACTTCATGGTGAACAAGTCGCCGCTCGCGGGACAGGAAGGCAAGTTCGTCACCAGCCGCCAGATCCGCGAGCGCCTCGATCGGGAGCTGCTCGCCAACGTGGCGCTGCGCGTCGAGGAAACGGCCGATGCGGATGTGTTCCGCGTCTCCGGCCGCGGCGAGCTGCACCTCACGATCCTCATCGAGAACATGCGCCGCGAAGGCTACGAGGTCGCGGTGGGCAAGCCGCGCGTCGTGGTGAAGGAAGTGGACGGGGTGCGCATGGAGCCGTGGGAGCAGCTTACGGTCGACGTCGAGACCGACAGCCAGGGCAAGATCATGGAAGAGCTCGGGCGCCGCGGCGGCGAGCTGCAGGACATGGTCCCGGACGGCAAGGGACGCGTGCGCCTGGACTACAACATTCCCTCGCGCGGGCTCATCGGCTTCCAGATGGAGTTCATGACGCTCACGCGCGGCACCGGCATCAAGAGCCACGTATTCGATACCTATGCGCCCGTGAAGGGCGAGCTGCCGGCGCGCCGCAACGGCGTGCTGATCTCGTCGGAGCAGGGCGATGCCGTTGCATTCGCGCTGTGGAACCTCGAGGAACGCGGCCGGATGTTCGTCTCGCCGGGCGAGCGCGTCTATGAAGGCATGGTCATCGGCATCCACAGCCGGGACAACGACCTCATCGTGAACCCGATCAAGGGCAAGAAGCTCACGAACGTTCGCGCAGCCGGCAAGGACGAGGCGGTCACGTTGACGCCGCCCATCCAGCTCACGCTGGAGAGCGCGATCGAGTTCATCGAGGACGACGAGCTGGTGGAAGTCACGCCCAAGTCGATCCGCCTGCGCAAGCGGTTCCTGTCGGAGCACGAAAGGAAGCGCGCCGCCCGGGAAGACAAAGCGGCCTGACTACCGGCCAATGGCTGACGTCATTGGGCTCGATGGCGAATCGCCTGGTCGTGCAACCGGCGCCAGTGGAAACTGTCGATCTTCTGGCGAATCAGCGACCTCGCATAGTGACTCCATGAGGCCTCGCTGCGCCGCGACTGGCTCCCGAGCTCGTCGATCACGCCAAGCCACCGCTCGGCGATCGCCTGCCGCGTAAACTCGCCGCTTCGCTCGCGGCCGTTGCGAATCATGGCGAGATAGCGCGCGGGATCGTTCTTCAGCCTCTCGATGCACGCGATCGCATCCCCGGCGCTCCCGATTCGCATGAAATCCAGCTCGCTGCGCCGGAGCGCCTCGAATGCCGGCTCGACACCGACCAGCGCCGGCACGCCCGCAAGCCACGCGTTGGTGAGCTTCGATGCGGGCTTGCTCTCCAGCATCGCGGGCGACTCGGGCCTCACGGAGAGGATCGCATCGAGGTTGCGATAGTCCTCCCATCCGCTGTCCGCGAGGCGAAGGTTCACGCCCAGCTTGGCGAGTTGCTTCCCGAAATTGTCGCTCGTCATCCACGGGACCGCGCCGGCCGCCCTCCCAAGATACGCAATGTTCTCGACGCGGGCACCGCGCCCCGGGTCACGGGGTAGCAGGCCGGGCTGTGGCCAGTGGGGTATGAATCGAATCGACGCGGTGTCTGGCGCGATATTGTTTTGGACGATGACGCGGTCGCAGCCGTGCAGGGGCGGCCGGTCCGCGCGCACGCCAATCACCCGGCATCGGTGAGCGCCGGACCAGAACGCGTTCAGCGCATCCCAGTGGGCGATTGCAATCGCGCCGGGCAAGAACTCCGACTGGAGGAGCGGTCGAAATCCTCGTCGCTCGAGCTCCTCCCGGAGCAGCGCGTAGGTCTGGACGATCCAGTTGTTCTCACCCCTGCGGAATCTGTGTTGTGCCGCGTCGACCGCATCCGCGGTGGACGGAACCTCCCCGTTCCATTCGGACAGAATCTCTCGACGAACCACGAAAACAATGGGCGCACGCATCCCTCTCGCTCCTCGCCGAAGCATGCTGCAGCTCGCTTATTATCTCGTCAACGTAAGGCAAGTCTCCCAGGTTCAGGGGAACACCCATTCCCATCTGCAGGAGATCCAGGGCCCGCCGAGAGTCATTCAAGCGTGGCCGCCGCCCATCCGAGCCAGGCGCCGGACAGGATCAGCAACGGCGCGGAAATCGCCCCGGGAAGGACACGCTTCGTGACCAGCGATCCAATCACGTGCCCAAGACCGTTGGCAACGTGAAGCGCGGCGAGGAAGTACGCCAAGGGCCGCATCCAAGCGCTGCCCGCGAAGGCCGCGGGCGCCAGCGCCACCAGCAGCACGATGCCCGCGATCAATCCGGTGAGCCACGGTACGAACGTGAACGTGGGAGGGAACGGGACGACGTTGCCCAGCGCGTGCCGGATGCGCAGCGCCTGCGCGTTGTAGAACGAGAGGAAATCGTGCGCCGCCTCGTCCGCGACGTGGAGGGCTAGCGCGATCGTCGCTGCAAGCCAGGCCAGGCCGAGGGTCGTCGTAGCTGCGGCCTCACGGCACCAGCAATACCGGCGTCTTGCACGTGGCCATGACCTTCGCGGCCACCGATCCCGGCGCCAGCGTGCCCAGCGTTCCGTGCCCACGCGACCCCATCGCGATCAGGTCGAAGTGCTCGCCGGTCGCCTTGCGGGCGATGCACTCGGCGGGACTGCCGATCTCGTGGGCGAAGGTGGCCGGGAACCCGTGCTGGCGAAACCATTCGCCGGCAACGCGATGCACCGTTTGCGCTTCCTCGTCGTAGTACTCGCGCACCTTCACGGGATCGGCGAAGTTGGCCGCGCGGCTCGGAAAGGGCAACACGACCGTGAAGACCGTGAGCTCGTTGTCCTTCGTGAGCCAGCCGCGCCGCTCGACGAACTCGAGTATGCGTTGGGTGTATTCGCTGCCGTCGGCCGCGACAAGGATCTTCATGCCTCGATTATCTGAGCGCGGCCACGCTGCCCTTTGAGGTGCATCAAAGGAGTGGCGCCGGCCTAGAGGTCGTCGATCGACCTGGGCCAGTCGTCCTTGAGCAGCCGGGAGAGCGAACGGTCCGCGAGGAGCTTGCCGCCCGTCTGGCAGCGCGCGCAGTAGTTGCACTCGTTTTCCGCATAGACGATGCGCTGCACGGGTGAGCCGCACACGGGGCAGGGGAGCTTGTAGCGGCCGTGCACCGCCATCGTCGGATGGAAAGCCGTCACCTTGTCCGGAAAGCCTCCCGCGGCCTCGTGGCGCAGCTGCTCGGTCCACTTCGCGAGCGTGGCGCGCGTAGCCTCGTACAGCCGTTGCGCCTCCTCGTCCGTGATCGAGCGCGTGAGCTTCATGGGCGAGAGCTTCGCTGCGTGCAGGATCTCGTCGGAATAGGCGTTGCCGATGCCGCTGAAGAGGTGCGGGTCCGTGAGCGAGCGCTTGACGGTGTGGCTTTCTTTCGCCAGTGCCGCGCGGAACTCCTCGAACGTGCACGTGAGCGGCTCGATGCCGCCCGGGTCCAGGGCCCCGAGCGCGTCTTCCCCTCGCACGATCGTGAGCGAGGCGCGCTTCTTCGTTCCCGCCTCGGTGAAGTAGAGGGTGCCGTTGTCGAACTCGAGAGCCGCGATCGTGTTCGGCGCGGGCTTCTTCGATTTCGCTTCGGCACCCTTCCACACGAGGCGCCCCGCGATCATCAGGTGGATCACGATGAAGAGCGCATCGCCCAGGTCCAGCACGATGCGCTTGCCGATGCGCCGGGTCCCGGCGATCGAGCGGCCGGCCACGGACTCGAGCGGCGGGTCGAAGCTCCTCAGCACGAAAGGGTTCATGGTGCGAACGCGCTCGAGGCGCCGGCCGCCCACGTGACGCTCGAGGGCCTCCACGTAGACGGTGACGTCGGGTAGCTCGGGCATGGCTCAATCTTACAGTCCGGGGTGGCTCACCCTATGAGCTTTGTATCTGCCAGAATGCTCGTCATGGAATTGCTATTGATGGTTCTCCTCGCAATCGTCGCCGCCGTGGCGGGATTCGTCGGCGGTCGCCTCTTCGGCCGCTCGGCGCGGGATGCCCGGCACATCGGCGAGCTCGAAGCGCAGCTCGCCGCCACCCGCGATCAGAGCACCCGCAGCGGCGTGCAGGCCGCGGAGCTCGAGCGCGAGATCGATGGACTGCGCTCGCACCTGCAGGAGGTGTCCCAGCGCAGCGCCCAGCTGGAGGAGCGTGCCCGGATCCTGGGCGACTCCAAGCAAGCCCTCGAAAACGTGTTCAAGTCGCTCTCGGCAGAGGCGCTCAAGAGCAACAACGCCGCGTTCCTGGATCTCGCCAAGGCCTCGCTGGGCCAATTCCAGCAGCGCGCGGAGGGCGACCTCGAGAAGCGGCAGATGGCGATCGACGCCCTCGTGAAACCCGTGAGGGATTCCCTCGACAAGGTTCACGAGAACATCCACGCGCTCGAGCGCGTGCGCGAGCAGGCCTACGGCGAGATCCGCCAGCAGTTCTCGCAGATGGGCGAGGTGCAGGCGCTGCTGCGGCAGGAAACCGCCAATCTCGTGAAGGCCCTCCGCCAGCCGCACGTGCGCGGCCGCTGGGGCGAGATGCAGCTTCGCCGCGTGGTCGAGATGTCCGGGATGATGAAGCACTGCGACTTCGTCGAGCAGGAGTCCGTCGACACGGACGAAGGCAAGCTTCGCCCGGACCTGGTCGTGCGCCTTCCCGGCGGGCGTCAGATCGTCGTGGACGCCAAGGCACCCGTCAATTCCTATCTGGACGCGCACGAAGCCACCGACGACAACGTGCGCCGCGCCAAGCTTCGCGAGCACGCGCAGCTCGTGCGCGCGCACCTCCAGGCGCTTTCGCGCAAGCAGTATTGGGAGCAGTTCCAGCCGACTCCGGAAATGGTCGTCATGTTCATCCCCGGCGAGGGCTTCTACAGCGCGGCGCTCGAAGTCGATCCCGAGCTCCTCGACAACGGCTTCGCCCAGAACGTGATCATCGCCTCGCCCGCGTCCCTCATGGCGCTGCTCAAGGCGGCCGCGTACGGATGGCGACAGGAAAGCATCGCCGACAACGCACGCGAGATCAGCAAGCTCGGCATGGAGCTGCACTCGCGCCTGGGCAAGATGGCCGAGCACTTCGCCAAGGTCGGCAAGGGCCTGGAGGACGCTACCGCGGGCTACAACCAGGCCATCGGGTCGCTGGAAAGCCGGGTGCTTGTCTCCGCGAGGCGCTTCAAGGAGCTGGGCGCCACCTCGCAGGACGCGGAGATCTTCGAGCTGCGGGCGGTGGAAGGCGGCATCCGGCGGCTCCAGCCACCCGAGGAGTAGTTGCCGTATCATTCGCTGCATGAAAGTGATCGGCATCGCCGGCTTCAGCGGCAACGGCAAGACCACACTCATCGAGAAGCTCATCCCGATCTTCGTGAAGGAGGGCTTGCGCGTGTCGTTGATCAAGCACGCCCACCACGAGTTCGACGTGGACCAGCCGGGCAAGGACTCCTGGCGCCATCGCCACGCGGGCTGCACGGAGGTGCTGGTGAGCTCGTCCAAGCGCTGGGCGCTCATGCACGAGTTGCGCGGCGCGGCGGAACCGAAGTTGCAGGACCAGCTCAAGCACCTGTCGGCGTGCGACGTGGTGATCGTCGAGGGGTTCAAGAGCGAGCCGATTGCGAAGCTGGAAGTGCATCGCAGGGAAAGCGGCACGCCGATGCTGCATCCCGACGACCCGAACGTCGTGGCGGTGGCCACCGACGAACCGCTCGAGACGAGCCTTCCGCAATTCGGCCTCGACGACGTCGAGGGCATCGCGCGCTTCCTCCTGCAGCACATGGGCTTCAATCGCGCGCGCCTCGTGCGCTGACCGATCGTGGTGACCCTCCTTTACTTCGCAAGCCTGCGCGAGTCCCTCGGCATCTCGCGCGAGCTGGTCGCGCTCGAAGGCGGCAACGCCACGGTGTCGGGGCTCGTGGAGCAATTGCGCAACCGCGACGGCCGATGGAGCGAGGCGTTCGCGCCGGGCAAGTCGTGGCGTGTCGCCGTGAACCAGGACATGGCCAACCTCGCCACGCCCCTGAAGCCCGGCGACGAGATCGCCTTCTTCCCGCCGGTCACCGGAGGCTAGCCGTGCCCACGGTGCGCGTGCAGGAAGCCGATTTCGACACGGGCCGCGAGCTGGACGCGATGACGCGCGGCCGCAAGGACGTGGGGGCGCTCGCGAGCTTCACGGGCCTCGTGCGCGATGCGAACGACGGTTCCGCCGTGAGCTGCATGACGCTCGAGCACTATCCCGGCATGACCGAAAAGGCGCTCGCCGATATCTGCGCGCAGGCCCATTCGCGCTGGGACCTCATCGACACGCTCGTGATCCATCGCGTGGGCGCGTTGAAGCCGGGCGACCGCATAGTGCTCGTGGGCGTCACGAGCGCGCATCGCGGGGAAGCGTTCGCCGCGTGCGAGTTCATCATGGACTACCTGAAGACCCGCGCTCCGTTCTGGAAGCGCGAGGACACGCCCGGGGGCGCGCGCTGGGTCGAGGCCCGAACGAGCGACGACAACGCCGCGGCGAAGTGGAAGTGACCTAGAACGAGCAGAAGATCCGCTTCGTGAGCGAGATCATCTCGAGCACCCGCGGATCGTTGATGCGGTAGTAGACCTTGTTCGCTTCCTTGCGCGCCTCCAGCAGTCCCTGCTCGCGCAGGACGGCGAGGTGCTGGGAGATGTTGCTCTGCGACGTGCCCACCGCGTCCACGATCTCCAGCACCGACAGCTCCTGGTTTCCCACGAGGCACAGGATCTTCAGGCGCAGCGGGTGCCCCATCGCCTGCATGGCCGCGCTCGCCTCGCGGATGTTCTCGCTCTTGCCGATGAGGTCGAAGATGTCCTCCGAGACTTTCTTCGGCGGACGCTTCACGGGGCGCTTGGGCATGCGCGAATGTAAGGGGCCGATCAGCTCCCGTCAATATTAGCCCACGCTGATATACTGCCGCCATGAAATTGCCGGCATCCCCCGGGCGCGTCGCTCGCGCCCCCGAGAATTTCCTCGACACCGAGCAGATCGCCGCGGTGCAGGCCGGGCGGCGCGACTTCCTGCGCGGGGCGCTCGCGGCGGCCGTTGCGCTCGCTCCCGCGGCATCGCGCGCCGACGGCGACCCCAACATCCTCCAGCTTCCGGAGCACAGCCGGTCGCTGGGCCAACCGGTGGCCGCACGGGGCTACGGCCAACCGTCGCAGTACGAGCAGAACCTCCAGCGCCGCCAGAGCCCGGGGCTCACGCAGGTGGGCGCAGCGTCGGTCTCGTTCACGCCGCTGCAGGGCCTTTTCGGGATCGTCACGCCCAATGGCCTGCACTACGAGCGCCACCACCAGGGCTGGTGGGACATCGACCCCAGCAAGCATCGCCTCATGGTGATGGGCCTCGTGAAGCGGGCCAAGGTGTACACGATGGACGACCTGATGCGGCTGCCGGCGGTCTCGCGCATGCATTTCATCGAGTGCGGCGCCAACACCGGCATGGAGTGGGGCAACGTCTCGGTACCCACCGTGCAGTACACGCATGGAATGCTCGCTTGCTGCGAGTACACCGGAGTGAAGCTCTCGACGCTGCTCGACGATTGCGGCTTCGATCGCAAGAACGGCAAGTTCCTCCTCGCCGAGGGGGCCGACGGGTCGAGCCTCACCCGAACGATTTCCATGGAGCGGGCGCTCGACGATTGCATGGTGGCCTGGGGGATGAACGGCGAGATGCTGCGTCCGGAGAACGGCTACCCCTTGCGCATGGTCGCGCCGGGCATCCAGGGCGTCTCCTGGGTGAAATGGCTGCGGCGCCTGAAGGTGGGCGACATGCCCTTCGGAACGCGCGAAGAATCGATCCACTACGTGGATCTCATGCCCGACGGCATGATGCGCCAATACACTTCCATCCAGGAATGCAAATCGGTGATCACCTCGCCTTCGGGCGGGCAGTTCCTGCTCGACAAGGGCTACTACAACGTGACCGGCCTCGCGTGGTCCGGGCGAGGGCGCGTGAAGCGCGTGGACGTGTCCACCGATGGCGGCCGTAACTGGCGCACCGCGCGGCTCGAGACACCGGTGCTCACGAAGTGCCTCACGCGCTTCAACATCGACTGGGTGTGGGACGGCGGCCCCGCGATCCTGCAGTCGCGCGCCATCGACGAGACCGGCTACGTGCAGCCGAAGATCAACCAGCTGCGCGAAGTGCGCGGCTCGCGCTCCATCTACCACAACAACGCGATCCAGTCGTGGAAGGTGGATGCGAGCGGGGAAGTGGCGAATGTGCAGGCTTATTAGCGTCCTTCTCCTTGCCTGCCTTCCGGCCTTCGCGGGGACGACATACCCCGGAGTCGGGCGGCTCGCCACACCCGACGAGATCGCGGCGTGGGACATCGATGTGCGGCCCGACTTCAAGGGATTGCCGAAGGGATCGGGCAGCGTCGCGCAAGGGCAGAAGATCTGGGACGCGCGATGCGCCTCGTGCCACGGCACGTTCGGCGAATCCAACGAAGTGTTCACGCCGCTCGTGGGCGGCACCACGGCCGACGACATCAAGTCGGGCCGCGTGAAATCCCTCACGCAGCCCGACGTCGTGCGCACGACGCTGATGAAGGTCCCCACCATCTCGACGCTCTGGGACTACATCCACCGTGCCATGCCCTGGAATGCGCCCAAGTCGCTCCAGACGGACGAGGTGTACGCGGTGCTCGCCTACCTGCTCAACCTGGGCGACATCCTCCCGGACAACTTCGTGCTCTCCGACGCCAACATCGCCGAGGTGCA
>DATJVS010000123.1:0-3898 GCA_035501715.1 Usitatibacter sp.
GCGGCGCGAAGGAAGTGACGCTGCTCGGCCAGAACGTGAACGCCTATCGCGGAGAGCTCGCCGACGGCACGCCCGCGGATTTCGCGCTGCTCCTCGCGCAGGTCGCGAAGATCGAGGCCATCGAGCGCATCCGCTACACCACGTCGCATCCGCTGGAGTTCACGCAGCGGCTGATCGACGCCTACACCAGGATCCCGAAGCTGGTCTCGCAGGTCCACCTGCCCGTGCAGTCGGGATCGGACCGCGTGCTCGCGGCGATGAAGCGCAACTACACGGCGATGGAGTACCGGTCGATCATCCGCAGGCTTCGCGCCGCGCGCCCGGACATCTCCATCTCGAGCGATTTCATCGTGGGCTTCCCGGGCGAGACCGACGCCGATTTCGAGCTGACGATGAAGCTGATCGACGACGTGCGCTTCGACGGCTCGTTCAGCTTCATCTACAGCCCGCGGCCCGGCACGCCGGCGGCGAACCTCGCCGACGAAACGCCGCACGCGGCCAAGCTCGCGAGGCTCCAGCGCCTGCAGGCGCGCATCCAGGAATTGAGCGAGGAGTATTCCAGCGCGATGGTGGGAAGCCGCCAGCGCGTCCTCGTGGAAGGCGTATCACGCAAGAGCGCGAACGACGTCGCCGCGCGCACCGAAAACAATCGCGTCGTCAACTTCGAAGGACCTTCAAGGCTCATCGGCCGCTTCATCGAGGTCGATATCACGGGAGCTTACCCGCACAGCCTACGCGGCCGTGCGGTCGTCACCGAAAAGCGCGGCCACGAAACCGCGCGAACAGAGGAGCATTCATGAGAGCATCGCTTCGCAAGGCAACACTGGTCTCCGCAGTCGCGCTCGCGTTCGCATCGGCGGGATTGTCCCGCGCCGACGACGCGCCTCCCGCACCCAACGGCGCGCCGCCTGCGGCCAACGGCGCGGCGCATCCGCCCGGCGCCCCGGGAGCGCCCCCCGCGGCCGCGCAGCCCAAGCCCTTCGCCGAGATCGTGAAGGGCGCGAAGGAGATGCCCGGTTTCTTCAAGCTCTACGAGAAGGACGACAAGGTCTGGATCGCGATCAAGCCCGACCAGCTCGACAAGCCGTTCTTCTTCTCGTACAACATCCCGCGCTCCATCGGCGAGCGGGGCCTGTACGGCAGCCAGATGGGCGACTCGCAGCTCGCCCTCTTCCACAAGATCGGCAACAACGTCCAGCTCATCGCGCGCAACACCGAGTTCTTCGCAAAGGACGGCACGCCCCAGGCGCATTTCGTGCGCGAGTCGTTCTCCGACAGCCTGATCGCGAGCGCCGCGGTCGTGTCGCAGCCCAACGCCGACGACAAGGCGGTGCTGATCGAGGCGAACGCGCTGCTCTTCGGCGACATCCCCGGCTACCTCACGCGCCTCGAGACCGCCTTCCGGATTCCCTACGCGCTCGACCCGAAGAACACGAGCTTCCTCTCGGTGAACAACACCGAGCAGAACACGGGCCTCGAGGTGGACGCGCACTTCTTCGTGCCGAAGCTCTCGCCGCCGCCGCTCACGCCGCCCCCGGTGCCGATGCCGCCGCCGCCCAAGGCCACGCCGGACCCGCGCAACTTCTTCGTGGGCTTCTACTACAACTTCGCGCCGCTGCCCGCGGAGCCGATGCACCCGCGCGTCGCCGACGAGCGCGTGGGCTACTTCACGACCTCGCGCGTGGACTACACGGACGACGTGCAGGTGAAGCCGCGCGTGAACTACATCAACCGCTGGCGCCTGGAGAAGAAGGACCCGTCGGCGGCCATCTCCGAGCCGAAGGAGCCCATCGTCTACTGGCTCGACAAGAACATCCCCGAGAAATACCGCAAGGCCGTGACCGACGGCATCCTCGAGTGGAACAAGGCTTTCGAGAAGGCGGGCTTCCGTAACGCGATCGTCGTGAAGCAGCAGCAGGAAGGCGACAGCTTCGACACGATGGACGCGCGCCACGCATCGATCCGCTGGTTCACCGGCGCCGACGTGGGCTTCGCCATCGGCCCCTCGCACGTCGATCCGCGCACGGGAGAGATCCTCGATGCGGACATCGGCATGTCGGACGTCTTCGCGCGCGGCGCACGCCGCCTCGTCGTGGAAGACCTGGGCAAGCCCGCCGCGTTCGATCCGAATGCCGCGTACATCGCCGATCCGCTGCGCGCGCAGAAGGGCTTCCTCGCGTGCGACTACGGCGCCGCGGCCGAGCAGGAGACCGACTTCGCGTTCGACCTCCTGGAAGCGCGCGGCCTCGACATGGACGGGCCCGAGGCGGAAGCGCTCGCGCAGGAGTACGTGAAGGACGTGATCATGCACGAGGTCGGGCACACGCTCGGCCTTCGCCACAACTTCGTCGCTTCCAAGATCTACAGCCTGAAGCAGATCGAGGACACGTCGTTCTCCAAGGAGCACGGCATCACCGCCTCGGTGATGGACTACAACCCGTTCAACATCTCGCCCACGGGCGAGAAGCAGGGCGAGTACGTGATGAGCACGCTCGGGGCGTACGACTACTGGGCCATCGAGTACGGCTACAAGGAGGTGAGCGCGGCCGACGAGCCCGCGGAGCTCGCGAAGATCGCCTCGCGCTCCACGGAGCCGCAGCTCGCGTACGCGACCGACGAGGACGCGGGGGCGGGCAAGGCCTTCATCGGCATCGACCCGGACGTGAACCGCTTCGACCTGGGCAGCGACCCGCTCGAGTACTACAAGCGGCGCATGAAGCTGTCGCGCGAATTGTGGGACCGCCTCCAGAACATGAACCTCGCGCCGGGCGAAAGCTACGAGCGCCTCACGCGTAGCTTCGTCGCGGGGTTCCTCCAGGTCGCGCGCATCGCGCCGCTCGCCGTGAAGTACGTGGGCGGCGTCACCACCCACCGCGACCGCGCGGGCACGGGAAGGCCGCTCTTCGAGCCCACGCCGGTGGCGCGGCAGCGCGAAGCGCTCACGCTCGTGAACAACGACTTCTTCCAGGTGGACAGCTTCAAGTTCCGTCCCGAGTTCCTGGGGCGCCTCGCGCTCGACCAGTTCAACCGGCCGGCCAATCCCGACATCTCGCTCTCGGCCACCGTGTTCCAGGTGCAGAAGGCGATGCTGGGAGAAATGATGTCCGACACGGTAGCCGCACGGCTCGTGGACGCGCCGGAGAAAGCGCCGGATGCGTCGAAGGTCCTTCGCCTCTCGGAGCTCTACGACACGCTGCAGGCCTCCATCTGGAGCGAGCTGAAGAGCGGGCGTGAGATCACCACGATCCGCCGCAACCTCCAGCGCGAGCACCTTCGCATCATGACGGGCATGCTGCTGCACCCGGCGCCCACCACGCCCCCCGATGCGCGAAGCCTCATGCGCGTGAACGCGTTGGCGCTCGTGGCGGACCTCAAGGCCGCGCAGGGCAAGCCCGGCTTCTCGAAGGAGAGCCGCGCGCACATCGCGGAGAGCCTCGACACGCTGCAGGAAGCGCTCAAGGCGCCGATGCAGCGCGCGAGCTGACAGGAGGGTCGTGACGGCGCGGCGCAGGGCAACCGAAGAAGTCGCGTTCAGGCCGGTCGACAACGCCCGGCTGGCGGCCCTGTGCGGGCCCGTGGACGCGAACCTGCGCCAGATCGAGACGGCGCTCGACGTGCACATCTCGCGGCACGGCGAGCGCTTCGCCGTCTCGGGCCCGAAGGAAAAGGCGGCGCAGGCGGCAACCGCCCTGCGCCGCTTCTACGACCAGGCGGCGCGCGATCTCACGGTGGAGGACATCCAGCTGGGCCTCGTGGAGATCGCGCATCCGCGCCGCAAGCAGGACGTGGAGGCGCCGGCGCTCGTGATCCCGCGGCGCACGGAGCTCACGGCGCGCACGCCGCGGCAGGCGCAGTACCTGCAGCAGATGCGCTCGAACGACATCACGTTCTGCGTGGG
>DATJVS010000124.1:0-15562 GCA_035501715.1 Usitatibacter sp.
GTGGTCGCCGTCTCCGCGATGATCCTGTCCACCGTATCCGCATCCGAAGCCACCGGGCACGTGCAGGTGATGTCGCCCACGGTGCGGAAGCGGACGCGGCGGGTGACGACCGCTTCGCCTTCGCGCGGCGGCGTGAGCTCCGTCACGGGAACGAGCAGGCCCTTGCGCAGGACCACTTCGCGATCGTGCGCGAAATAGATCTCCGGGACTTCGAGCCGCTCGCGTGCGATGTACTGCCAGATGTCGAGCTCGGTCCAGTTGGACAGCGGGAAGACCCGCAGGTGCTCGCCGGGCGTGAGCTTCGCGTTGTAGAGGCTCCAGAGCTCGGGGCGCTGGTTGCGCGGGTCCCACTGGCCGAACTCGTCGCGGTGCGAGAGGATGCGCTCCTTGGCGCGGGCCTTCTCCTCGTCGCGCCGCGCCCCGCCGAAGAGCGCGTCGAACTCGAATTCGCGCACGGCGTCGAGCAGCGTCACCGTCTGGTGGACGTTGCGGCTCTCGTCGGGGCGGCGCAGCTTCACCCGGCCCGCGCGGATCGAGTCGCCCACGCTGCGCACGATGAGCCGCTCGTTCAATTCAGCCGCGCGCCGGTCGCGGAAAGCGATCACCTCGGGGAAATTGTGCTCCGTGTCCACGTGCAGCAGCGGAAACGGAAAGCGATCCGGCCGGAAAGCCTTCTCCGCGATGCGCAGCATCACGATGGAGTCCTTGCCGCCCGAGAACAGCAGCGCCGGATTCGCGGTCTCGCCCACCACCTCGCGCATGATGTGGATCGCTTCGCTCTCCAGCCACTCGAGGTGACTCGGCTTGAGCACCGCGCTCATGCCGTCTCCACCACGCGCACCGGGATTGCGTGCAGGCCGCATTCCTTCCTGGCGCCTTCCTGCTCCCACCACCAGCGGCCGGCGCGGGGATGCTCGCCGGGCCTCACGGCGCGGGTGCAGGGCTCGCAGCCGATGGACGGGTAGCCGCGGTCGTGAAGCTCGTTGTAGGGCACGCGGTTCTCGCGCAAGTAGTCCCAGACGTCCTCGTTCGACCAATCGACGAGCGGGTTGAACTTCCACTTGCCCTGGATGGCGTCGTGCTCGGTCTCGGACACCGTGGTCCGGCTCGCGGCCTGCTCGCGCCGCAGCCCCGTGATCCAGCCGCGCTTGCCCGAGAGCGCGCGGCGAAGCGGCTCGACCTTGCGCACGTTGCAGCACGCCACGCGCTGCTCCACGCCATCGTAGAAGCCGTCGATGCCGTGCTCCTGGACGTACGCCTCGATCGAATCGGGCCACGGCGAGTACACGTCGATCGCGAGGCCGTAGCGGTCGCGCACCTCTTCGATGAGGGCGTGCGTCTCCTGCGGCAGGCGCCCCGTGTCCAGCGTGAAGATGGAGATGGCGAGCCCGTCGCGGGCGATCAGGTCGAGCACCACCATGTCCTCGGCGCCGAAGCTCGAGGCGAGCGCCGTGGGCGAGTGGTTCTTCTCGATGGATGCGAGCAGGCGCCGGGCGCGCTCCACGCGGGCGAGGTAGCTCATTGCAGCGCTCCGGCCGCCGCGCGCTTGCGGAAGAGCGGCACCGGATCGTCCACGGAGCCCTGGTAGCGCAGCGTGAAGTCGCCGAACGCGGCGAGCGCATCCTCGGGATCGCGGTGAGCCGGCAGCACGAACGCATCGAAGCCGCAGCGCGCCAGGTTGAAGAGATGGTCGCGCCCGATGTCGCCGAACGCACGAAGCTCGCCGCGGAAACCATGTCGCGTGCGAAGCAGCACTCCGGTCGAATTGCCGCGGCCGTCGCCGTACTTGGGAAACTCCACCGCCACGAGCGGAAGCCTCGCGAGGTCGCCCGCGAGCTCCATTGGCTCCTCGCCGGCCGCAAGCCACACGCCAACGGGACCCCGCGCGAGAAGCTCGTCGCGCCGCACCTTCCACACCGCCAGCGGGACGATGACGCGGCCCTCGGGCAGCACGCCGTCGATAGCCACGTGCGTCCACTCGTCTCGCTCGACGCGTCGAAGCGTGGTGCCGCCGGGATAGCCGATCAGCCGGATCACGTTCTCAGGCATGGGCCGCCTCCTTCTCCTCGCCGTACACGCGCGCCTTGAAGGGCGCGATGCCGATGCGATGCACCGTATCCACGAAGAGCTCGTCGTCGTGGCGGTGGTGGATGTATGTGTCGATCAGCTTCGCGATCACCTCGGGCATCTCGGCCGCGGCGAACGAGGGGCCGATCACCTGCCCCAGGGCCGCGTTCGAGCCCTGGCGCCCGCCGATGGACACCTGGTACCACTCGGCGCCCTGCTTATCCACGCCCAGCACGCCGATGTGGCCGATGTGGTGGTGCCCGCAGGAATTCATGCAGCCGGAGATGTTCAGGTCGAGCTCGCCGATGTCGTGCAGGTAGTCGAGGTCATCGAAGCGGCGCTGGATCGCCTCGGCCACGGGAATCGACTTGGCATTGGCGAGCGAGCAGAAATCGCCGCCCGGGCAGCACACGATGTTGGTGAGGAGGCCGATGTTCGGTGTGGCGAGCCCCTGCGACTTCGCGGCCTGCCAGAGCGCGAAGAGCTCCGACTTCTTCACGTCGGCGAGGATGAGGTTCTGCTCGTGGGAGACGCGCAGCTCGCCGAAGCTGTATTGATCGGCCAGCTTCGCGATGAAGTCCATCTGTTCCGCGGTGACGTCTCCGGGTGGAACGCCCGTCTTCTTGAGCGAAAGCGTCACGGCCGCGTACCCCGCTACGCGGTGCGCATGCACGTTGCGTTCGGCCCACTTGGCGAAGGAGCGGCTGTCGGCGAGCGCCTGCACGTACTCGGGGTTCACGTCGCTGAGGTTCTCATAGGGATGCGGGCCGAAGTGCGCGGCGACGCGGGCGAGCTCTTGCTCGGGGATCACCGAGGGCGAGTCCTTCGACGCTTCCCATTCGGCCTCGACCTGGCGCGTGAATTCCTCGACGCCGAGGGCCTTCACGAGGATCTTGATGCGCGCCTTGAAGAGGTTGTCACGGCGGCCGTGCAGGTTGTACACGCGCAGGATCGCCTCGCAGTACGTGAGCATGTGCTGCCACGGAAGGAACTCGCGGATCACGTGGCCGATGATCGGCGTGCGTCCCATGCCGCCGCCCACGATGACGCGCAGGCCCACGTCTCCGGCGTCGTTGCGCACGACGTGCAGCCCGATGTCGTGGAGCAGCACCGCGGCGCGGTCTTCCTTCGAGCCGTTCAGCGCGATCTTGAACTTGCGCGGCAGCCAGTTGAATTCCGGATGGAACGTGGACCACTGGCGCAGGATCTCGGCCAGCGCGCGCGGATCCACGATTTCGTCGGGCGCGACACCTGCGAAGTGATCGGTCGTGATGTTGCGGATGCAATTGCCCGAGGTCTGGATCGCGTGCATCTCGACCTCCGCGAGCAGCGCGAGGATGTCGGGCACGCTCTCGAGCGCGGGCCAGTTGTACTGGATGTTCTGGCGCGTCGTGAAATGGCCGTAGCCCTTGTCGTACTTGCGCGCGATGTGCGCGAGCATCCTCAGCTGCGTCGAGGAGAGCAGTCCGTACGGGACGGCGACGCGAAGCATCGGCGCATGGCGCTGGATGTAGAGGCCGTTGCGCAGGCGCAGCGGGCGGAACTCGTCTTCCGTGAGCTTGCCCGCGAGGAATCGCTGCGTCTGGTCGCGGAACTGCGCGACGCGTTCGGCGACGAGGGCGTGGTCGTAGTGATCGTATCGGTACATGGCTAGTGGAGGACGAGCTTGGTGCCGGCCAGCAGCAGCACGGCCACCAGCGAATGGCGGACGAAGCGCTCGGGAAGGCGGGACGCGAGATGGGATCCCACGAGGATTCCCGGGATGGAGCCCAGGAGCAGGCTCGCGAGGAGCCATCCGTTCACGTTGCCGAGGGCGAGGTGGCCGAGGCCCGCGAGGAGCGTGATGGGCACCGCGTGGGCGATGTCGCTGCCGACGATGCGTACCGTGGCGAGAGCGGGATAGAGCAGCACGAGGGCGGTCACGCCCACGGCGCCGGCGCCCACGGACGAGAACGTCACCGCGAATCCGATGAACGCGCCCGTGAGGATCGTGGCGAGCCCGCGGTGCGTGCCGATCCAGCCCTGGCCCGCATTCCTCCCGGCCCAGGCGAGAAGCTTCGACCGGAACGCCAATGCGAGCGCGGTAAGTACGAGCATCGCGCCGAGCGACGTGGATACGACGAGCTTCGCCGTCGCGCCGGCGGGTGGAAGGATCGACAGCAGGAAGATCGCGAAGCCCGTCGCGGGAATGCTGCCCGCGGCGAGCAATCCGGTGACGCGCCAATCGACATGGCCCTTCAGCGCGTGCGAGATGGAGCCGCCCACTTTCGTGAGTCCCGCGTAGAGCAGGTCCGTGCCGACGGCGGTGACGGGCGCGACGCCGAAGACGAGGACGAGCAGCGGCGTCATGAGCGAGCCGCCGCCCACGCCCGTGAGTCCCACGATGGCGCCGACGACGAATCCTGCGATGGAGTAGGGGAATTCGATCATTTTTCGGTCTCTCTGACGGCTGATCTTAGGTTTCCCCGTCATTCCTGAAAAATACTTAATTGTGATATGTTGATAACTTATGGGTATGAGATAAGTACATGAATCTCCAGCAATTCAGGTATGTCAGCGAGGTGGCCAAGCGGGGCCTGAACGTCTCGGAAGCCGCCTCGGCCCTGCACACGTCGCAGCCCGGCGTCTCGAAGCAGATCCGTTCGCTCGAGGAAGAGCTCGGCACCGCGATCTTCGTGCGCCAGGGAAGGCGCCTCACGGCCGTCACCGATGCGGGGCGCGAGGTGATCACCGCGATCGATCGCATCCTCGGCGAGATCGCCAACTTGAAGGCCGTGGGTGAGGAGTTCGCGCATCACGCGCGCGGAAGCCTCGCGGTGGGCGTCACGCACACCCAGGCACGCTACGCGCTGCCGCCCGTGGTGACCGCGTTCAAGAAGAAATTTCCCGACGTGAAGCTGAAGCTCCTGCAGGGCAATCCGCGCCAGCTCGCGCAGATGGTGCTGTCGGGCGAGGCGGACCTGGCGATCGCCACAGAGGCGCTCGACGAATACCCGGAGTTCGTCACGCTTCCGTGCTACCAGTGGCACCACTGCGCCGTCGTGAAGGCGGGGCACGCGCTCGCGAAGGCGAAGCCGCTCACGCTCGAGGCGATCGCGAAGTTCCCGATCGTCACCTACGACTCGACGTTCGCGGGCCGCACGGCGCTCGACCGCGCCTTCGCCGCGCGCAATCTCTCGCCGGACGTCGTGCTCACCGCGCTCGACTCCGACGTGATCAAGTCCTACGTGTCGCTGGGCCTGGGCGTGGGCATCATCTCGTCACGCGCGTTCCGCAAGGGCAAGGACGAGGGGCTCGTCGCCCTCGATTGCGATCATCTCTTCCCGGTGCAGACCACGCGGCTCGCCTACAAGCGCGGCGCGTACTTGCGCGAATACGCGGTCGAGTTCATCAGGCTGCTGGCGCCCCACGTTCGGGGCGCCGACCTCAAGCAGCTCGAGGCCGCGGCGGGCCAGGACTTCTCGATTTGAGGCGCTTCAGCATTTCGCCCACTGGGCGCTGTAGTTGTCGAGCAGGCGCACCGGCGCCGTTGCGTCCACCGAGGCTCTCGAGCGGTTCCCCATCTCGAGCTGCAGGCGGAACGAGTACTTCCGGAAGAATTCCGCGAACTTCTCGCCGCCCAGCGCACCCACCGCGAAGGTCTCGTCCGTCTTCGCGTCGTGTTCCAGCAGGATCGTCGCGAGTGGCTGCGGCGCGGGACCGGAGACCACCTTCGCGCCCTCGGCCGGGTCGTACACGCTGCGATCGGAGCAGCACGTGATCATCTTCCCCGGCCCCGCGACCGGGCTCGGCGTGTCGCGATAGCCGATGAAGCTCACCTGCCTGGTGGGGTAGGTCATCTTGTGCGCGCAGATGGCCGAGTACGCGACGACCGACTTGTCCGTGCCCACGCCGCCCGACCACACGTAGGGCTCGCCCGATTCCGTGTGCAGCACGATGCCGGCCACGAGGGGCTTGGCGAGGCGCAGCAGGAAACAGGGCGTGGCCGCGTACGGATAGTCGAAGACGTAGGTCTGGCCCGCGACGAGCGAGTCCACGCGAAGGGGCTCGCCCCTGTCGTCCACGAGCTTCACGCGCGCGTACTTGTGCGCGGAGAGCGTCGAGGCGCGGGCCGCATCGGGGAGGGTGGCGCCGGCGGCGGAGGCGGCGCAGAGCTGCACGAAATCGCGGCGCTTCATGCCCCCATGATAGCGACCTTGGGAGGCGCCGAGCGATCCCCGGTCGATACCGCGCGCGGCACCCGGAACCACGCGGCGTACAAGGCGGGCAGGAAGAGGAGTGTCAGCACCGTCGCCACCACGAGCCCGCCCATGATCGCCACCGCCATCGGCCCGTAGAACGCGCTGCGCGTGAGCGGGATCATCGCGAGCACTGCCGCCGCGGCCGTGAGCATGATCGGGCGGAAGCGGCGCACTGTCGCATCGACGATCGCGTCCGCGGGTTCGCTGCCCGATTCGATGTCGTGGTCGATCTGGTCCACGAGGATCACGGAGTTGCGCATGATCATTCCGGCGAGCGCGATCGTGCCCAGCATCGCCACGAAGCCGAAGGGCACGTTGAACGCGAGGAGCGCGACCGTCACGCCGATCAATCCGAGCGGCGCGGTGAGCAGCACGAGGGCAAGCCGCGAGAAGCTCTGCAGCTGCAGCATGAGCGCGGTCACCATCACGAGGATCATCACCGGCGCCACGATCGCGATGGACTGCTGGCCCTTGCCGGCGTCCTCGATCGCGCCGCCCGTCTCGATGCGATAGCCCGCGGGGAGCTTCGCCTTGATGGGCTCGAGCTTCTCGATCAGCTGCTGGCTCACCACCGGCGCCTGGACGCCGTCGTTCAAGTCGCTGCGCACGGTGATCGCCGGCAGGCGATCGCGCCTCCAGTACACGCCCTGCTCGAGGCCGTAGCTCACGGTGGCGATCTGCGCGAGGGGGACGCTGCGCCCGTTGCCCACGGGCACGGCGAGGTCCTTCAGCAGGCTCATGAAGACGCGCTCGTCGCGCGAGCCGCGCACGACCACGTCCACGGACTTGTCGCGCTCGCGGAAGGTCGTGGCCGCCTGGCCCGAGAGCACCGTGTTCATGAACTGCGAGAGCTCCTGCGTGGAAATGCCCAGCACCCGCGCGCGGTTCTGGTCGATCACGAGGCGGATCACCTTCGAGGGCTCGTCCCAGTCGAAGTTCACGTCGCGCGTCCACTTGTTGTCGCGCATGACGGCGGCCACTTCGTTGGCGATCGCGCGGATGCGCTGCTTGTCCTCTCCGATGACGCGGAACTGCACGGGGTAGCCCACGGGCGGCCCGTTCTCGAGGCGGTTCACGCGGCCGCGCAGCTCCGGGAACTGCTCGTCGAAGAGCTTGAGCAGGCGCGAGCGCACGACCTCGCGATCGTCGTTGCTTTTCGTGTTCACGATGAACTGGCCGAAGTTCGCGTTCACGAGCTGCTGGTCGAACGGAAGGTAGAAGCGCGGGCTGCCGCTGCCCACGTAGCTCACAAAGTTGTCGATGTGGTCCTTCACCGACGGATCGGTGAGCAGGAACTTCTCGAGCTTCTTCACCTCTTCCTGGGTCGCGGGGATGGACGCGCCCTCGGGCAGGCGCAGGTCCACGATCAGCTCCGGGCGGCTCGCCGCGGGGAAGAACTGCTGCTGCACGAAGCGGAAGCCGATCACCGCGGCCGTGAAGACGCCGGCGGTGATGGCGATCACCTTCCAGCGATGCTCGACGCACCAGGTCACGATCGAGCGGAAGCGCAGGTAGAAGGGCTTCTGGTACACCGCGTCCTCGTCCGCGTGCGCGCCGCCCTGCTTGTAATCGGGGAGCAGCTTGTAGCCGAGGTACGGCACGAAGACCACGGACACGATCCACGAGATCAGCAACGCGAGCGTCGTCACCGCGAAGATCGAGAACGTGTATTCGCCGGTGGACGAGCGAGCGAGGCCGATGGGCAGGAACCCCGCCGCGGTCACGACGGTTCCCGTGAGCATCGGCATGGCGGTGCTGCGATAGGCGAAGCTCGCCGCCTTCACGCGCTCCCAGCCCTGTTCCATTTTCACCACCATCATCTCCACCGAGATGATCGCGTCGTCCACGAGCAGGCCCAGCGCGATGATGAGCGCGCCCAGCGAGATCTTGTGCAGGTCGATCCCGCTCACGAACATGAAGAGGAACGTGACCGCGAGCGTGAGCGGAATCGAAAGGGCCACGATGAGCCCGGTGCGAAGCCCCAGCGTGAGGAAGCTCACCGCGAGCACGATGGTCACGGCCTCGGCGAGCGAGTGCGTGAATTCCGACACCGAGCGCTTCACGGTGGCGGGCTGGTCGTTCACGCGGTCCAGCTCGAGCCCCACGGGCAGCTCCCGCTGGATGCCCGCGACCTGCTCGTCGAGCGCGTGCCCGAGGGCGATGATGTCGCCGCGCGGCACCATCGAAACCGCGATGCCGAGGCCGGGCTTGCCCATGTAGCGCATGCGCGGCTGCGGCGGGTCGGCGAAGCCGCGGTAGACGTTGGCCACGTCGCCCAGCTGGAACAGGCGCCCGTTGGCGCGGATCGCGATGGCCTTCACCGCATCGACGGAGTCGAGCGCGCCGGTCGCGCGGATGTAGATGCGGTCGGTGGGCGTTTCGAAGCTGCCGGTCGCGGAAACCGCGTTCTGCTGCGCGAGCGCGTTGAACACGACCTGCGGATCGATGCCGAAGGTCGCGAGCTTGGCGTTGGCCACTTCGACGTAGATGCGCTCGTCCTGCTCGCCGATGAGATCGACCTTGGCCACGCTCTTCACGCGAAGCAGCTGGTTGCGGATGCGGTCGGCCGTGTCCTTCAGCTGCGCGTAGGTGTAGCCGTCGCCGGTGAGCGCGTAGATGTTGCCGAAGGTGTCGCCGAACTCGTCGTTGAAGAACGGCCCCTGGATTCCCGGCGGCAGCGTCTGGCGGATGTCGCCCACCTTCTTGCGCACCTGGTACCACGTGTCCTTGATGGCCGAGGGTTGCGTCGAGTCCTTCACGAACACGAACACGGTGGACTCGCCGGGCTTCGAGTAGCTCCTCAGGAAATCGAGGTTCGGCGTCTCCTGCAGCTTCTTCTCGATCTTGTCGGTGAGCTGGCGCTCGACTTCCTCGGCGGAAGCGCCCGGCCAGCGCGTCTGCACCACCATCAGCTTGAAGGTGAAGTCCGGGTCCTCGGCCTGGCCCAGCTTGAGATACGAGCCCACGCCGATGAACGCGAGCACGATCATGAAGTAGAGCACCAGCGTCTGGTGCGACAGCGCCCACTCCGAAAGATTGAAGCGCTTGAACACGGCGCGTGCTCCTAGTTGCTGGCTTGCGTGGCGGGCGCGCTGGAATCGGCGAGGCGCACGGCCTGGTCGGCGCGAAGCTTGTGCACGCCCGCGGTCACGACCACGTCGCCGGCGTTGAGGCCCGAGGTGATCGTCACGCCGTCCTCGCGGTACTGGCCCACGTTCACGGGGCGGAGCTTCACGCGGCTGGTCGCCGGATCGACGATCCACACCGCGGGCGCGCCGTCGTTGCCGGCGAGCGCGGAAAGGGGCAGCAGCACGATGCCCGAGTCCGCCGAGGGATTGAAGACCACGTTGGCCGTCATGCCGAGCTGCGCTTCGGCGGGCGGGTCGACGGCGGTGACGCGGACCATGTACGTGCGCGTGACCGGATCGGCGCCGCCGGCGATGTCGCGGATGCGGCCGTGGAAGGGCTTGGCGGGATCGGCCCAGAGCTGGATCGCCACGTCCTGTCCCGCCTTGAAGCGCGAGAGCTGGCCTTCGGGCGCGTTCACGAGGACTTCCTTCTCGCCGGCGTGCGCGAGCTTCAACACCGGCTGGCCCGCGGCGACCACCTGTCCAGGCTCGCCCGAAACGGAAATGATCACGCCATCGGCATCGGCCACGAGGTTCGTGTAGTTGGCCTGGTTTGAAGTGATGGCAGCCTGCGAGCGCGCCTGCTCGACCTTGGCCTGCGCGGCAATGAACGTGTTCTGCTTCGAATCGAACGCCGACTGGCTGATGAATTTCTTCGCGAGCAGGTCCTGGTAGCGCGCGAGCTCGGACTTCGCGAGCGTGTAGTCGGCCTCGGCCGACGCGAGCTGGGCGCTGGCGCCCTGGGCCGCGAGCTTCGCGTCGTCCGGGTCGAGGCGCGCGAGCACCTGGCCCTTCTGCACGCGGGCGCCGGCATCGACCAGGCGCGCGACGATCTTGCCGCCGATGCGGAATCCGAGATCGGTCTCGTAGCGCGCGCGAAGCTCGCCGGAATAGACGTCGCGGCTCGCGACCGCGCCGGGCAGCACGCGCTGCGTGACGACGGGCCGCACGGGCTCGGTCGCGGTCTTCTGCGTTCCGCAGGCCGCGAGCACGACGGCCGCGGCGGCGATGAGGAGGAGGGCGTGGGTCTTCATGGCTGTATTCCTTGCGGTGTGAGGTGCCCGCTCCACAGCGCGCGCAGGGCGTTCTCGATTTCCTTTTCGTAGTCGCGCCTGAGGATCGCGAGCTCGGGGCGCGAGAGGGCCTTCTCGAAGCGCTCGTTGGGATGCAGCAGCTGCCACAGCCCGCAGATGAGGCCGTAGCTGTGAAGCAGGATGCGTACGCCGCCGCCTTCGCCGAGCGTCGTGAAGTGGCGCTCGAGGGCTGCGCCCGCGGTCTTGAGCGTCTGCGCCACTCCCGCCTTGAACGCGACGGCGGACTCGAACGGCGTCTCGCGTTCCATCTGCGCGAAGCAGTGGCTGGACAGGGCGAGGTAGCCGGGCACGCGGATCATGTGCGTTCGCGTGACCGACATGATGTGCTCGAAGGTGACGGGCCCCGGGCCCGAGAGCAGCTTCATGAGCGCCGTGAAGAAGTGCGTCACGTGGCGCTGGTGGAGCTCGAGCAGCATGTCTTCCTTGGTGGGGAAGTAGAGGTACAGCGTGCCCTTGGCGAGGCCCGCCTTGTCGGCGACCTCGGCCACGTTGGGCATCCGGTCGGGCTGCTTGAGGTAGAGCTTCTCGACCGCGTCGAGCAGCTCCTGCTTGCGCTCTTCCTTGTCCTCTACCGCGAGGGCACGTTGTACGGGGGGCATAACTGACTCCGAGTCATTTGCCCGGCAAGATAAATGACCGCGAGTCAGTTGTCAAGTGACCGCCGGTCACCCCGCGGAACGGGCCGTCAGCCCCGCGGCGGGGGCCCAGCCGAGGGCCGCAAGGATCGCTGTGGCTCGGTACTTGCGCCTGCTAGGCCAAGGGTTGCATCGGTAATGCCGCGCGCCGTCGAAGTGTGTGGCCTGCCACAGACCGGATGCGCCGCGGGCCGATAACCTCGCTCCATACCAATAACGATTTCAAGACACGGCGAGGACTCCATGTGCGCGTGGCGGGCGGCGAGATGTGCGGTGATCGGCGCGGCGATGACGCTCGCGGCGCTCGCTGCTTCTTCGGCCGATGCGGCCACCACCTGGAAGATCGAGATCTGGGGCCCCCGGCGCGCTTCGCTCATCCCGTTCGAGTGGTACGCCCAGGAAGTCGCGGCGCGCACCGGCGGCCAGATGAAGCTCGACATCGCCTACGACAAGGGCAAGGTCACCGATGCCGTGCCCCTGCTGCAGTCGGGCGGCGCCGACGGCACGTTCGTGTGCACGCAGTTCTTCCCCGAGAAGATGCGGCTGCTCACGATCTTCGACCTTCCCCTGATGAGCCCCAGCAGCCTCGGCGCGCTGGGCCGCGTCGAGCTCGCGGTGGCCGACCATCCGTCGGTCGCGGCGGAGCTCAGGAAGTCCAACATCATGATGCTGCTCCCCACGCCGCTGCCCCAGTACCAGTTCATGGGCACGCGCAGGCTCGCGAGCATCGACGATTTCCAGGGCGCGAAGGTGCGCATCTCCCCGGAGATGGGCCGCGTGCTCGCCGAGTACGGCGCGGAGGTGATCAAGACCTCCACGGCGGAGGCCGCGGGGGCGCTCAAGGAAGGCAAGCTCGACCTCGTGGCGCTGCCCTATCCCTACGCGTTCGTGACCTACAAGGTGGACGAGGTCTCCAGGTACGTGACCGACTCGATCTCGCTGGGCTCGCCCTTCTGCTACATGGGCGTGAGCAACAAGTCGTGGGAGGCGCTTCCCGCCAGCGTGAAGAAGGTGATGCTCGAGCTGCGTGAGCCCGCGGCGGCGCGCTACGAGCAGGCGTATGCCGCCGACGACGCCGCGCAGATCGCGCGGTTCAAGCAGAAGGGGCTCGAGTTCGTGGCCTTCAATCCGGCCGACCGCACGCGCCTGGTGGCCAAGTCGATCAAGGTCTGGAACGACTGGATCGAGGAGCGCGAAAAGGCGGGGCTCCCGGGGCGCGACGTCTTCATCTTCATGCAATCGAAGATCCGCGAATATGGCCGCAAGTAGCATTCGCCGCATCACGGACCTCAACACGGGCGCCAAGCTCGCGCTCGCGTTCGGCCTCATGGCGGCGCTCATCGCCCTGGTGGGCTTCATGGGCATCCGCGGCATGGCGGGCATGCGCGAGAACGGCGTGGCGCTGCACGAGAAGGAAGCCCTCGGCGTCTTCCACATCGAGGAAGCGGGCATCGCCCTCATCGCCACGCAGGGTGCCGTTCGCGCCGCGCTCCTGGACGAAGCGGCCGACAAGTGGACCGCGGAGGTGCGCAAGCGCGATTCCATCTTCCGCGACGAGTTCGGCAAGTACCGCTCCACGATCTCCAGCCCCGAGGACGTGGCAAAGGCCAAGCGCGTGGACACGCTCTTCAAGGAGCTGCGCGAGGTGCAGGACATCGTCTTGCAGCTCGTGAAGAACGGGAAGACCGAGCAGGCGAGGAGCATGTGGCCCAACCTCGACCCGCTGCTCGAGGTGGTGGCCGGCGCGCTCGACGAGCTTTCCGACCGCAAGGTGGACGCCATGGAGAAGACCGCGGCGAAGACCTGGGCGAGCTACACCGAGAAGACCGCCATCGTGACGAGCGTCGTCCTCGCGGCCATCACCTCGGCGGTGCTGCTGGGCATCGTCATCACGGGCATGATCGCGCGGCCGCTGCGCGGGGCCGTGCGCGTGCTCGAGTCGGTGGCCGGGGGCGACCTCACGCAGCGCATGGAAGCGGGCAGCCGCGACGAAATGGGCCGCATGGCGCTCGCGCTCAATCGCGCATTGGAAAGCATGAACGACGCGCTCATCGACGTGAGCGCCGCGGCCGAACGCACGGCGGGCGCGTCGCGGCAGATGTCGCAGGCGGCGATGCAGCTGTCGGCGGGCGCGCAGGAACAGGCCGCGGGTCACGAAGAGGCCGCGGCCTCGCTCGAGGAGATCACCGCGACCCTGAGGAACGCGGCCGAGCACACGCGCAAGGCCAACGAGTTCGCCGCCGATTCGCGCAAGATCGCCGAGAAGGGCGGCGGCATGGTGGCTTCCACCGCGCAGGCCATGGGCGAGATCGACGCCTCGTCGCGCCGCATCGCCGACATCACCTCCACGATCGACGCGATCGCGTTCCAGACCAACCTCCTCGCGTTGAACGCCGCGGTCGAAGCCGCGCGGGCGGGCGAGCATGGGCGCGGCTTCGCCGTGGTGGCCGCCGAGGTACGCGGCCTCGCGCAGCGCTCCGCGCAGGCCGCGAGGGAAGTGAAGCAGCTGATCGACGATTCCGCGTCCAAGGTGAAGGCGGGCTCGAAGCTCGTGGGCCAGTCGGGCACCACGCTCGCCGAGATCATCGAATCCACCAAGCGCCTCACGGAGCTGATCGGCGACATCGCCAGCGCGAGCCGCCAGCAGTCCGTGGGCGTGAACCAGGTGAACGACGCGATCGCGCAGATGGAGCAGCTCACCCAGGCCAACGCCGCGCAGACCGAGGAGATCACCGCCACGTCGGATGCGCTCGCCGACCAGGCCGAGCACCTGCGCGGGCTCGTGAACCGATTCCGCCTTGCGCGGGCGTGACGATCGCCACCTCGGTCGCGTCGTAGCGCATGCCGATGTGCCTCCCTGCCGTTACCTGAACGTCGCTTCGATTCCGTCGAGCGCGATGCCCTCGATCGCCGTGCTCCAGCGCTCGCCGGCCACCAGGGGTTGCGCGACGGTGATGGTTCCCGTGGTGACGATGTCGCCCGCCGCGATGGGCGCGAATGCGGGCTGCGCCTGGAGCGTGGCCACGAGGTGCGCGATGGCCGCCAGCGGGCTGCCCAGGACGTCGGCGCCGCTGCCGGAGGCGACGGGTTCGCCGTTTCGCAGCAGCATGAGGCGAAAGCGCTCGAGTGCGCGTTCGGTCCCCGGCCCGAGCTCAGCCACGCTCTTGCGTTCGCCGATGAGCAGCATGGCGTGGAGGCCCGCGACGGCGACCGCATCCGCCGCGTCGAATCTCCACGCCGGAAACGGCGATTGCACGATCTCGAATCCCGGCGCGATCCAGTCGATGCACGCGAGCACCTGCGCGGCGTCGCCCGCGGGTGGCGCCTTGCCGAAGTGCAGCACGATCTCGGGCTCGATCTTGGTCTCGGTGAAGCCCGCGAGGCTCCACGCGCGTTCCCTGGCGAGGTCATGGACCGTGGTGTCGTACATGTAGCCCCAGATCGGCTGGCTCACGCCGAACGCCGCCCACATGGCCGGGTTGGTGAAACCGATCTTGCGGCCGACCGCGCGCCGGCCCTGGCGAAGACGTTCTTCGTGGACCCCTTTCGCGATCTCGTAGGCGTCTTCGAGGCTGAGCCCCGGGTAGCGGGAGGAGAATCGCTCGATCACGCGCGCCTCGTCCTGCGCGGCGAGGCGTTCGCGGGCGATGGCTTCGAGCACCGCCCGGTTCATCGCAGATCGAGCCCCATGTAGCGCGTTCCCGCGATCGGATTGAACGTGTAGGGCTCGATGTCGCGGAATCCCAGCGCCTCGTACATCGTTTGCGCCTCCTTCATCGTGGGCAGCGTGTCGAGCACGAGCCTGCGGTAGCCCAGCGATTTCGCGTCGGCGATCACGGCTCTCGCCAGGGTCTCGCCGTAGCCCAGGCCGCGATAGCGGGGCCGCACGTAAAGGCGCTTCATCTCGGCGGCATCGCCATCGGCGGGCCGCAGCGCCGCGCAACAGGCCGCCGCTGCCGAATCGAGGCCGAGGTAGAGGCGGCCGCGCGGCGGCGCATAGGCTCCGGGCAGCGTCGCGAGCTCGGCTTCGAAATCCTGGAAGCACAGGTCGGTGCCGATGGACTGCTGGTATTCGCGGAAGAGCTGCCGAACGAGCTCGATCTCATCTGCTGCGCCGGGGCTCACGAGGGCGAGGGGCATGGCGGAATTCTGCACTATGATCGCCCGGTGCACATCGACTGCGAGTGGGTCGGCCAGGGCGCCTCGACCATCGTCTTCCTCCACGAAGGGCTCGGATCGATCGCGATGTGGCGCGGCTTTCCTTCGGAGCTTTCGTCGGCGCTCGCGATGCGCGGCCTCGTCTACTCGCGCCCCGGTTACGGCAAGAGCACGCCTCGTGCCCACGCCCAGCGGTGGAAGCCCGATTACCTGCATCGCCAGGCGTACGACGTCCTTCC
>DATJVS010000125.1:0-3961 GCA_035501715.1 Usitatibacter sp.
CACGCGCGAGGACGGATTCACGTTCTTCAGGTCGTGGATGAGCTGCGCGAGGTCCTCGATCGAGTAGATGTCGTGGTGCGGCGGCGGCGAGATGAGCCCCACGCCGGGCACCGTGTGGCGCACCTTCGCGATGTAGCGCGAGACCTTGTGGCCCGGGAGCTGGCCGCCCTCGCCGGGCTTGGCGCCCTGGGCCATCTTGATCTGCAGGTCGTCGGCGTTCACCAGGTACTCGGTGGTGACGCCGAAGCGCCCCGCCGCTACCTGCTTGATCGCCGAGCGCATCGAGTCGCCGTTCTTCAGCGGCACGTAGCGCACCGGGTCCTCGCCGCCCTCGCCCGTGTTCGACTTGCCGCCGATGCGGTTCATGGCGATGGCGAGCGTGGAGTGCGCCTCGTGCGAGATGGAGCCCAGGGACATGGCGCCCGTGGCGAAGCGCTTCACGATCTCCTTGGCCGGCTCGACTTCCTCGAGCGGCACGGGCTTCGCGCCTTCGCGGATGGTGAAGAGACCGCGCAGCGTGAGCAGCTTCTCGCTCTGCTCGTTGATGAGGCGCGCGTATTCCTTGTAGGTCGGATAGCTCGACGAGCGCACCGAGTGCTGCAGCTTCGCGACGGAATCGGGAGTCCACATGTGCGCCTCGCCGCGGATGCGGTAGGCGTAGTCGCCGCCGGCATCGAGCTGGTCGCGATAAAGCGGCGCGTCGGAGTACGCGAGGCGATGCAGGCGCACCGCTTCCTCGGCCACTTGCGCGAGGCCCACGCCTTCCACGGCGGTGGGCGTGCCGGTGAAGTACCTCTCGACGAACTTCTCCTCGAGGCCCACGGCCTCGAAGATCTGCGCGCCGCAGTACGACTGGTAGGTGGAGATGCCCATCTTCGACATCACCTTGAGCAGCCCCTTGCCGACCGCCTTGATGTAGCGCTTGACGATCTCCTTCTCGTCCACCTTCTGCGGCAGGCCCTCGCGCAGGTCCAGCAGCGTGGCGAACGCGACGTTCGGATGGATCGCCTCCGCCCCGAAGCCCGCGAGGCACGCGAAGTGGTGCACCTCGCGCGCGCTTCCGGTCTCCACGACGAGGCCGCAGCGCGTGCGCAGGCCCGCGCGCACCAGGTGATGGTGCACGGCGGCCGTGGCGAGCAGCGCCGGGATCGGGATCTGCTTGGCCGAGAGGTCGCGGTCGGTCAGGATGATGATGTTGGTGCCCTTGCGCACCGCGTCCTCGGCATCGGCGCAAAGCTGCGCGAGCGCGGGCTCCATGCCATCCGCTCCCCAATCGGCCGGATAGCACATGGAGAGGATCTCGCTCTTGAAGTGCCCCTGCGTGAAGGTCGACGCGCGCCGCAGCTTCTCCATGTCCTCGAAGGTGAGGATCGGCTGCGAGACCTCGAGGCGCATCACGGGCTCGGTCTGGTCCGGCGAGAGCAGGTTGGGCCGCGGGCCGATGAAGGACACCAGCGACATCACGAGCTGCTCGCGGATTGGATCGATCGGCGGGTTGGTGACCTGCGCGAAGAGCTGGCGGAAATACGCGTAGAGCGGCTTGGGGCGGTTGGAGAGCACCGCGAGCGGCGCGTCGTCGCCCATGGATCCGATGGGTTCCTCGCCGGTGACGGCCATGGGCGTCATCAGCATGCGCAGGTCTTCCTGCGTGTAGCCGAAAGCCTGCTGGCGGTCGAGGAGCTTGTCGGTGTCCGGCGTGGGAATCTCCCAGGGCGTGGGGATGTCCTCGAGGCGGATCTGCGTGCGATCGAGCCAGTCCTGGTATGGGCGTTGCGCCGCGAGGTCGCGCTTCAACTCGTCGTCCGAGACGATGCGGCCGTGCTCGATGTCCACCAGCAGCATCTTGCCGGGCTGCAGGCGCCACTTCTTGACGATCTTCTCCTGCGGGATGTCGAGCACGCCCATCTCCGAGGACATGACGATCAAGTCGTCGTCGGTGATGAAGTAGCGCGCGGGGCGAAGGCCGTTCCTGTCGAGCGTGGCGCCGATGAACTTGCCGTCGGTGAAGGCCACGGCCGCCGGCCCGTCCCACGGCTCCATCAGCGCGGCATGGTACTCGTAGAACGCGCGGCGCTTGGCGTCCATGAGCGGGTTGCCCGCCCACGCCTCGGGGATCATCAGCATCATCGCGTGGGCGATCGGATAGCCGCCCATCACGAGGAGCTCGAGCGCGTTGTCGAAGGACGCCGAGTCCGACTGCCCGTCGTAGATGAGCGGCCAGATCTTGTCCAGGTCCTCGCCCAGCAGCTTCGAGTGGATCGTGGCCTGGCGCGACTTGATCCAGTTCAGGTTGCCCCGGAGCGTGTTGATCTCGCCGTTGTGCGCGATGAAGCGGAACGGATGCGCGAGGTCCCACGTGGGGAACGTGTTGGTGGAGAAGCGCTGGTGCGCGAGGCACAACGCCGACACGAAGCGCTTGTCGGAAAGGTCGGTGAAGAACTTGCCCACCTGCTCGGCGAGCAGCATCCCCTTGTAGACGATGGTGCGATGGGAGAACGAGGGCACGTAGAAGTCGTGCGCGTTGGAAAGCCCCAGCGCGCGGATCGCGTGGCCCAGGGCCTTGCGGATGATGTAGAGCTTGCGTTCGAACGCGTCGCGATCGAGGCTGCCCCGGCCCGCGCCCACGAACACCTGGCGGATGACGGGCATGGTGCCGCGCGCCGTATCGCCCAGCGAGGAATCGTCCACGGGCACGTCGCGCCAACCGAGCAGCACCTGGCCCTCGTTGGCGATGGCGCGCTCGATCTCGCGCTTGCACGCGGCGCGCGCCGCGGGGTTGCGCGGCAGGAACACCATGCCCACGCCGTAAGCCCCGGCCTTCGGCAACCTCACGTCCTTCTTCGCCATCTCTTCGCGGAAGAAGGCGTCGGGAATCTGGACCAGCAGGCCCGCGCCGTCGCCGTGCAACGGATCGGCTCCCGTCGCCCCGCGGTGGCGGAGGTTGTTCAGGATGGTGAGGCCCTTCTCGACGATGTCGTGGGACTTGCGGCCCTTGATGTGCGCGACGAAGCCCACGCCGCAGGCATCGTGCTCGTTGCGCGGATCGTAGAGTCCCTGCTTTTCCGGGGGGAAGCCCGCCTGCCCTTGCATCAAAAGCACCTCACACGCGAATGGTAGCGACGTCCCCGCGCGAACGGGGATGCGGTACGTAACTTCTTCGGGCTTTTGGCGCCGGGCCACGGGATGCCGCTTGTGGCGGCGCGCGACCTGCCATCCTATCGCAGGCCTCGCTGCACTGCAATAAAATGCGGCCCCATCGCCCTTGGCGGCAATCGCTGGATTCCGTTGCGGCGTTCATGCGTAGAATCGCGCCTATGACCCGACCCACGAACCCGCTCGCGACCCTCCTCGCCGCCCTCGCACTCGTCGTCGCCGCCGGGCTGAGCGCCTGCAGCGGCGCCGTCGGCGGGCCGCCCACGGTGAACGATCCGGCCCGCATCACGATCCTTCCGGCGGGCACCACCGCCGCTCCGGTCACCGCGTATTCGGGGCTGCCCACGACGTTCACGATCTCCGGCGGAACGGGCGCGTACATCGTGAGCTCGGACAACCAGGCGATCGTGCCGATCTCGGGGCCGATCAACGGCACGCAGTTCACGATCGTCCCGAACCCGGTGCTGGCGAGCACGACCGTGACGATCACGGTGCGCGACACGGGCACGGCCCCCACGGCGAGCTCCACGATCACCGTCCAGCCCGGCACGGTCGCGAACAGCATCACCATCACCCAAGCCCAGCCCCAGCCGGCCGGCTGCACGGCGCCGCTCATCTGCTCGGGAAGCGACGCGCTGGTCTCGGCCACCCTGTCGCAGGGCGGCATCCCGCTCGCGGCGCGCGGGGTGCGATTCGACGTGCTCGCGGGCAGCTTCAGCTTCGTGACCACCGATCCGGTCAGCGGATTGGACACGCTCGCCACGACGGTGACTGTGAACACGGACGAGACCGGCAAGGTCGTCGCGCG
>DATJVS010000126.1:0-32325 GCA_035501715.1 Usitatibacter sp.
CGAGGAACGCGCCGAGTACCTCGCCACGCGCGACGCGCTCACGGGGCTGCCCAACCGCGTGCTCCTGCACGATCGCCTCGAGCAGGGCATCTTCAACGCGGCGCGGCACCACACCGGCTTCGCGTTCATGTTCATCGACCTCGACCGCTTCAAGACGATCAACGATTCGCTGGGCCACCAGGTGGGCGACGCGCTCCTGAAGCGCGTGGCCTCGCGACTGACCGCGTGCGTGCGCGCGACCGATACCGTGGCGCGCCTGGGCGGCGACGAGTTTGCGGTGATCCTCGAGAACCTGGGCGGCGACGACGACGAAGGCGCGCAGCAGGTGGCCGAGAAGATGATCGCCGCCATGGGCGCGCCCATGCTGATCGAGGGCCAGCATCTCTCGACCTCGTGCTCCATCGGCATCAGCCTCTATCCCAACGACGGGCGCGACAGCGCCACGCTCATGAAGAACGCGGACGTGGCGATGTACTTCGCGAAGGAGAAGGGCCGCAACAACTACCAATTTTTCTCGGCGGACATGAACTCGCGCGCGCAGGAGCGCCTCTCGGTGGAGAACTACCTGCGCCTCGCGTTGAGGCGCAGCGAGCTCGCGTTGCACTTCCAGCCGCGCCTGAAGATCGACACGGGCGAGCTGGTCGGCGTGGAGGCGCTCATCCGCTGGCAGCATCCGCGGCGCGGCCTGCTCATGCCCGAGCGCTTCATCGGCGTGGCGGAGGACTCGGGGCTCATCGTGCCCATCGGCGAGTGGGTGCTCGAGAACGCGTGCGCGCAGGTCGAGGCGTGGCAGCGCAGTGTCCGGCCGGGGCTCAGGATCTCGGTGAACCTCTCGGTGGGACAGATGATGGACGGCGAGCGCCTGTACCGGGCGGTCGAGTCGGCCGTGCACAAATCGGGCATCGCGCCCGAGACGCTGGAGCTCGAGCTCACCGAGTCGCACCTCATGCAGAACATCGCGGAGAAGGCGGCGCTGCTCAATCGCCTGGGCGAGCTGGGCGTGGGCCTCGCCATCGACGACTTCGGCACGGGCTACTCGTCGCTTTCGTACCTGAAGACGCTGCCCGTGGACTCGATCAAGATCGACAGCTCGTTCGTGCGCGACATCGGGCGCGACGCGAACGACGAGGCCATCATCCGCGCCATCGTGGCGATGGCGCACTCGCTGCATCTTTCGGTGGTGGCCGAGGGGGTGGAGACCGCGGAGCAGCTCGCGGCCCTTCGCGACCTGGGATGCGACGAGTACCAGGGATTCCTCGAAAGCCCGGCGCTGCCCGCGCCGGATTTCGAGGAGCGCTACCGGGCCTAGTCCTTCGTATCGATCTTCAGTTCCTGCACCTTGCGGGTGAGCGTGTTTCGCCCGATGCCCAGCAACCCCGCGGCCTCGATGCGCCGTCCGCCCGTGTGCTGCAGCGCCTTCACGATGAGCGCGGTCTCGAATTCGCGCGTGAGGGGATCGGCCACGCCGGATTCGCCGCGCGCGAGCCGGCTCGCGACCTCGCGCTCCAGCATGCGCCGCCAGTCGTTCTCGGAGGGAGCCGAGGCCGGATCGCCGCGCACTTCCGGCGGGAGGTCCTTCACGTCCACGATCTGGCCCGGCGCCATCACCGTGACCCAGTGGCAGACGTTCTCCAGCTGGCGCACGTTGCCGGGCCACTCCTGCGCCGTGAGGAACTGCAGCGCGCCCTGCGTGAGGCGCTTGCCTTCGACGCCCAGGTCGCGCGCGCTCTTGGCCAGGAAGTGGCGCGCGAGCGCGGGAATGTCGTCGCGCCGCTCGCGAAGCGGCGGAAGGCGAAGGCGAATCACGTTGAGGCGGTGGTAGAGATCCTCGCGGAAGAGTCCTTGCCGCACGCGGGTCTCGAGCTCCTGGTGCGTGGCGGCGATCACGCGCACGTTGGCCGCGAGCGGCGTGTGCCCGCCCACGCGGTAGAACTGGCCATCCGAGAGCACGCGCAGCAATCGCGTCTGCAGGTCCGGAGGCATGTCGCCGATCTCGTCGAGGAAGAGCGTCCCGCCCTCGGCCTGCTCGAAGCGGCCGCGCCGCATCGCCTGGGCGCCGGTGAAGGCGCCGCGCTCGTGGCCGAAGAGCTCGCTCTCCAGCAGGTCCTTCGGGATCGCGGCGGTGTTGATCGCGATGAAAGCGCGCGCGGCACGCGGGCTGTGGCGATGCAGCGCGCGGGCGACGAGCTCCTTGCCCGTGCCCGATTCGCCGGTGATGAGCACGGTCGCATGGGATTGCGAGAGCCTTCCGATCGCGCGGAACACCTCCTGCATCGCCGGCGCCTGCCCGAGAATCTCGGGCGCCTCGGCTTCGGGTGCGGGCAGGTCGCCCTGGCGGCGGCTTTGCTCGAGCGCCCGTCGCACGAGCTCCACCGCGTGGTCCACGTCGAACGGCTTCGGAAGATATTCGAACGCTCCGCCCTGGAACGCGGCCACGGCGCTCTCGAGATCCGAGTACGCCGTCATGATGATCACCGGCGTCGAGGGCAGCCGCGCCTTCAGTTGCTGCATGAGGTCCAGGCCCGATACGCCGGGCATGCGGATGTCGCTCACGACGACATCGGGCGTCTCGCCGGGCAACTGGTCCAGCGCCTCCTGCGCCGCGCCGAACGTGCGGTGCGCGATTCCCTCGCGGGCGAGCGCCTTTTCGAATACCCAGCGGATCGAGCGGTCGTCGTCGATGATCCAGACGGGATTCACGGCTTCGTGGCGGGCGTTCATGTGGGATCCTTCGCGTCGCGGACGGGCAGCAGGATGGTGAAGCAGGTGCGCCCGGGGTCGCTCTCGAACTCGATGATTCCGTGGTGCTGGCTCACGAAGCTCTGCGCGAGCGACAGGCCCAGGCCCGTTCCGCCCTCGCGTCCGCTCACCAGCGGGTAGAAGATGCGCTCGGCGATCCCTTCGGGAACGCCCGGCCCGTCGTCCTCGATGTGCACCGCGATGGCGTGCCGATGGCGGCAGCGCGCGATGGTCACCTGGCGCGCGATGCGCGTGAGGAAGCGGACCTCGCCCTTGCCGGATGTCGCCTGC
This sequence comes from Usitatibacter sp., assembly GCA_035501715.1. GTDB lineage: Bacteria > Pseudomonadota > Gammaproteobacteria > Burkholderiales > Usitatibacteraceae > Usitatibacter. The sequence goes on from DATJVS010000126.1 coordinate 3,031, forward strand.
GCGGCGTTGCGCGCGACGTTGAGGATCGCCTGGATCAGCTGCTCCTTGTCGCCCACCATGTCCGGAAGGCTCGCGTCGTAGTCGCGCTTGATCGCGAGGCCCTCCGGGAACTCGGCGAGGAGCAGCATGCGCACGCGCTCCATCACCTCGTGGATGTTGATGGGCTCCACATGCGGCAGGCGGCTGGGCGTGAGCAGGCGGTTCATGAGCGATTGCAGGCGGTCGGTCTCCTTCACGATCACCTGCGTGAACTCCCGCAGCTCCGCGTCGGCGAGCTCGCGCTCGAGCAGCTGCGCCGCGCCGCGGATCCCGCCCAGGGGATTCTTGATCTCGTGAGCGAGGTTGCGGATCAGCTCCTTGTTGGCCTGCTGCTGCTCCATGATCTTGGCCTCGCGGGCGATGCGCCGCTGCTGCTCGAATTCGCGAAGCTCCAGCATGAGGCGCGACTCGCCAGATTCGATCGGCGTGATGATGCAGGTCACGTGCATGGTCTCGCCGCCGATGTCGAGCTCCACGTCGTGCTCGTTGAACCCGGCGTCGGACGCGAGCGACAGGCGCAGGCGTTCCCCGAGCTCGGGGTTTCCCGGCAGCGCCTTGTCCATCTCCACGCCGATCAGGTGCTTGCGGCCATGCGCGAGCAGCGTTTCTGCGGCGGGGTTCGCGTAGGTCACGTGGAGTCTTTCGTCGAGCATCAGCACGGCGGTCGATAGCAGCTCGAGGCCCGCGTAGGGAGTCACGAGCTGCAGCACGGAGAAAAAGCAATTAGCGCGCCAGCGAGGACCGCTGGCGCGTCGGCAGAACGGAGTTGCCGGAGTCGGGGACTGCTGCGCGAGGCTAGGGCTTCAGTGCGCCGAGCTCTTTCTTGAGCGCCTCGATGTTCTTCTCGTGCTCGGCAGCGGTGGCTTGCAGGCCGCGAATGCGTCCCGAGGCCCTGTCGATGTTGGTGCGCATCTCGGCCAGCTGCATGGGCGAGGGATCCTGCGCCTGCTGCGCCGCCTTCACGGCGGCGACCAATGCGGGATTCGTCTGCTCCTGCGCGAGCGAGTCGCGCACGTCGGAAAGCGATTGCTCCTCGCGCGAGAGCTCGTCTTCGAGGATGCGCCGGCGATCGTTGTCGCGCTTCCTCTGCACCTGGGGCTCGACCGCGAGCGTGGCGGTGAGCACCGGTTTCGAATCGGTCTTCGCGTCGGGCTTCACCACGTCCAACTTCGCCACGTCCGCCTTCGGCGCGTCCGCGCGCTCGACCGCAGGCATCGCTTTCGGCGCCGGACCCGGCGTTCCGGGAATCGTCGTGAGCGGCTCGAGATCGACCACCATCGCGCCCTTCATGGGCCTGTTCGAATAGGTGACGTGTCCGTACTCGTCCACGAACTTGTAGATCGTCGTCTGCGCAAATGCCTGCGTCGCAGCGACGGCGAGGCCCGCGATCCACACGATCTTCATGCCGTGCATCCCCTGGCAAAGGCGGACGGTCAGGATAGGCAGCGGTCATGTAAAAAGCAATAAGATCAATGAGATGGGTGCAGCCGGCCGCAATAGGTTGTGGTCGCGCGGGGTGCGGAACACAAGAAGGGCTTCGCAAGGGCGTAAGAAGAAAGGGGCGGACACGCCGCCCCTTTCTTCGCGCGGCAGGTGCCGTTGACTAGGCCGAGTAGTACATCTCGAACTCGATCGGGTGCGTGGTCATGCGGAACTTCGTGACCTCTTCCATCTTGAGCGCGATGTACGCGTCGATCATGTCGTCCGTGAACACGCCGCCGCGCGTGAGGAACGCACGGTCCTTGTCGAGGTTGTCCAGCGCCTCGTCGAGCGACGCGCACGGGTGCGGCACCTTCGCGGCTTCTTCCGGCTCGAGGTCGTAGAGGTTCTTGTCGAGCGGATCGCCCGGGTGGATCTTGTTCTGCACGCCGTCCAGGCCCGCGAGGAGCAGCGCCGAGAACGCGAGGTACGGATTGGCCGTGGGATCCGGGAAGCGCACCTCGACGCGGCGCGCCTTGGGGCTCGACACGAAGGGGATGCGGCACGAAGCCGAGCGGTTGCGCGCGGAGTAGGCGAGGTTGATCGGCGCTTCGAATCCCGGCACGAGGCGCTTGTACGAGTTGGTTCCGGGGTTGGTGATCGCGTTCAGCGCCTTCGCGTGCTTGATCACGCCGCCGATGTAGTAGAGCGCGAAGTCCGAAAGGCCCGCGTAGCCGTCGCCCGCGAAGAGGTTCACGCCGCCCTTCCACACCGACTGGTGCACGTGCATGCCCGAGCCGTTGTCGCCCACGACGGGCTTGGGCATGAACGTCGCCGTCTTGCCGTACGAGCGCGCGACGTTGAGCACCGTGTACTTGAGGATCTGCATCCAGTCCGCGCGCTTCACGAGCGAGTTGAACTTGGTGCCGATCTCGTTCTGCCCGGGCGCGGCCACTTCGTGGTGGTGCACCTCGACTTCCACGCCCTGCTCTTCCAGCGCGAGGCAGATCGCCGAGCGAATGTCCTGTTGCGAATCGACGGGAGGCACGGGGAAGTAGCCGCCCTTCACCGGCGGACGGTGCCCCAGGTTTCCGCCCTCGAGCTTGAGGTCCGACGACCACGGCGCTTCCTCGGAATTGATCTTCACGAACGAGCCCGACATGTCCACCTTCCACTCGACGGAATCGAAGATGAAGAACTCGGGCTCGGGTCCGAAGTAGGCGACGTCGCCCAGGCCGGAGCTCTTGAGGTAGGCTTCCGCGCGCTTCGCGATCGTGCGCGGGTCGCGCTCGTATCCCTTGCCCGTCGAAGGCTCGAGCACGTCGCACGAGAGCACGATGGTCGGTTCGTCGTAGAAGGGATCCATGTGCGCGGAATCGGGATCCGGCATGAGCAGCATGTCGGAGGCTTCGATGCCCTTCCATCCCGCGATCGAGGAGCCGTCGAACGCGTGGCCGTCCTTGAACTTGTCCTCGCCGAACGCCTTGACCGGAACCGAAACGTGCTGCTCTTTTCCTTTGGTATCGGTAAAGCGAAGGTCGACGAACTTGACCTCGTTTTCCTTGATTGTCTTGAACACGTCGGCTACTGCCATAAGTCTCTCCTGATGGTGGTGTGAATGCCCAGAAATGGGGAACGCGCGGCTGAAGAAAGCCCGGACGAGGCCAATTTAGCGAAAACTGTGCCACGCCGAGATATGATCAAGTAATTGATTCATATTGCCTTGATGATCCTGTGCGCGGCCATACGCACCAATCTCGTGCCCTCATGAGATATCGGCACCACTATAGGGCATTTGGCGCAACTGCGTTGCCGACGTCTGCATACTATTTAAATGGAAGGTACGATCACGTCCGATGGATCGATATGTCGTGATCGGCAATCCTGTCGCGCATAGCCTTTCGCCGCGCATTCACGCGCTCTTCGCGCAGCAGCTGGGCGACTCGCTCGAATACGGGACCCTTCTCGCGCCGCGTGACGGCTTCGCGCGAAGCGCGCGCGCATTCTTCGATGCGGGCGGGCGCGGCGCGAACGTGACGCTGCCGTTCAAGGTCGAGGCGCTCGAGCTCGCGTCGAAGTCGAGCGATCGCGCGCGACTCGCGGGCGCGGCGAACTTCCTGGCATCGCGATCGGGATCCATCGAAGCGGACAACACCGACGGCGCGGGGCTCGTCGCGGATCTCGTGCGCAACCTGCGCGTCGATGTGGCTGCGAGCCGCGTGCTCGTCATCGGCGCGGGCGGTGCCGCGCGCGGAGTGATCGCGCCGCTGCTTGCCGAACGTCCCGCGCGGCTCGTGATCGCCAATCGCGACGTGGACAAGGCGCGCGAGCTCGCATCGCGGTTCGGCCCGCTGGGGCCGGTCGAGGCCGCGCCGCTCGATGCGATCCCCCGGGATCGATTCGACATCGTGGTCAACGCAACCTCGGCTTCGGTGCATGGCGAATCGCTTCGGTTGCCCGAGCACGTCCTTTCGGCGAAGGGCCTCGCCTACGACATGGCCTATGGTGATTCGGCGAACGCGTTCCTCGCGCATGCACGCGCGGGCGGCATGCGGGCGAGCGACGGACTGGGAATGCTGGTCGAGCAGGCGGCCGAATCCTTCGAGCTCTGGAGGGGAAAGCGTCCCGATACTTCGCCGGTGCTCGCCCACCTTCGGACCCGAGTCGCGTGAAGAGCGCGTGGCGCCTGGCCGCGGGCCTCGCGGTCCTGCTGGCCGCGGCGTTCCTCGCGGTGCAGCTCACGTTTCTCGCGCAGGTGTGGTGGTGGAAGGATCACAATCCGCGCACCACGGCCTTCATGGACGCGCGGCTGGCCGCCATGCGCGTTTCCAACCCCGGGGCGAAGCTGCAGCACGCCTGGGTCCCCTACAGCCAGATCTCCGAAAGCCTCAAGCGCGCGGTGGTGGTCGCCGAGGACTCGAGGTTCGTCGATCACGAGGGCTTCGACTGGGACGCGATCGAGAAAGCGCGCGAGAAGAATCGCAGGAAGGGCAAGATCGTGGCCGGCGGGTCCACGATCTCGCAGCAGCTCGCGAAGAACCTCTTCCTCTCGGCAAGCCGCACGCCCTGGCGCAAGGGCGAGGAGGCGCTCATCACGGTGATGATCGAGCAGGTGATGGACAAGCGCCGCATCCTTGAGATCTACCTCAACGTGATCGAGTGGGGCGACGGGGTGTTCGGGGCCGAGGCTGCGGCGCGCCACTACTACGGCACGAGCGCGTCGAAGGTAGGCGACGATGGCGCCGCGCGCCTTGCCGCGATCATCCCCAACCCGCGCTTCTACGATCGCAACCGCAACACGCCCTTCATCGCGCGCAAGACCCAGACGATCCTCGCGCGAATGCCGGCGGCGGAGCTGCCGTAGCGCCCGATGCGGCTCTTCTTCGCGCTATGGCCGGACGACGGAGTGCGCGCGCAGCTCGCGGAGCTTGGCGCTTCGCTAGCCGAGCGCGCCGGGGGACGGGCCGTCCCCGCGGCGAAGCTGCATCTCACCCTGTCCTTCCTCGGCGAGGTCCCGGATGCCCGCGTGCCCCGCGCGCTCGAAGCGGCGGGCTCCGTTCGCGGCGCGCCCTTCGAGCTGGCGATCGAAGCCGCCGGCTCGTTTCGCGACGCGCGCGTCGCGTGGGCGGGGCCGTCCCGGATGCCGCCTGCGCTCGCCGCACTGCAGTCGTCGCTCGAGTTGGAGCTCGCGAGCGCGGGCTTTGCGCCCGAAGCTCGTCCGTTCGCCGCGCACGTGACGCTGGCCCGCGGGGTCGCGAAACCGTTCCCGCGCGAGATGATGTCGCCGATCGGCTGGCGCGTGAGGGAATTCGTGCTCGTGCGCTCGGAGACGGGGCGCGGAAGCTACGTCGTGATGGAGCGTTGGAACCTGGCGGGATGACGGCGCCATCGAGCGCCGGGATGGGAGCCCGCTTGCGAGGCGCTACCCGGCCGTAACTCCTGCCGGTTGCGCGGCCCCGGTCGGGTCGCGCCTCGTATTCGGGTCCAACCGCCTTGCTGGCGGGCGCCGGGCGCCCGTCAGCTCATCGGCTTGATCAGCGGCGTGATGACCGGGGTGACCGCCGGAGCCATCATCGGCTTGACCGGCATCGCCGCGCTCATCGCGGGCTTGCGCTTCGCCGCCTTCTTCTTCGCTGGCTTCTTCTTTTTCGCCGCCTTGCGGGCCGGCTTCTTCTTCGAAGCCTTCTTCTTCGACTTCTTGGTCTTCTTCGCTACGCGTTTTTTTGACGCGCGCTTCTTAGATGACTTCTTCTTCGCTTTCTTGGCTTTTTTGGTGGACTTCTTCTTCGCGGCTTTTTTCTTCGCAGCCATGGTGTTGCTCCTTTCAATGTTGACCGATTGTCTGACGTACGGGGCATCCGACGGATGCCACTACGCACTACCAAGCGTTCGGATTCGCATCGAACAAGTTGGTGAGCCGATTCTATGCGGAAGCCGGAAAGGGAAATGACTATTTGCATCGACTCGGCTCGTTTTGGTATCGAGACGATACCAATCGAGCGCGTCGACACGAGGCTACTTCGCCGAGGCCTCGCCGAGGCGCCTTTCGCCCGCGAAGAGCGATGCCGCGCTCTCCCTTTCGCGCACGAGAAGCGCGCGCCCGGAGTCCACCAGCACCTCCGGCGGACGCGGGCGCGAGTTGTAGTTGGAGGCCATCACCATCCCGTAGGCGCCCGTGGAGAGCGCCGCGAGCAGGTCGCCTTCGCGGAGCGCAAGCGCGCGGTCCGTCCCGAGGACGTCGGCCGATTCGCACACGGGTCCCACGACGTCGAGCGCGATCGCGGCCTCGCCGCGCAGGCGCACGGGGGCGATCTCGTGGTAGGCCTCGTAGAGAGCGGGGCGGATCAGCTCGCTCATCGACGCGTCGACGACGGCGAAGCGCCTGGCCTTGTCGAGCTTGAGGTACTCGACCCGCATGAGCAGCGCGCCCGCGGGGCCGACGATCGCCCGGCCGGGCTCGAGCATCACCTGCATGCCGCATCCGGACAGGCGCTTGGCGAGGCGCGCGCAGTAGCCGCGAACGTCGATCGGCGTCTCGTCGCGGTAGCGGATCCCGAAGCCGCCGCCGAGGTCCAGGTGGTGGAGCGCGATCCCCTGCGCCTGGAGCCCGGCCGCCAGGTCGAGGATGCGCTCGAGCGCTTCGTCGAGGGGCGCGCTTTCGAGGATCTGGGAGCCGATGTGGCATCCGACCCCGATCACGTCGAGATGCCCGAGCGACGCGGCCCGGCGATAGGCTTCGAGCGCGCGCGCATGCGGTATGCCGAACTTGTTTCCCGCCAATCCGGTCGAGATGTAGGGGTGCGTGCGCGCGTCCACGTCGGGGTTGATGCGAAGCGATACCGGCGCGCGCTTGCCCATCGACGCGGCGATCGCGTCGAGGCGATCGAGCTCCGGCTCGCTCTCGACGTTGAAGCAGCGGATGCCCGCGGCGAGCGCCGCGCGCATCTCGGCCTCGCTCTTGCCGACGCCCGAGAAGATCACGCGGTCGGCGCGGCCCCCGGCGGCGATGACGCGCGCGAGCTCGCCGCCCGAGACGATGTCGAATCCCGCGCCCATGCGCTGCAGCGTGTCCAGCACTGCGAGGTTGGAGTTGGCCTTTACCGCGTAGCAGACCAGGTGGTCGAGCCCCGCGAGGCCCTCGTCGAAATCGCGATAAGCAGACTCGATCGATGCGCGCGAATAGACGTAGCAGGGCGTACCGAATTCGGCGGCGATGCGTTCGAGGGAGACGCCGTCCACGAAGAGGACGCCGTCCTTGCGGACGAACGCGCTCATGGCGACCTGGGCTCGGGTGCGGGTGCCGGGGAGGGCGTGGTCGCCGGCGCCTTCGGAGCATCGGGGAGCCTGAGCGGCCCCTTCTGGCCGCAACCCGCGAGCGCGATCGCGCCGGTGAAGGCCGCGGCGATGGCGATGGCGCGTATCATCCCGGCATTATGAATGAATCGGATTTCCATCGCGCCGTCGACGGCGTGCTCGCGCGCATCGAATCGTCACTGGAAAGCGACGACGACCTCGACGTGGACCTCGAGTCCGGGATCCTCACGATCACGTGCCCCGACTCGAGCCGCGTGATCGTCAATCGCCAGGCGCCCAATCGCGAGATCTGGGTCGCCGCGCGCTCGGGCGGCTTCCATTTCGCGCACCGCGAAGGCGAGTGGCGCGACACGCGCAGCGGCGACGAGCTCTTCGCCTCGCTCGCCCGCATCATCGCCGCGCAATCGGGCGTCCAGCCGCGCTGGAAATGACGCGGAAAGCGGCCGCGGAACGTGCGAAACCGCACAAAAAGGCCTCGAAACCGGGGTAGTTTCGATTCGATACGAAAAGTCGGTGGCGCAAAGCCTTGACTTTTTCGTATCGATCCGATACTAATGGGGCTGCGGACGTTTCCGCGACGGAGGGCGCCTGGACAAGAATCCGCTCGTCCTTCTCGAGCTGGTGGAGCGGCTCGGGAACCTCATGAGGACGGAGCTACGGAAGTCGGGAAGCGACGAAAGCCTGCAACCCGTCCACCTCCAGGCGCTCGTCTATCTTAGCAAGGCCAACCGCTACTCGAACACGCCCCAGGCGCTCGCCGACTACCTGGGCCTCACCAAGGGCACGGTGTCGCAAACGCTCCTGCTGCTCGACCGGCGCGGCCTCATCGAGCGGTTCGAGGACGACATCGACCGGCGCGTCGTTCGCCTTCGCCTGTCGGCGTCGGGCGAGCGGCTGCTCTACGAGTCGCAGCCCGCGCTCGCCTGGCAGAACGCGACGCGCAACATCAGCCCCAACCGCATCCGCAACGCGGTGTCGGCGCTTCGCGAGGCGCTCGAGACGCTGCAGGAAGACAACGAGGGCACGATGTTCGGCGATTGCCAGTCGTGCAGCTGGTCGCAGAAGCTCTCGCAGCGCATCTACCGCTGCGGCCGCATGGGCGACCGCCTCTCGGGGCCCGAGACGCGCAAGATCTGCCGGATCTACCAGGCGAAGGTCGAGGAGAGCGTCTAGAGGCGCTTGCGGGCGCGCTCGATCGCCGCGCGCACGGCCTCGGGCGCGGTGCCGCCAATGTGGTTGCGCGACGCAACCGATCCTTCCGGCGTGAGCGCGGCATGGACGTCCTCGCCGATCAACGCCGAGAAGCCCCGGAGCGTGGCAAGCGGAAGCGAGGCGAGATCCTTTCCGGCTTCGTCGGCGGCGCGAACCGCGCGTGCCACCACTTCGTGGGCGTCGCGGAAGGGCATGCCCCGGCGCACCAGGTAGTCGGCGAGGTCCGTGGCTGTCGCGAAACCTTCGTCGAGCGCCTTCCTCATCCGCTCCGGCCGCGGCTCGACGCCCTTCAGGAGCTCGGCGAGCAGCGTGAGCACGTCGCGCAACGTGTCCACGGCATCGAAGAGCGGCTCCTTGTCTTCCTGGTTGTCCTTGTTGTACGCGAGCGGCTGGCCCTTCATCACGGTGAGCATCGCCACGAGCGAGCCGTACACGCGCCCGGCCTTGCCGCGCATGAGCTCGGGCACGTCGGGATTCTTCTTCTGCGGCATGATCGAGGAGCCGGTGCAGAAACGGTCGGCGATCTTCACGAAGCCGAACGCGGGGCTCATCCAGATCACGAGCTCCTCCGAAAGGCGCGAGACGTGCGCCATCACGAGGGCGGCGTCGGCGAGGAATTCCACGGCGAAATCGCGATCGGACACGGCGTCGAGCGAGTTCTCGCACACGCCGTCGAAGCCCAGCTCCTTCGCCACGAACTCGCGGTCGATCGGGAAGCTCGTGCCGGCGAGCGCCGAGGCGCCCAGGGGCAGCTTGTTCACGCGGCGGCGGCAGTCGGCGAGGCGCTCGGCATCGCGCGTGAACATCTCGAAGTAGGCCATGAGGTGATGCCCGAAGGTGACGGGCTGGGCGACCTGCAGGTGCGTGAACCCCGGCATCAGGGTCCCGGCGTGCTTCTCCGCGAGGTCGATGAGGCCCTCGCGCACGCGCCGAAGCAGGCCCGCGAGCTCGTCGATCTGCGCGCGCAGCCACAGCCGAATGTCCGTCGCCACCTGGTCGTTGCGCGAGCGGGCCGTGTGCAGGCGCTTTCCCGCATCGCCAACCAGCTCGGTGAGGCGGTGCTCGATGTTGAGGTGCACGTCCTCGCGGTCGACGGACCAGGAGAAGCTTCCCGAGCGGACCTCCTCGGCGATCTGCGCCATGCCGCGCTCGATCGCGGCGAGGTCGTCGCCCGAAATGAGCTTCGCCCGGGCGAGCATGCGGGCATGGGCGAGGGAGCCGGCGATGTCGTACTGCGCGAGGCGCTGGTCGAACGACACCGACGCATTGAACCGCTGCGTGAGGGAGTCGAGGGGCTCGGCGAAGCGCCCCGACCATGCCTTGCCCGCGGATTTCGCGCCGGGCTTGTCGTCTTGTTGCATGGAAGCGGCGGCAATGGCCAAAATGGGGAACCGTGGCGAGTATAAATCAGACCGGTACGGGCATCCGCCTTCCGAACTTCTGCAACGTCGGCGTGATGCTTCGTTCGCTGGTCCTCGTGAACGTGCTCATCGCCGCCGCGGCCGTGATCCGCGCCCCCTCCGTTCGCGAGATCTGGTTCGAGTTCCTGCTCTTCGCCGCGTTCGGCGAGCCGGTGCTGATCCTCTCGCTCGTGGTGCTTTGCCTCGCGCGCCGGTGGCTGCACGCGATCGGCTACGTGGGAGCGATCGCGCTGCTCGCGGCTTTCGAGCTCGCGGTGACCTGGGTGCTCTACGAGGTGTCGCGGCAATTCGATTTCGAGCTGCGCCCGATGACCTTCGGCCAGGTGACCTTCCTCGTCTTCTTCGTGACCGCGGTGACCCTGGCCTACTTCGACCTGCGGGCGCGCGCGCTGTCGCCGGCCGTGGCCGAAGCGCGCATCCAGGCGCTCCAGGCGCGCATTCGCCCGCACTTCCTCTATAACAGCATCAACGCCGTGCTGTCGCTCATCCGCTCGGAGCCGCGCCGGGCCGAGCGGGCCCTGGAGGACCTGGCGGACCTCTTTCGCGTCCTCATGTCCGATAACCGGACGCTCGCGCCGCTCGCCAACGAAGTGGACCTCGCGCGCCAGTACCTTGCGCTGGAGGAGCTCAGGCTGGGCGAGCGCCTGCGCGTCACGTGGCGCACCGGCACCATGCCGGCCGACGCAATGGTGCCGCCGCTCATCCTGCAGCCGCTCGTGGAGAACGCGGTCTACCATGGCATCGAGCCCATCGAGGCGGGCGGCGAGATCGAGATCGACGTCTCGCTTGCAGGCGCCCAGCTGGTGATGGAGCTGAGGAACCCCTATTCCGGGAGCGGCAAGCACATGGGCGGCAACAAGATGGCCACCGAGAACATCCGCGAGCGCCTGCAGCTGCATTTCGATGCCGAGGCGAGCATGCGCTCCGAAGTGAGGGACGGGCACTATCACGTGACGATCCGCATGCCGTACATCACCGCGAGCTCCTGATGCTGGCCGACAAGGACTGCGCGCGCATCCTCATCGCCGACGACGAGGCTCCGGCCCGCGCGAGGCTGCGCGACCTGCTCGACGAATGCCGCGAGTCCTTCCCGCTGGCGATCGTGGACGAGGCGCGCAACGGCCGCGAGGTCCTCGACGTCCTCAACCGCGAGAAGGTGGACGTCGTGCTCCTCGACATCCGCATGCCGGAGATGGACGGCATGGAGGCGGCGCGCCACATCGCCGGCATGGAGGACCCGCCCGCGATCATCTTCACGACCGCGTTCGATACCTACGCCATCAAGGCCTTCGAGGTGAACGCGATCGACTACCTCCTCAAGCCCATCCGCGTCGAGCGCCTGCTCGCGGCGCTGAGCAAGACGCGCGCGGCGCCCAAGGTCTCGCGCGAGGCGCTCGATGCCGCCGCCAACCTTCCGCGCCGGCACCTCTCGGTCCACGAGCGCGGAAAGATCATCCTGGTGCCGCTCGCCGACGTCCTCTACCTGAGGGCCGAGCTAAAGTACGTGACGGTGCGCACGGTCGAGCGCGAGCACCTGGTCGAGGAGTCGCTCACGAGCCTGGAGGAAGAATTCGCCGACGCATTCGTCCGCGTGCACCGCAACTGCCTCGTGGCGCGCACGGCCATCGCCGGCTTCGAACGCAACGCCGAGGAGAGCGAGTCGGGATGGGCCGTCGTGATCAAGGGCACCGGGGAGAAGCTCCCGGTGAGCCGCCGCCAGCACCACGTGGTGAAGCAATTCCGCTGAAGACCGGGGCCGGACCCCGGTTTCACTCCCAGTACGGCGGGTCGCCGAAAGTCCTTCGCAGGAAATCGATGAAGAACTTGACCTTCGCCGGGAGCAGGCGCCGCTCCGGATAGACGGCATAGATGTTGTTGCCGGGGAAGGCGTAGTCGTCGAGCACCGTGGCGAGGCGGCCGCGCTTCACCTCCTCGCTCACCTCCCAGGCGCTGCGCCACGCGAGGCCCTCGCCGGCGATGGCCCATCGCGTGAGCACCTCTCCGTCGTTGCACTGGAGATTGCCCGTGACCTTCACCGACACGGGCTTGCCCTTCTCGAGGAAGCTCCAGGAGTCGGCCACGCCGTCCTCGGTGCTCGTGACGAGGCAGTTGTGCCGCGCGAGCTCCGCGAGCACCTTGGGCTTGCCGGCGCGCTTGAAGTAGGCGGGCGATCCGCACACCACGCGATGGTTGCGCGCGAGCTTGGCGGCGATGAGGTCGGCGCTCTTCAGGTCCGCGATGCGGATCGCGAGGTCGAATCGCTCGTTCTTGAGGTCCACCAGCCGTTCGGACAGGTGCAGCGTGATCGCGAGGTTCGGGTGCTCGGCGATGAACGCGGAGAGGTGCGGCGCGATGTGCTTGCGACCGAAGGCCGTGGGTGCCGTGATGATGAGCCGCCCGGAGGCGCTCTTGGCGCCGACCGAAAGCGCGTCTTCCGCGGAGCGCAGCTCACCCAGCAGCCGGTTGCAGTCCTCGTAGAACGTCGTCCCTTCCGGCGTGAGGGTGACCTTGCGCGTGGAGCGCTTGAAGAGCTTCACGCCCAGGCGCTCCTCGAGTTGGTCGATGCGCCGCCCCACCATCGCGGGCGTGATGCCTTCCTCGCGCGCCGCGGCCGAAAGGCTGCCGCGTTGTGCGACCTCGACGAAAGTGGTGAGCTCCTTGAATCGGTCCACGAGCGGAAGTATGAAAAATTGTGACGGTCCGGCCTATTTACACCATGCCGGTGTGGGAATCAACGACGCGGAACAAGCTTTCCTAGAGGGCGCCGGCGTCCTGGGCCTGCCGGTCGGCGTGGTAGCTCGATCGCACCATGGGGCCGCTCGCCGCGTTCACGAATCCCATCTTGGCGGCCGCTTCGCCGAACATGCGGAACTCGTCCGGATGCGCGAAGCGCAGCACCGGAAGGTGGTGCTTTGAAGGCTGCAGGTACTGGCCGAGCGTGAGCATGTCCACGTCGTGCGCGCGAAGGTCGCGCATCACCTCGAGGATCTCGTCGTTGGTCTCCCCCAGCCCCACCATCAGTCCCGACTTGGTCGGCACCTCGGGATGGCGCGCCTTGAACTGCTTGAGCAGCTGCAGCGAGTGCCCGTAGTCGGAGCCGGGGCGAGCCTGGCGGTAGAGGCGCGGGACCGTCTCCAGGTTGTGGTTCATCACGTCCGGCGGCGCCGCGTCGAGGATCTCGAGCGCGCGCTCGAGGCGCCCGCGGAAGTCCGGCGTGAGGATCTCGATCTTCGTTCCGGGCGAGAGCTCGCGCACGGCGCGGATGCAATCGACGAAGTGGCCGGCGCCGCCGTCGCGCAGGTCGTCGCGGTCCACGCTCGTGATCACGACGTAGCGAAGCTTCATGCTCGCGATGGTCTCGCCCAGGTGGCGGGGCTCCTCGGCATCGAGCGGCCCGGGCCTTCCGTGCGCCACGTCGCAGAAGGGGCAGCGGCGTGTGCACAGGTCGCCCATGATCATGAAGGTCGCCGTGCCGTGGCCGAAGCACTCGCCGATGTTGGGGCACGAGGCTTCCTCGCACACGGTGTGCAGCTTCGCATCGCGAAGGATCCTCTTGATCTCGTTGAAGCGCTCGCCGCCGCCGGCGCGCACGCGGATCCACTCGGGCTTGCGGAGCGTTTCCGCCGGCACGATCTTGATGGGGATGCGGTCGGTCTTGAGCGCGCGCTTGCGCGCGATCTTCAAGTCGGAGTCAGGCATTCTTCGAGGCGATCCGAGAGCTTTTGCTGCACTGCATCCATGCTATCACGCACGCCGAAGTCGGCGAGGCGCGTGGAGGCGAGCCCCGGATAGCCGCACGGATCGATCCGCCCGAAGGGCTCGAGGTCCACGTGCGCGTTTACGGCGATGCCGTGATAGCTGCAGCCGCGGGCGATGCGCAGCCCGATCGCGGCGATCTTCGCGCCATTCACGTACACGCCGGGCATTCCCGCGCGCCGTTCTCCCTCGATGCCGTAGCCTGCGAGCAGCCCGATCGCCGCCTGCTCGATGCGCCGCACCAGCTCCTTCACGCCGAGGCCGCGGCGCCGCAGGTCGAGCATCAGGTAGGCCACCGCCTGGCCCGGCCCGTGATAGGTCACCTGCCCGCCGCGATCGGTCGCCACCACCGGGATCGCGCCGGGCGCGATCACGTGCTCGCGACGCCCCGCGAGGCCGAGCGTGAACACGCTCGGATGCTCCACGAGCCACACCTGGTCCCCGGTTTCGGCATCGCGCCCGCGCGTGAAGGCCTGCATCGCGCGCCATGTGGGCTCGTAGGCCACGAGCCCGAGCGTGCGCCTGATCACAGCACCATCATCACCATGGGATGCTTCGACAGCTCCTGGTAGAGCGCGTCGAGCTGCTCGCGCGAGCGGGCGTTGATCGTCACGGTGAGCGAGAGGTAGCGTCCGTTCTTCGACGCACGCATCTCGAGCGTGCCCGGATGGAAGTCCTCGGCGTGCCGCTGGACGATCTCCGAGACCCTCTGCGCGAATCCGTCCTCGCGGCGGCCCATCACCTTCATCGGAAACACGCACGGAAAGGTGAGGAGGGACTCGCCCCGCGACGGATCCGGTTCTTTCGTGTTCACGCGGCGACGGCGCTCGCCTTCTGCAGGTTCGCCTTGTAGTCCTGGTAGAGCGCATGCATGCGGCGGAAGATCGGGCCGGGCTTGCCCGTTCCCACCGGCCGCCCGTCGATCGTCGTGACGGCGAGCACTTCCTTGGTGGACGACGAAAGCCACACCTCGTCGGCGGCGCGCAGCTGCGCCTCGGGAATCGGGCGCACCTCGAGCTTGAAGGCGCCTTCGGCGGCGAGCTTCACCAGCAGCTCGTAGGTGATCCCCAGGAGGATCAGGTTGTCCTTCGGCGCGGCGGCGACCACGCCGTCCTTCACCACGAAGACGTTCGAGGCCGAAGCTTCGGTGACGAACCCGTCGCGAAGCAGGATGGTCTCGGTGGCGCCCGCGTCGGCCGAGATCTGGCGCGCGAGCACGTTGCCCAGCAGCGACGTGGACTTGATGTGGCACTTCTCCCAGCGGAAGTCGCGCGCCGTCACGCACTTCACCCCGTTTTCCACCGCGTCCTTCGAGGGCGAGGCGAGCGGGTAGCACATCATGAAGACGGTGGGCTCGAGCTTCGCGGGGATCACGTGGTCGCGCTTCTCGGGCGCGCCGCGCGTGACCTGGATGTACACGGACTGGTTGCCCGGGTGGTGCGCGAGCAGCGCATAGGTGAGCTCGATCCAGGACTCCACGCTGTGCGGATTGGCGAGGCGGATCTCGTCCATGGATCGCTGCAGCCGCTCGAAGTGCTCGCGCGCGTGCAGCGGCACGCCGTCGTAAACAGGGATCACTTCGTAGACGCCGTCGCCGAAGATGAAGCCGCGGTCGAGCGGCGAGACGTGGATCTGGTCGAGGGGCAGGAGCCTGCCGTTGAAGAGGGCGATGGGGGCGGTCATGACGGAGAGGGAATGAAGAGGAGTCTCAGGGTGTCCCAGCCGCGGGAGAGGAAGCCGCCGACGGGCACGTCCTCGAGCGGGACCACGGGGAATTCGGCCAGCGGCGCATTGTCGCGCGTGAGCTTCATTATCCCCGCTTTCTCACCCGCGGCAAGCGGCGCCACCAGCGGCTGCCGGGTCTCGAGCACCGCCGAGATGCCCGCGAAGCGGTCGCGCGGCATCGTGAGCCAGATGTCGCGCTGGAATCCGAGCGGCACCTTCGATTGCGTGCCCTTGTACACCTCGGGGGAGGCGACGGACTGCCCCTTGTGGTACAGGAGCCGCGTCTCGTAGGCCTGGAAGCCGAAGTTGAGCAGCTTCTGGCTCTCGGAGGTGCGAAGGCCGTCGGATTGCGTCCCCACCACGACCGAGACGATGCGCCGCTCGCCGCGCTTGGCGCTCGCCACGAGGCAATAGCCCGCGGCCTCGGTGAATCCGGTCTTCATGCCGTCCACCGTGGGATCGGTCCAGAGCAGCCGGTTGCGATTGGCCTGCGTGATCCCGTTCCACGTGAACTCGCGCTGCGAGTAGAGCGGATAGCGCTCCGGGAAGTCGCGTATCAGGGCCGTGGCGAGCGTCGCGATGTCGCGCGCGGTCGAGTAGTGGTCGGGCGCGGGCCGGCCGCTCGCATTGGCGAAGTGCGTACCGGTGAGCCCGAGGCGCTGCGCCTCGGCGTTCATGCGCGCGACGAACGCTTCCTCGGATCCCGCGACGGCTTCGGCGAGCGTGATCGCGGCGTCGTTGCCCGATTGCACCACCATGCCGGTGATGAGGTCGGGGACGGGCACCTTCGAGCCCGGCTCGAGGAACATGCGCGATCCGCCGGCCTTCGCGGCGTTGGCCGGGACCGTGACGGGCTGGGACGCGTCGAACCTGCCCGCCTTGATCGCCGCGAAGACCACGTACGCGGTCATGAGCTTGGTGAGCGATGCGGGCTCCACGCGATCGTTCTCGTTGGCCGCCGCGAGCGTCTGCCCCGAGAGCAGGTCCACGAGGAGGTAGGCGCGCGCCGCGATGGGCGGCGGCGTGACGGGTTGGGCGAAGGCCGCGAGCGCGGCGCAGGTGCAGGCGAGGGCGATGATCTTCTTCATTTCTCTAGCGTGAGGTCACGGTGGGGGCGTAGCCCAGGGTCTGCTGGACCTTCTGCGCGATGGCGTCGGCTTCGCCGCGATTTCGATAGGGGCCGAGGCGCACGCGGAAGAATCCGTCGCGCGGCGATACGTCGAGGGGCTCGTTGTTCCACGAAAGTTCGCGCGCCGCCTGCTCGCGGAAGATGTCCGCGCTCTCGCGGCTCGAGAACGCGCCGATCTGCAGCCACAGGCCCCGGTCCTCGATCACCATCGGGGTCTCGACCGTGGGCGGCCTGGGCGCAGCCGTGGCCACGACCACGGGTGCGGCGCCCGTGGAAGCGAACACGCGCTCCACTTCGACAATGCCGCTGCCCGGCGCGGCGATGCCGATGCGCGAGGCCGCCGCATAGGAAAGGTCGATGATGCGATCGGTGTGGAACGGCCCGCGGTCGTTGATGCGCACGACGCACGACTGCCCGGTCTTCACGTTCGTCACCTTCGCGTAGCTCGGGATCGGCAGCGTCGGATGCGCCGCGGTCATCGCGAACATGTCGTAAGGCTCGCCCGAGGCGGTCTTCTGCCCGTGGAATTTCTTGCCGTACCAGGACGCGATGCCACGCTCCTTCGTGGGTTCCTTGTTGAGCACCGGCGTGTAGGTGCGGCCGAACACGGTGTAGGGCTTGTTCGCGTAACGGTTGTAGGGCTCGTCCCGGGGCACTGCGTCGGGAATCTGCGCGAGGTTCGCCGGCACGCTATCGGGGGGGCCGTCGTCGGAGTAGTACGAAGGCTTCCTCGGGCCCTCGGCGGGCTGCGAAGCTTTCCTCGGCGCCGTGCCGCACGCCGCGAGCGCGAGGGCGAGGACCGCGAGGCACGCCGCGCGGGTCAACTCGACACCAGCTGCTTGTGCGTCGAGATCGACATGAGGATGCCGAATCCCACGAGCATCGAAAGGAGCGCGGTGCCGCCGTAGCTGATCATCGGCAGCGGCACGCCCACCACGGGCAGGATCCCGCTCACCATGCCCATGTTCACGAACGCGTAAGTGAAGAACGTGAGCGTGATCGCGCCCGCCGTGAGCCGCGAGAACGTGTTGGTCGCATTGGCCGCGATCATCATGCCTCGCGCGATGATGAGCACGTAGAGCGCGATGAGCGCCACGGTGCCCACGAGGCCGAACTCCTCGCCGAACACCGCGAAGATGAAGTCCGTGGAGCGCTCCGGCACGAAGTCGAGCTGCGCCTGCGTGCCGTTGAGCCAGCCCTTGCCGAGGATCCCGCCCGAGCCGATCGCGATGATGGACTGGATGATGTGGTAGCCCGCGCCCAGCGGGTCCTCGGACGGGTCGAGCAGCGTGAGGATGCGCTTCCTCTGGTAGTCGTGCATCACCGACCAGAGGAAGGGCAGGCTCACCGCGCCCGCGGCCACCAGCGAGGCGATCACCCTCCAGGAAAGGCCCGCGAGGAAGATCACGAAGAAGCCCGAGGCGAAGATGAGCAGCGCCGTTCCGAGGTCGGGCTGGCGCACGATGAGGCCCACGGGCAGCGCGAGCAGGAGCGCCGCCACGGCGAAGTCGCGCATGCCGAGGCCTTCCTCGCGCCGGTGGAAGTACCACGCGAGCACGAGCGGCACGGCGATCTTCATGATCTCCGAGGGCTGGATCGTGGTGAAGCCGAGGTTCAGCCACCGGCGCGCGCCGTTGCGCACCTCGCCGAAGAGCGCCACGCCCACCAGGAGCGCCAGGCCCACCACATAGGCGGGCAACGCGAGGCGCATCAGCAGCTGCGGGTGAACCTGCGCGAAGATCCAGAGCGCGAAGATCGCCATCGCGAGGTTGCGGCCCTGCGAGAGCACGCGGTCGAACGAGGCCCCGCCCGAGGCCGAATACACGACGGTGAGCCCGAGCGCCAGCGTGAGCGCGAGCGCGGCCATCAGCGGGCCGTCGATGCGCCGCGAGATCGCGTCGAAGATCCGGCTAATCATGTTCATCGTCGATGTCCGCGCCGGGGTCGAGCTTCACGTTCGCCGGCTTCTTGCCGAGCAGGTAGTAGTCGAACACTTCGCGCGCGATGGGGCCGGCCGTGGTGCCCCCGTGCTTGCCGTTCTCCACGAGGATCGCGAGGGCGATCTTCGGGTCGTCGGCGGGCGCGAACGCGATGAGCAGCGCGTGGTCCCAGTGCTCCTGCTTCAGGCGCTTCTCGTCGTACTTCTCGTTCTGCTTCATCGCCACCACCTGGGCGGTGCCGGTCTTGGCCGCGATCGAATAGGGCGCGCCCGCGCCGGTCTGCGCCGCGGTGCCGCCGGGCTTGGTGACGTCGACCATCGCGTCGCGCACGAACGCGAGGTTCTCGGGCTTGACCGCGACGGCCTGCGGCGGGGCGTCGGGCTTCCACTCGCGCACCTCCTGCGACTTCGCGTCCTGCACGCTCTTCAGCAGGTGCGGACGCACGAGCACGCCGTTGTTGGCGATCGTGGCCACCGCGGCGGCGAGCTGCAGCGGCGTGGCGAGCATGTAGCCCTGGCCGATTCCCACGCTCACCGTGTCGCCCGCGTACCACTTCTGCCCAAAGCGCTGCCATTTCCAGTCCTGCGACGGGTCGAGCCCGGCGAGCTCGCCGTCGATGTCGATCCCGGTGCGCGATCCGAACCCGAAACGCGAGAGGAAGTTGTGGATGGCATCGATGCCCAGCTCGTTGGCGAGGCCGTAGTAGTACGTATCGCAGGAGACAACGATGGACTTGTGCATGTTCACCAGGCCGTGGCCCCCGGGTTTCCAGTCGCGGTAGCGGTGCTGCACGCCCGCGAGCGAGAAATACCCTGGATCGGAGATTGTGAAGTCGGGCGAGCGCTTGTGCAGCTCGAGTGCGGCGAGCGCCATGAAGGGCTTGATCGTGGAGCCGGGCGGGTATTGCCCGCGCAGCGCCCGGTTGTTGAGCGGCTTGTCGGGCGAGTTGTTGAGCGCGTCCCAGTTCTGCGGATCGATTCCGTCGACGAAGAGGTTGGGATCGAATCCCGGCTTGGAAACGAGCGCGAGGATCTCGCCCGTCTTCGGGTCGATCGCCACGAGGGCGCCCTTGAAGTCCTGGAACGCGTCCTCGGCGATCTTCTGCAGCTTCAGGTCGATCGTGATGAACAGGTTGTCGCCCGACTGCGGCTCGCTCCTTTCGAGCGAGCGGATGGCGCGCCCGCCGGCGTCGATCTCCACCTGCTCGGAGCCCGTGATGCCGTGCAGCTCCTTCTCGTAGGCGCCCTCGATGCCGAGCTTGCCGATGTGGTCCGTGCCCTTGTAGTTGGTCGCGAGGCCCGCCGCGTCGATGCGCTTCACGTCCGCGTCGTTGATGCGGCCGATGTAGCCGATCGCATGGGAAGCGACCTCGCCCTGCGGGTAGGAGCGGAAGAGCCGCGCCTTGATCTCGAAGCCCGGGAACCGGTAGCGGTTCACCGCGAACCGGGCGACCTCTTCCTCGGTGAGGCGCGTGCGGATGGGCAGGCTCTCGAAGTTCTTGCTCTCCTCCTGCAGCTTCTTGAAGCGGCGGCGGTCGCGGGGGGACACGTCGATCACGGTGGCGAGCTCGTCGATCGCGCGGTCGAGGTTCGCCACGCGGCTGGGCGTGATCTCGAGGGTGTAGGCGGAGTAGTTCGCCGCGAGCACCTCGCCGTTGCGGTCGAGGATGAGGCCGCGGTTGGGCACCACCGGGACCACGGAGATGCGGTTCGCCTCGGCGAGCGTGTGGTAGTACTCGCGCTGCACGACCTGCAGCCACGTGAAGCGCGCCAGCAGCACCACGAAGGCGGCCACGATGAGGAAGCCCGACAGCATCAGCCGGTTGCGGAACACCACGAGCTCGCGCTGCTGGTCGCGAAGCGCCTGGCCCACCATCATGGCCCGGTGCTCCTCATGGCGCGGCGCCGCCGCGCGGGCGGCGCACGGCCGGCAGGTAGAGCAGCCAGTTCGCCGGCCCCCACAGGAGCGCCGTGGCCGCGGGCGAAACGAAGTACGCGAGGCCGGGGAAATCGGCACCGAGCAGCAGATTCAACATCAGCATCACGGCGCATGCGGCGACGGTGATGCCCAGCACGTGCAGCGTCTGCTCGGGAAGCGGGAAGGCGAGGATGCGCACCCGGAAGATCTGCACGCCGTAGGCGGCGATCACATAGGCGAAGGCGTGTTGGCCGAGCAGCATCGAATCGCTCACATCCATCAGCAGCCCGAGGGCGAAGGCCACGCCCTGCCCGATGGCGCGCGGCTCGTGCAGCGCCCAGAAGATCAGCACGAGCAGGACGAAGTCGGGCCGGACGAGCAGCCAGGTGCCCGACCACGGCAGCACCTGCAGGAGGTACGCCACGGCGAGCGAGAAGAAGATGAGCCCCGCGCTCGCGGGCCCCTTCATCACGTCGCGCGCGAGCGGGGTGAGGTCGGCGGGGCGCACTACGGCTGCCTCCGGGCGCGCGCTCGTTCCTTCGCGCTCTTGCGCGGCATGTCGTCGGCCTTGGATTCGGGCGGCGGCGCGGCCGCGGGCGCGAACGGCAGCAGCATCACGTAGCGGTAGTAATCGACCCCGGCCGCGGGCTTGGCGGAGATCTTCGCGAAGACCCGCGCGGCGTCCTTCTGCACGCTCGTCACTTCGGCCACGACGAGGCCCGGCGGATAGACCCCGTCGATGCCCGAGGTCACGAAGACGTCGCCGTTCTGGACGTCGGCGGACACCGGCATGAACGGGATGTCGATGGAGCCGTCCTTGCCCGATCCCACCGCGATCGCGCGAAGCCCGTTGCGCACCGCGATCACGGGGACCGACTGGTCCTTCTCGGTGACGAGCGTGATCTCGCTCGTGAACGTGCCCACGTTGGTGACCTGGCCCACCACGCCCGTGCCGTCGATCACCGGCATGCCGGGCTGCACGGAGCTCGTGAGCCCCTTGTCCACGACGATCTTGCGCGTGAAGGGATTGCGCGCCGTGTACAGCACCTCGGCGACGATTCCCTTGTCGGCATAGCGGCTCTTGCCGGACGTCATGCCGAGCAGGTGCTCCTCTTCGCTCTTCAGCAGCCTCGCTTCCTGCGCAGCCGCGGCCTGGTCGAGGATCTTCGCGCGCAGCTCCTGGTTCTCGCGAAGCAGGCGTTCCTGGCTCGTGAAGTAATCGGCCACGCGTCCCACGGCCTCGCCGGGCAGGGCCGCCAGCTGCTGGACCGGATGCGCGAGGACGGAAAGGGAGAGCCGGACGGTCTCCAGGGCGTGGAAGCGGTGGTCCGCGATCATGATGGCGATCGCGGCGAGCGTGAAGAAGGTGACGCGTGCGAGCGGGCTGGGTCCGCGATGGAAGAAGGCGGGCGGCTCGCGGATCATCATGGGGACATCAGTCCCGATTCATCAATCGTTCGTGAAGACAGTTCCCAGCTTGTCCATTTCCTCGAGCGCGCGGCCGCTGCCGCGCACCACGCACGTGAGCGGATCGTCGGCGACGATCACCGGCAAGCCGGTCTCCTCCATCAGCAGCCGGTCGAGCTCGCGAAGCAGCGCGCCGCCTCCCGTGAGCACCATGCCTTTCTCGGCGATGTCGGCGCCCAGCTCCGGCGGCGTCTGCTCGAGCGCGCTCTTCACCGCGGAGACGATGGAGTTCAGCGGGTCGGTGAGCGCCTCGAGGATCTCGTTGGACGAGATGGTGAACGAGCGCGGGATGCCTTCGGCGAGGTTGCGCCCCTTCACCTCCATCTCGCGCACTTCGCTGCCGGGGAAGGCGCTGCCGATCTGCTTCTTCACCAGCTCGGCCGTCGATTCCCCGATCAGCATGCCGTAGTTGCGGCGGATGTAGTTGATGATCGCCTCGTCGAACTTGTCGCCGCCCACGCGCACGCTCGCGGAATAGACGATGCCGCCCAGCGAGATCACGCCCACCTCGGTGGTGCCGCCGCCGACGTCCACGACCATCGAGCCGGTCGCATCCGCGATGGGAAGGTCCGCGCCGATGGCCGCGGCCATGGGCTCCTCGATCAGGAACACCTGCGAGGCGCCCGCGCCGATCGCGCTTTCCTTGATCGCGCGCCGCTCGACCTGCGTGGAACCGTACGGCACGCAGATCACGATGCGCGGGCTCGGGCGGAACCACTGGTTGTCGTGGATCTTCTTGATGAAGTACTTGAGCATCTGCTCGGTGATCGTGAAGTCGGCGATCACGCCGTCCTTCATCGGGCGGATCGCCACGATGTTGCCGGGCGTCCTTCCGAGCATCTGCTTGGCGGCGAGCCCCACCGCCTGGATTGTCTTCTTGCCGTTGGGCCCGCCTTCCTGGCGGATCGCGACTACGGAGGGCTCGTCGAGCACGATTCCCTTGCCGCGGACGTAAATGAGCGTATTGGCGGTGCCGAGGTCGATCGCGAGGTCGGTGGAGAAGTACTTGGAAACGAAGGAGAACATCTTGATCCGTAAGGAGTTTCTGGTGGGACCGGACCCCGCTGGAGGGGCTGCAATATAATAGCCCAATAATCGCGACGAATTAAGGCCTTAGAAGAGATTTCTCGTGCTTTCCCTCGAACAGATCGCCCGGGTCGCCGACCTGGCCCGCCTCGAGCTCACCGCCGAGGAGGCTGCTGCGTTGCAACAACAGCTCAACGGCATCCTCGCGATGGTCGATGCCATGGCGAGCGTGGACACCTCGGGCGTGGAGCCCATGTCGCATCCGCAGCAGGCGATGCAGCGCCTTCGCGACGACAGCGTCACCGAGCACGACGAGCGCGCGGCGTTCCAGGCGATCGCGCCGGCGGTCGAAGACGGCCTCTACCTCGTGCCGAAAGTGATCGAGTAACGTGCATCGCGCGCCCCTCCGGGAGCTCGCGTCGCTCCTCGCGGCGAGGAAAGTCTCGAGCGTCGAGATGACGCGCCATTTCCTCGGGCGCGTCGCGTCCGCGGGCGCGGCCCTCAACGCCTTCATCACGATCGACGAGGACAAGAGCCTCGCGCAGGCGAAGGCGGCGGACGAGCGCATCGCGCGCGGCGAAGCGGGGCCGCTCACCGGAATCCCCATCGCGCACAAGGATCTTTTCTGCGCGAAGGGCTGGCTCACCACCGCGGGCTCGAAGATCCTCGGCAATTTCATTCCGCCCTACGACTCGCACGTGATCGCGCAGTTCGACCGCGCGGGCGCCGTGATCCTCGGCAAGGCGAACATGGACGAGTTCGCCATGGGCTCGTCGAACGAGAATTCGCACTTCGGCCCGGTGAAGAATCCGTGGGACCTCGCGGCGGTGCCCGGCGGAAGCTCCGGCGGATCTGCGGCGGCGGTTGCGGCGCGCATCGCGCCCGCGGCCACGGGCACGGACACGGGCGGATCGATCCGCCAGCCCGCGTCGTTCACGGGCGTGTGCGGCATTCGCCCCACGTACGGCCGCGTCTCGCGCTACGGCATCGTCGCGTTCGCCTCGTCGCTCGACCAGGCGGGAGCGCTCGGCAAGGACGCGCACGACCTCGCGATCCTCCTTTCCACCATGGCGGGATACGACGAGCGCGATTCCACCTGCATCGACCGGCCCGTGGACGACTACGTGGCGAGTCTCGCCGGCGGCGTGAAGGGCCTTCGCATCGGCGTGCCGCGCGAGTACTTCACGAAGGACCTCGCGCCCGACGTGGCCGCGCCCATCCGCGCGGCCATCGACGAGCTCGCGAAGTTGGGCGCGAAAGTGGTCGAGGTGAGCCTTCCCAACCAGCACCTCTCGGTGCCCGCGTACTACGTGATCGCGCCGGCGGAGGCTTCGTCGAACCTCGCCCGCTACGACGGCGTCCGCTACGGATACCGCGCGCCCGACTACACCGACCTTCGCGACATGTATCGCAAGACGCGCGCGCAGGGATTCGGACCCGAGGTGAAGCGCCGCACGCTGATCGGCACGTATGTCCTTTCGCACGGCTACTACGACGCGTACTACGTGAAGGCGCAGAAGATCCGCCGGCTGATCGCCGGCGACTTCATCGCCGCCTTCCGCGACTGCGACCTCATCGCGGGACCGGCCGCGCCTTCCGTCGCTTACGACCTGGGCTCGAAGGCTGCGGACCCGGTGCAGATGTACCTGGGGGACCTCTATACGATCCCGATCAACCTCGCGGGGCTGCCGGGGCTGTCGATCCCGTGCGGATTCGGCGCGCGGGGAAGGCCCGTGGGACTGCAGCTCGTCGGCAATTATTTCGACGAGGCGCGCATGCTTCGCGCCGCGCACGCGTTCCAGCAGGCCACCGACTGGCACACGAAAGTCCCCAAGGGGTTCGAATGACCTGGGAAGTCGTCATCGGCCTGGAAACGCACGCGCAGCTCACGACGGGCACGAAGATCTTCTCCGGCGCGGCGACGCGATTCGGCGCCTCGCCCAACACGCAGGCTTCGGCCGTGGACCTCGCGATGCCGGGAACGCTGCCGGTGCTGAACAAGGGCGCCGTCGAGCGCGCCATCCGCTTCGGCCTCGCGGTGGGCGGCAGGATCGCGCCGCGCAGCACCTTCGAGCGGAAGAACTATTTCTACCCCGACCTTCCGAAGGGCTACCAGATCAGCCAGTACGTCGAGCCCGTCGTTTCCGGCGGCACGGTGGCGATCGTCGTGGACGGCAAGGAGAAGTCCGTGCGCCTTACGCGCGCGCACCTCGAGGAGGACGCGGGCAAGTCGCTGCACGAGGATTTCCACGGCATGAGCGGAATCGACCTGAACCGCGCCGGCACGCCGCTGCTGGAGATCGTGAGCGAACCCGACATGCGCTCGGCCGCCGAAGCCGTGGCCTACGCCAAGGCGCTGCACTCGCTCGTGCGATGGATCGGCATCTGCGACGGCAACATGCAGGAAGGCTCCTTCCGCTGCGACGCGAACGTCTCCGTGCGCCGCCCCGGGGAAGCCCTCGGCACGCGTTGCGAGATCAAGAACCTGAACTCCTTCCGCTTCCTCGAGAAGGCGATCGAGTACGAGGTGCGCCGCCAGGTCGAGCTGATCGAGGACGGCGGCAAGGTCGTGCAGGAGACGCGCCTGTTCGATCCCGACCGCGGCGAGACCCGTCCCATGCGCTCGAAGGAAGACGCGCACGACTACCGCTACTTCCCCGACCCGGATCTCCTCCCGCTCGAGATCACGGCCCAGTGGGTCGATGCCGTGAAGGGCGGGATGCCCGAGTTGCCCGCGAAGCTGCGCGCGAATCTCGAGGCGAAGGGCCTGCCGCCCTACGAGGCGCACCTTCTCACCGAATCGCGCGAGAAGGCGGAGTTCTTCGCGCAAAGCGCCGCAGCCTCTTCGGCGCCCCCGCTCACCGTGGCTCACTGGGTCAATGGCGAGGTCTCCGCGATCGCCAACGATTCGCCCTCGGGCTTCGAGCGGCTGCCGTTCGCCGCGAGCGCCTTCGCGCGCCTGCAGGACCGCATCCACGACGGCACCATCTCCGCCAAGGCCGCCAAGGAAGTGCTCCACGCGATGGCGGCGGGCGAAGGCGAGCCCGACGCGATCATCGACAAGCGCGGCCTCAGGCAGATCTCCGACGCCGGCGCGCTGGAGTCGGCCGTCGACGCCGTGCTCGCGGCGAACCCGAAACTCGCCGAGGACTATCGCGCCGGCAAGGACAAGGCGTTCAACGCGCTCGTGGGGCAGGTGATGAAGGCCACGCAGGGCAAGGCCAATCCTGCGCAGGCCGGGGAGATCCTCAGGCGCAAGCTCCAGCGCTAGCGCTTGCCCTTCGCATCCTGCGGCAGGCTCTCGGCGGGGCGCTCGACGGTGCCGGTCTTCAGGGCGATCCAGCGCTTCTTGTCGGTCTCGTACTTCGCCTTCATCTCCTCGATCTGCTTCTGGTAGCCCTCGATGGACTTGTCGAGCGAGGCGCGCTCGTTCTTCGCGCGGTCGATGTTCGCCGTGAGGATCGCCGGCGCCTCGCTCTTGGGCTTGTCGCTGTTCTTCGCGGACTTCTTGCCCGCCTTGTAGAACTCCATCTCGTCCTGGAGATCCTTGATGCGCTTGTCGAGCTCGGCCTGGCGGTCCTTCGCGTTCTTGATGCGGCCCGCGATCGGCTCGATGTTGCGGTCGCGCGCCATGTCGAATTCCTTCTCGTTGGCGTACGAGGCGAGGAGCGCGTTGTCCTTGCGCTTCTGCTCGGCGGCGGCCTGCGCGGCCTCCTTCGCCTTCGCCTGCTCCTCGAGCCGCACCTTCAGCTGGTCGGGCGTGGGGGTGGGATCGATCTTGCGCTTGATCGAGCCCGACGGGCTCATCTCGTACATGGGCACGTGGTCGCATTCGGGCGGCGGCGTGTCGCCGATGCGCGTCACGCCTTTCTCGTCCACGCACTTGTACGATGCCGCCGCCGCCGGAATGAACAATGCAGCGGCCAATGCGAACAGCGATCTTTTCATTTTTCGATGCTCCTGCGTGCGCCTTGCCGTTTCGGTTACGCCACGCCGTATCGGTGGCGGTACTCCTCGATCCTTTCGACGTTGCCGCGCTCCTCGGGCCGCGTGCGCAGCGTGGCGAGGATGTCGGCGAGAGTCGCGATGGCGGTGACGGGAAGGCCGAAGTCCCGGCTCACCTCCTGGGTCGCCGAGAGCTCTCCCTGCCCGCGCTCCTGCCGGTCCAGAGCAATTAACACGCCCGCGGCGCTCGCCCCCGCCGACCGGATGATCTCGATGGCCTCGCGCTTGCTCGCCCCGTCGGTGATGACGTCGTCGATGACGAGGGCGCGTCCCCTGAGGGGCGCGCCCACGATATTGCCGCCCTCGCCGTGGTCCTTCGCCTCCTTGCGGTTGAAGCAGAACGGCACATTGTGACCGAGACCGGCAAGTCCGATGGCGGTGGCGGCGGCGAGCGTGATGCCCTTGTAGGCGGGGCCGAAGAGGATGTCGAAGCCGATGCCGGAGGCGAGGGCGGCGTGGGCGTAGAAGCGGCCCAGCTCGCCCAGCAGGCGCCCGTCGCTGAAGAGTCCCGCGTTGAAGAAGTACGGCGAAAGGCGCCCGGCCTTGGTCTTGAACTCGCCGAAGCGCAGCACCCCGGCCCGGATCGAGAAGTCCACGAACTCGCGGCGGAAGGCCCCGGGATCGGCGTTCGAGGCGGGCGCGGCGGCGGCGGTCATGGGCGATTCCGAGGGTACGATACGGGTATTTTAGGATGAATCCCCCGATGGCAGAGGACGCGCCGTGCTGCGCCTGAGCGGCATCACGCTGCGCCGTGGCGCACGCGTGCTCCTCGAGGACGCGTCGATGAACGTGCACCCCGCGCAGAAGACGGGGCTCGTCGGCGCCAACGGCAGCGGCAAGTCGAGCCTCTTCGCGCTGGTCCGCGGGGAGCTGCATGCAGACGCGGGCGAGATCGACATGCCGCCGCGCTGGGTGCTCGCGCACGTCGCCCAGGAAACGCCCGCCGTCGAGCGCGCGGCGCTCGAGTTCGTGATGGACGGCGACGAGGAGCTGCGCGATGTCGAACGGGCGATCGCGTCCGCGGAAGGCGAAGGCGGCGAGCGTCTCGCGAACCTGCACGCGCGCTACGAGGAGATCGGCGGCTACCAGGCGCGCTCGCGTGCGCAGACGCTGCTCGCGGGGCTGGGCTTCGGCGAGGAAGCGCAATCGCGATCGGTCGCGACGTTCTCCGGCGGTTGGCGCATGCGCCTGAATCTCGCGCAGGCGCTCATGTGCCGCTCGGACCTGCTGCTTCTCGACGAGCCCACCAACCACCTCGACCTGGACGCCGTCCTCTGGCTCGAGGACTGGCTCAAGGCGTTTCCCGGCGCGGTGATCCTGGTCACGCACGACCGCGAGTTCCTGGACGCCGTCGCGCAGTCGATCGTTCACGTGGAGGGCCGGCACCTCAACGCGTACAGCGGCAACTACAGCGCCTTCGAGGCGCAGCGCGCCGCGCGCCTCGCGCAGCAGCAGTCGGCCTACGAGCAGCAGCAGCGCGCCATCGCGCACCTCGAGGCGTTCATCACGCGCTTCCGCGCGAAGGCCACGAAGGCGCGCCAGGCGCAAAGCCGCATCCGCGCGCTGGAAAAGCTCGAGCGCATCGCCGCCGCGCACGTGGACGCGCCGTTCTCCTTCGAGTTCCGCTCGCCCGCCGAGAAGCCGCGCCAGCTCCTGCGGCTGGAGGACGCAAGCGTGGGCTACGGCTCGTCCATCGTGCTCTCCGGCGTCGAGTGGAGCCTGCTTCCGGGAGACGCGATCGGGCTGCTCGGGCCCAACGGAGCGGGCAAGTCCACGCTGCTGAAGTCGATCGTGGGCGAGCTGCCGCTCGTCTCCGGCAAGCTGCATCGCGCCCAGGGCCTTCGCGTGGGCTACTTCGCGCAGCACCAGGTGGACCAGTTGCGCCTCGACGAATCGCCGCTCCGGCACCTCGCCAGGCTTGCCCCCGAGGAGCGCGAGCAGGTGTTCCGCGACTACCTCGGAACGTTCGACATCCGCGGCGACCAGGCGATGCAGAAGGTCGCGAGCTTCTCCGGCGGCGAGAAGGCGCGGCTCGCCCTGGCGCTCATCGTGTGGCAGCGGCCCAACCTCCTGCTCCTCGACGAGCCCACGAACCACCTCGACATCGAGATGCGCGAAGCGCTCGCGCAGGCCCTCACCGATTTCGAAGGCGCGCTCGTCGTGGTCGCGCACGATCGCGCGCTGCTTTCCGCGGCGACCGACCAGTGGCTGCTCGTGGCCGACGGCCGCGTGGCGCCGTTCGAGGGCGACCTCGACGACTACAAGGAATGGGCGAAGCAGTACCAGCGCACGCGGGACGGAAAGCGCGACGCACGCGAGGAAAGCGCGCAAAGCCGCAGGGACGAGCGCCGCGCCGAGGCGGCGCAGCGCCAGCGCGAGGCCGATGCGCGCAGGCCCTTCGAGAAGAAGCTCGCGGCGATCGAAG
>DATJVS010000127.1:0-12029 GCA_035501715.1 Usitatibacter sp.
ATGATCTGCCGCCTCGACCTTCGCACGGGCAAGGAGAACTACGCGCTGGGCTATCGCTTCGACATCGTCCTCGAGGGCGCGAAGTCGACGCCCATGGGCCTTTGACAATGGCCGGGAGCACTCCCTCGCAGACAATCGGCCCTTACTATCGCTTCGGGTTGCGATGGACCGACGGCGACAAGGTGGGGTTCACCGAGGCGGGAAAGAAAGTCGTGATCACGGGACGCGTGCTCGACGGGACCGGCGCGATCATCGACGACGCGCTCGTCGAGACCTGGCAGCGCGCGCCGTCCGGCGCCTTGCCCGCGGCGGCGGCCGGCGGCGAGAACCCGCACGGATTCGGCCGCGCCGACACGTTGAACGGCGCCTTCCGCATCGAGACCCTCATGCCAGGCGGCCCGCTGCCGTCGATCGACGTCACGATCTTCGCGCGCGGCCTGTTGAAGGCGCTTCGCACGCGCGTGTATCTCGCGCCCGAAGCCGACGCTCGCTCGGATCCGCTGCTCGCATCGATCCGGAGCTCTCCTCGCGTGAAGACGCTGGTCGCCACGCCCCAGGGCGCCGGCGAGTACCGGTGGGACATTCGTCTCCAGGGCGAGGGCGAAACGGTCTTCTTCGCGTTCTAGGACAGCGCCGATGGCCTCCAGCCTCGCGGCCCGCATGCTCGCCCGCGCCTCCTTCGAGAAGGCGTTCGCGCCGCCATCGTTCGTGCGCGCGATGCTCGCGTTCGAGTCGGCCCTCGCGCGCGCGCAGGCCGACGAAGGGATCATTCCGCAGCGCGACGCGGAGACCATCGCCTCGGCATGCGCCACGATCGTGATCGACATGGAAGCGCTCGTGGCGGATGGCAAGCGCAACGCGAGCCTCGCCGTTCCGCTGGTGAGGCTCCTTCGCGACGAGACCGCGCGCCGCCGCAGCGGCGCGGAAAAGCATGTGCATCTGGGCGCCACGAGCCAGGACGTCCTCGACACGGCCACCGCGATCTGCCTCAAGCCGTGCCTCGAGGAAGCGGACCGCGCGCTCGAAAGCGCCATCCGCATGCTGGCGGTTCGTGCCCTGGAGCACCGCGCCACGCCGATGCTCGGGCGCACGCTCATGCAACCGGCGATCCCCATCACCGTGGGGCTCAAGCTCGCGCGGTGGGCTTGCGCGCTCGCGCAGGACCGCGAACGCATTTCCGAAGCGCAAGCCGATGGTCTCGCGGTGCAGCTGGGCGGCCCGGTGGGTGCGCTCGAAACGCTGGGCCCCAAGGGCCCGGCCGTCCGCCATCACCTCGCGACGCACCTGGGGCTCGCCGACAGGCCGTCCTGGCACGCGCATCGCAATGCCTGGATCGACCTCCTCGATCGCATGGCGCAGCTCGCGATCACGGCGGGCAAGATCGCGCGCGACGTCTCGATCGCATCGCAACCCGAGATCGGCGAGATGTTCGAGGCGGCACGCGAAGGGGCCGGCGGATCGAGCTCGATGCCGCACAAGCGAAACCCCGCGGGCTGCGCCCTTGCGCTCGCCGCGGCCACACGCATCGCCGGTCTCGTCGCCTCGCTTCACTCGGGCGCGATCGCCGAGAACGAACGCGCGCTGGGCGGCTGGCAGGCCGAGCTCGCGACCGTGCCCGAGATGGCCTTGATGCTGGGCACGAGCCTGGACTTCGTCGAGACGATCGGCGCCTCCCTCGTGATCGACCCGGCGCGCATGGCCGAGAACCTCGAGCGCTTCGGCGAAGGACGGCCCGGCGGCGCAGCAGCGTTCCAGCCCGCGATGGACGAATTGCTCGCGGGCCTCGCGCCCTACCTGTCCTGAGGAAACACAATGAGCCGAGATGCCTACACGAGAGGAATGAAGACCCGCCGCAAGGTGCTGGGCGACGAATGGGTGGATCGCGCCGAGCGCACCAAGACCGCGTTCAACGCCGAGTTCCAGGAGCTCATCACGCGCCATGCGTGGAACGACATCTGGAACCGCAAGGGCCTGCCCCACCGCACACGCCGCATGCTGGTGATCGCCATGACCTTGGCGCTCGGGCGCTGGGAGGAGTTCGCGCTGCACGTGCGAGCCGCATTGCACTCGGGCGACCTCTCGCAGGACGACCTGAAGGAGATCCTTCTCCAGGCGGCTGTCTACTGCGGCGTGCCGGCCGCGAACCACGCGTTCAAGGAAGCGCGCGCGGTCATCGATTCGCTCGGCGCCGCGAAGAAACCGCGGAAGAAGAAATGAGCGCCGTGAAGCTCCACGCGATCGAATCGGGATCGGGCGACGCGGTCGTGCTGGTGCACGCCATCGGATGCGACCACCGAATGTGGGACTCGCTTGCCGCCGCGCTCGCATCGCGCTTCCGTGTGATCCGCATCGACGTGCGAGGTCACGGCAGGAGCCCCGAGCCGCCGGGCCCCTACTCCCTCGACGAGCTGGCCGACGACGTGGCGGCGCTCCTCGACGCACGCGGCATCGAACGGGCCCACTGGGTGGGACTGTCCATGGGCGGCATGATCGGCCAGGCCTTCGCCCTCGCGCATCCCGGCCGGCTGCATCGCCTGGTGCTCGCCAACACGACGAGCTCTTACGGCGCCGAGGGTCCCAAGCTCTGGGATGCGCGCATCAAGGCGGTGACCGAAGGCGGCATGGCCGCGATCGTGGATGTGGTGATGACACGATACTTCTCGGACGCTTTCCGCGAGCTGCACGCCGATGTCGTCGCGACCTATCGCTCGCGCGTGCTTTCCACGCCGGCGAAAGGCTACGTCGCGTGCTGCGCGGCGCTGCGCGAGCTGGACTTCACGCGCGACCTCGCGAAGATCCGCGCGCGCACCCTGGTGATCGCCGGCGAGAAGGATGCCGGGACACCGGTGGCGATGTCCGAGGAGATCATGCGCCACATCCCGGGAGCGCAGCTCGCCGTCATCCAGGGCGCGGCGCACCTCTCGGCCGTGGACAGCGCCCCGGAGTTCAACGCCCTCGCGCTCTCGTTCCTCACCGAGCCGTAGAGCGCGTCCTGGATGCGGTAGCTTTCGCGAGTCTCCGGCGCGAAGAGCGCCTCGGGAGCTTGAGTTTCGCCACGGCTAGTAGAAGCTGTCGAAGTGGACCTGCGGATACGGCACGCGCTTCTCGATCAGCATGCGCTGCACCGCGAGGGCCATCGGAGGCGGTCCGGCGAAGTAGTACTCGAAGGCAGCCCAGCGATCTCCGATGAAGCGCCGCGCCTCCTCGTGCACCAGGCCCGTGGCCCCTTGCCAGGGCGCGGAGTCGTCCGCCAAGGGCTCCGAGAGCACCGGCGTGAAGGTGATCCGCGAACCCCAGCCCGGCAGCTGCGAGAGCTCGCGCTCGTCGCACAGGTCGCGCTGCGTGCGCGCGCCGTAGAAGATGTGGATCGCGCGTCCGTCGAGTCCCGGTGCGCGCACCGCGCCGCGCGCGAGCGATAGCACAGGGGCGAGCCCGGATCCGCCGCCGATCAGGATCATGTCGCGCGGGCTCTCCTCGCGCAGGTACGCGAGGCCGTAGGGCCCATCGAGCGCGATCGACGCGCCGAGGGCGACCTTGTCGAAGAGGGCCACGGTGCCGGTGCCGCCGGGCACGCGACGCACGATGAACTGCCACGTGCCGCGGCCTTCGTCGATGTTGGACATGGAATACGTGCGCGGCGCCTCGAGCCCCGGAAGATAGAAGAGCGCGTACTGGCCCGGCCTGAATCCCGGAGCGCCGGCGGCCGTGAAAGTGAACTCGCGCATGTCGTGCGTGAGGTCGCGATGGCCCGCGAGCGTCGCGTGGAATCGCGCGGGCCGGTGGCGCGGGACGTTCTCGGGGCGAAGGCGCGCCTTGATCGCGCAGTCGCTGGACGGCCGCGCCTGGCACGCGAGCACGCGATTTCGCGCGCGATCGGCTTCCGTGAGACCAGGCGCGTCCGGGCGAAGCGAGACCACGGACCCTTCGACCAGCTCGACCTTGCACGTCCCGCAAGATCCCGCGTTGCATTCATAGGGGAACCCGAGGCCCGCGCGAAGCCCGGCCCGGAGCAGCGTGTCGTCGTCGGCACAGGGATACTCGTGCCCGTCGGCCGTACGGATCTTGTGCACTAGGCGGCGCGAGCGGCGAGGCGCATTGCGACGACATAGGCGATCGCCATGCAGGCGATCACTGCAACGCCCAGCGCGATGCCCCACGACTGCGCGGCGGTATCGAGCGCCGGCAGCGCGAGGCGTGCCACGGCGAGCGCGGCGATCCCGAGCGAAGCGAGGCCCACCGCGACGCTCATCGCGCGCGAGGCGATGGCCGCGCGCCGGTCGGCGGACGCGACGAGGTGGCTCACCCACAGGCCGTTCAGCGAATCCGTGGCCATCATGCCCGCAGTGAAGACCAGGCCCAGCGTCGCGGCGAAGATCCATCCGGCGACGTCGGTTCCGGTGAGGGAGAAAAGCACCGCCTGGCTGATCGTGTCGAACGAAATCGCGAAAGCGGCGCCGACGGCGGCGACGAGCACGGGGTGCTCCACGCGCATGAGGCGCTCGAAGAGGCGCGAGCGCAGCCCCGCCACGCGCACAGGCTCGCCGCGCGGTGCGCGCCATGCGGCCACGAGATTCGCCGCGCCGAGCAGCGCGAGGAAGAGGATCGAGATCCACGTGCCCGTGTCCTCGAGCCAACCCGGGACCTTCCACTGGCTCGCCACCGTGGCAACGGCGACCGCCACGAAAGTCACGACCACGCCGTGCCCCGCGGAAAAA
Organism: Usitatibacter sp.; assembly: GCA_035501715.1. Taxonomy (GTDB): domain Bacteria; phylum Pseudomonadota; class Gammaproteobacteria; order Burkholderiales; family Usitatibacteraceae; genus Usitatibacter. Next base: position 4,716 of record DATJVS010000127.1, read on the forward strand.
AGCAGTCCCGACCAGCGCGAAAGCGCGGGCCGGCGGGCGGCGTTGAAGCGCGTGAGCCCGTCGATGGCGGCGAGGTGGTCGGGATCGAGGCCGTGCTTGACCCCGAGGACGAAGACCACGCCCATCAGGGCGAGCCAGTGTCCGGGAAGGGAGGCCGTCATCGAGACATTATACGATCGGCGCATGAGGATCCTTCGAATCCGGGCGTGCACGATCGCTTCGCTCGCGATCGCCCTCATCGCCGCCTGCGACTCGGCGGCCGGCGAGGATTTTCCATCGAGGCCGCTTCGGATCGTCGTTCCTTTCGCCGGTGGCGGCGGCGCCGACCTGCTCGCTCGCCTCGTGGGCCAGCGACTAGGCGCGCGCCTTGGACAGCCAGTGGCCGTCGAGGACATCGCCGGCGGCGCCAATGTGCTCGGCATGCGCGCGGTGGCCGCGTCGGCGAAGGACGGGTACACGCTGGGCCTTGCCACGCCGATCTTCATCACGTCCTCGGGCGATGGCTACGACGCGTCACGCGACTTCACGCCCGTGGCGATGATCGGCCTTGCGCCGCTCGCGCTCGTGGTGAGCCCGAGCGTGCCGGCCGCCAACCTCGAGGAATTCATCCGTTACGCGCGATCGGTGCCGGGCACGCTCAACTACGCATCCCTCGGCCCGGAAACGACGCAGGGCCTCGCGGCGGAGCTCTTCAACCGCACGGCGGGGATCGTCGCGGTCGAGGTGCCCTACAAGGGATCGGGGCCCGCCGTAATCGACCTGCTCGCGGGCAACGTGCAGTATTTCTTCAATGGCCTGCCCTCGATGATTCCGTATGTCGAGTCCGGAAGGCTTCGCGGGCTGGGTGTCTCGAGCGCGAAACGATCGCGATTGCTGCCGGCGCTTCCCGCCATCGGAGAGGCGCTTCCCGGATACGAGATCTCGACGTGGTACGCCCTCGTCGCGCCCTCGGGCACGCCCGGTGCGGTAATCGAACGGCTCAATCGCGAAGTCGCGGCGATCACCGCAGAGGCCGGCCTGCGCGAACGCCTTGCCGCGCAGGGCGTGGAGGTCCGCGCGATGAACCCCGCCGAGCTTTCCTCTTTCCTCGCGGCCGAAGCGCGACGGTGGTCGAAATTCACGAGCGAGGCGAAGCCGGCGCCGCGTTGACGGCCATTCGCGACGGTATACTCGGACGCGTATGGAGGAACTGCCCGGGTGAGCGCGAAGATCATGCCCCTCGCGGACGCGGTGTCGCGTTTCGTGAAGGATGGACAGACGGTCGCGATGGAGGGCTTCACGCACCTCATCCCGTTCGCCGCGGGCCACGAGGTAGTCCGCCAGGCGCGGCGCGACCTGATGCTCGTTCGCATGACGCCCGACATCATCTACGACCAGCTGATCGGCATGGGTTGCGCGCGAGGCCTCGTGTTCTCGTGGGGCGGCAATCCCGGCGTGGGATCCATCCACCGCTTCCGCGACGCGATACAGAACGAATGGCCCCGGCCGCTCGCGATCCAGGAGCACAGCCACGCGGACATGGCGGGGCGCTACCAGGCGGGCGCCTCGGGCCTGCCATTCTCGGTGCTGCGCGGCTACGTGGGCTCGGATCTGCCGAAGCACAACGAAAACATCCGGACCATCGCGTGCCCCTTCACGGGCGAGAAGCTCGCCGCCACGCCCGCGATCAATCCCGACGTTACCGTGATCCACGCGCAGAAGGCCGATCGCAAGGGCAACGTGCTCCTCACCGGCATCGTGGGCATCCAGAAGGAAGCGGTGCTCGCGGCGAGGAGCGCCATCGTCACGGTCGAGGAGATCGTCGACGACCTCGAGGCGCCCATGAACGCGTGCTTCATCCCCCACTGGGTGGTGAACGCCGTGTGCGAGGTGCCCGGTGGCGCGCATCCCAGCTACGCGCATGGCTACTACGGCCGCGACAATGCCTTCTGCAGGGCGTGGGACGCGATCTCGCGCGAGCGCGACACGTTCCTCGAATGGATGAAGAAGCACGTGCTCGGCACGAAGACCCACGGCGAGTTCATGAAATCGGCGGGGCTCGCCGTCTCCGCCACGGCGCGATGAGCTACACGCCCAGCGAGATCATGACCATCGAGGCCGCACGCCGCCTGAAGAACGGCACCGTGTGCTTCGTCGGTATCGGCCTGCCCTCGGCCGCCGCCAACCTCGCGCGCCTCACGCACGCGCCCGACGTGGTCCTCATCTACGAGTCGGGCACGATCGGCGCCAAGCCCGACGTGCTGCCGCTGTCAATCGGCGACGGTGAGCTCGCGGAACACGCGGACACCGTGGTGTCCGTGCCCGAGATCTTCCGCTACTGGCTCCAGGGCGGTCGCGTGGACGTGGGATTCCTCGGCGCCGCGCAGGTCGATCGCTTCGGCAACATCAACACCACGGTGATCGGCGGCGACTACGCGAAGCCCAAGGTGCGGCTTCCCGGCGCCGGCGGCGCGCCGGAGATCGCCTCCAACGCGAAGGAGACCTGGATCATCATCAGGCAGACGAAGCGAAGCTTCGTCTCACGCCTCGACTTCCTGACGTCGGTGGGGCACCTGGACGGAGGCGACTCGCGCGCGAAGTCGGGCGCGCGCGGCGCGGGCCCCACGGCCGTCATCACCGACATGGGAGTGCTCGCGCCCGACCCGGTCACGCGCGAGCTCACGCTCGTGGCGATCCATCCGGGCATCACGGTCGAGGAGGCGCGCGCGAACACGGCGTGGGATCTCAAGGTCGCCTCGCCGCTCGCGACGACGGCGGCGCCCACGGCGCAGGAGCTCGCGACGCTGCGGCAGCTCCAAGAGAAAACGGCGAAGGCCCATGGGACCTCCGCCGTGTCGGAGTGAACGCAGCCCCGCGGGGCTGGCGGTGAATCAGGTCAGAAGATATGCAGCAGGCCCACGCCGAAGGCCTTGATGTCGGCGCCCGGGGCGATCGCTGCAGCCGTGCCCACCGTCGGTTGCACCGAGTACTGGCCCGACTCCTTGTTGTTGAGCTCGTAATAGGTGATGTAGCCGTCGGTGCGCTTCGAGAAGTGGTAGATGTAGCCGCCGGCGAAGTAGTTCGCACCGAGATTGCTCGTCACGCACGACGCGCCGCCCACCACGGTGCAGTCGCCGTCGGCGGCCTGGGAGAACGAACCCCAGATCACGTGCGGGCCCCAGGATTGCTCGAGCAGCACGTAGTAGGCGTTGCGCTTGTACTCGCCCACGTGCCCGGCCACGGTGTCGTCGTTGTGGTACTTGAGCATCTCGTACGATCCGGCAATCCGGGTGTTGCCGAATTTCCAGATCGCGGTGACCTTGTTGCCGGTGTCCTTCGAGCCGGTGTTGGTGCTCGTTCCTGCGGCGCCGCCACCCAGTTGCGAAAGGCCGAAGTAGTCGCGGTGCTGCTCCCACGCATAGCGCAGGCTCAGGCCTCCGATATCCCAGATCACGTTGGCCGACCAGATATCCGGCCTGGCGTTCGGGCCACCCGTCGCGACGATCCCCGTACCCTCGGCTACGGAGTAGCCCACGCGCAAGGAGAACCCGTTCCACTTGGGCGACCACCACTGCACCATGTTGCCGGCACGCTTGTCGAACGCGGCGTCGGGCTTGGAGCCGATGCGCGTGGATTGGGTCGTGGTAGCGGGCACACCCATGCCGGGGTTGCCCATGATCGGCGTGTAGTCGAACACATATCCCGCCCGCAACGGATTGATCGCGAGGTTGATGAACTTATAGGGGGTATCCCACATCCCCATATTGAGCTCACCCCACGTGTTGCTGGCGATGCCCACTTTCGAATTCCTGTTGGCATGTCCCGGGCCGGTGTTCTGGTCGACCTGGAATGCGCTCTCCAGCTGCCAGACCAGGCGCGTATCGCTGTTCAGCTGCTCATAGCCGCGCCAGCCGATGTTGCTCGTGCCCGCCGAGATGCGCGTTCTCGGCGCATCGTTCACGCCTGTGTAGGCGGACGAGCCGATCATCGTGGGCCTGTCCGCGGGAACCGCCTGGGTCGCGCCGGTGGTCTTCGCATCGTCCAGGAACGGCATCGCGGTTCCGTACATTTCCACCACGCTGTCCGGGGCCGCCTGGGCCTGGCACGCCAGCGCGCCGGCAACCGCGGCAAGAAGTCGGAGCTTCCTCATCTTTTTCTCCTCTCCCAGAGGGGTTCGTTTATTTGCCCGGGTCCTTCACGTCCGGAAACTTATCGAACTCGACGTTGTAGTACTCACCGCCCACTTTTTGCACGCGACGAATGTACACCGTCTGCACGATATCGCGAGTCGCCGGGTCGATGGCGATCGGCCCCCGGGGACTCATGAGCTTCACCTGCTTGAGCACCTCCATCGCCTTGTCGCCGTCGACGGGGACGCCCACCTTCTTCACGACCTCGGCCACGGCGGCCATGCCGTCGAATCCGGCCACGCCCATGAAGTTGGCCCGCGGCAGGCCTCCCGCGACTTGCTTGAACGCGGCGAGGAAGGCCTTGTTCTCGGGCGAATCGTGCGCGGCGGAGTAATGGTGGCTCGTGATCACTCCGAGCACGGACTCGCCCATGGTCTGGAGCACGTCGTCGTCGGTGAGGTCGCCCGTGGCGATCACCTTGATGCCGTCCTTGGCGAGGCCGCGCTCCTCGAAGGCCTTCATGAAGGCGATGCTCTGCTCGCCGGCGGGCACGAACATGAACACGGCGTCGGGCTTCGCGTCCTTGATGCGCTGGACGAACGGCGCGAAATCCGGATTGCGAAGCGGCACGCGGACGGAATCAACCACGGTCCCGCCCGCGGCCGTAAAGGTCTCCCTGAACGCCTTCTCCGAATCGACGCCCGGCGCGTAGTCGGCGACGAGCGTGTACACCTTCTTGATCCCGTTCTTCGCGGCCCACGTGGCCATGGGCGCCGAAACCTGCGGCAGCGTCATCGAGAAGCGCGCGATGTAGGGCGACTTGGTCGTGACCACCGACGAGGCGGCGTTCATGACGATCATCGGGGTCTTGGCTTCGGTGGCCACCGCCGCCGAGGCCATCGCCTCGGGCGTGAAGCCGAAGCCCGCGAGGAAGTCCACCTTGTCGCGCGTGACCAGCTCCTGCGCGAGGCGCTTGGCGACTTCCGGATTGGGTCCGCCGGTGTCGCGGACGAGGATCTGGATCTTGTGCCCGGCGACCGCGTCGCCGTGCAGCTTCATCCAGGCCTTCATGCCCGCTTCCATCTGCTTGCCGTAGTCGGCCTGCGGGCCCGAGAACGGGGCGACCATGCCGATCTTCACGTCCTGCGCCGCGACCGCGCTTGCGAACGCAACGCCTATCGCGGCCAGAAGGATCCTTCGCATCCCGCCTCCTCCTCTTGGTTCTTTCTGCTTTGTGTACCGCTGGGGCATTTGAACCCGCACCCCGTGTAAGGTCAAGTGCGATTATTGACAGAGTGTGCGGTTATCGAACACTGTTGCGAAATGGCATCAGACCCGGACTTCATGGCCTCCCTGGCGCGCGGGCTCGCGGTGTTGCGGGCCTTCTCGCAGCAGCGGCCCCACCAATCGATCTCGCAGATCTCCGTGCGGACCGAGATCCCCCGCGCCGCCGTGCGGCGCGCCCTGCACACGCTCACGAGGCTGGGCTACGTGGGCCACGACCCGGATCGGCGAACGTTCACGCTGCGCCCGAAGGTGCTGAGCCTGGGCTACGCGTACCTCTCGTCGATCCCCATGGTCACCCTCGCGCAACCGGTCCTCGACGCGCTCTCCGACAAGCTGCACGAATCCTCGTCCATGGCCGTGCTCGAGGCCGACGAGGTCGTGTACGTCGCCCGATCGAAGACGACGCGCCGCCTGATGGCCGTGGACCTCAACGTCGGCAGCCGCCTGCCCGCGTATTGCACCTCGCTGGGCCGGGTGCTGCTTGCCGCGATGCCGCCCGAGGAGCTCAAGCAGTACCTCGCCCGCGTGCAGCCCGTTCGCTATACGCAGCACACCGTGACCTCGCGCGAGCACCTGCGGTCGGTGATCGAGAACGTCCGCAAGGACGGCTTCTCCATCGTGGACGAGGAGCTCGAGATCGGCCTGCGCTCCATCGCCGTGCCGATCCTCGACTCGCGCGGCACGATCTGCTCGGCCATGAACGCGAGCAGCCAGGCCTCGCGCCTTCCCCTCGTCGAATTCAGGCGCACCTTCCTGCCGGCGCTCAGGCAGGCCGCATCGGAGCTGAACATCCATGAGTGAAGCCTTCATCTGCGACGCGATCCGAACGCCCTTCGGGCGCTACGCGGGCGCGCTCTCCACGGTGCGCGCCGACGACCTCGCCGCGATCCCGATCGCCGAGCTCGCGCGGCGCAATCCGCGCATGGATTGGTCCGCGCTGGACGACGTGATCTACGGCTGCGCGAACCAGGCGGGCGAGGACAACCGCAACGTGGCGCGCATGGCACTCCTGCTCGCGGGCATCCCGATCGAGGTGCCGGGAGCCACCGTGAATCGCCTCTGCGGCTCGGGGATGGAGGCCGTCGGCCAGCTCGCTCGCGCGATCCGCGCCGGCGACTCGCAGATCGGCATCGCGGGAGGCGTGGAGAGCATGTCGCGCGCACCGTTCGTGATGCCCAAGGCCGAGAGCGCGTTCTCGCGAGCCAACGCCGTGTACGACACGACGATCGGCTGGCGCTTCGTGAACCCGAAGATGAAGGCGAAGTACGGCGTGGACCAGATGCCGGAGACCGCCGAGAACGTCGCGCACGACTTCAAGGTCTCGCGCGCCGACCAGGATGCCTTCGCGCTTCGCTCGCAGCAGCGCGCCCTTGCCGCGCAGGCGAGCGGTGCGCTCGCCGAGGAGATCGTTCCCGTCACGTTGCCGGCGAAGAAGGGCGATCCCGCCGTCATCGCGAAGGACGAGCATCCGCGCGAGACCTCGATGGAGGCGCTCGCGAAGTTGAAGCCCATCGTGCGCGACGACGGCACCGTCACCGCGGGCAATGCGTCGGGCGTGAACGATGGCTCGTGCGCGTTGATCGTCGCATCCGAGGAGGCCGCGAAGAAGAACGGCCTCACGCCACGCGCGCGCATCCTTGGCATGGCCTCGGCGGGCGTCGCGCCGCGGATCATGGGCATGGGACCGGCGCCCGCATCGAAGAAGCTCCTCGCGCGCCTGGGACTGCCGATCGCGAAGATGGACGTGATCGAGCTGAACGAAGCGTTCGCATCGCAAGCCCTCGCGGTGCTGCGCGATCTCGGTGTCGCCGACGACGCGCCGCACGTGAATCCCAACGGCGGCGCCATCGCGCTCGGACATCCGCTGGGCGCCTCGGGCGCGCGCCTGGTCACGACCGCCGTGAACGAGCTCGCGCGC
>DATJVS010000128.1:0-3174 GCA_035501715.1 Usitatibacter sp.
CCCAGGATCACGCCCGGGTTCTGGTGCATCGTGTGCCGGTCCGTCGCCGTGTGGCAGCTCATGCAGCCCACGCTCTTCGCGTGCGCCTGCTCGACGGTCTGCGATTCGGGTGCGGGCGGAAAGGCTGCACCGAGCGCTGCCGCGGGGGACGCGAGGACGAGGACCAGGATGAATGCGGATCGCGTCATCGTCAGAAGGTGAGGATCACGTTGCCGAGGACCGAGTACTGCGGCCCGCGCTGGTCTTCGTCGTACAGCTGCTTCAATCCCTTTCCAGGCAGCAGCGCGGCGGCGGAGAAGTTCACCACGATGTTCTGGCTCATGTACGGGCGCCACTGGACCGCCGCGGAGATGTCCCAGCCGATCTCCTTCGCGGGCGGCACCTGGTTGCGCAGCACGCCCAGCACCGTCGTGTCGCCGAAGCGCAGGTAGGAGACGTTGCCGATGGCGCGCACGAGCGGCGTCACGTCGAAGTCCGCGCCAGCGCCGATGAGCTCGAGGCCCGGGTTCACGAAGTTCGACTGCCCCTCGTCCTTCGACGAGCGAAGGCTCGCGAGAACGCCGTTGCGCCCCGAGAGCGCGACGCCGCCGCCGCCCACGAGCGGCACCGCCTGGCGGATCCAGAAGCTCGTCTCGGCGCCGGCGAACTGCGGGTTCTCGAGGATCGCGTCGAAGCCCGTGGCCTTGCCGTCGTACGGATCCTTGTCGGCGGACTGGTAGAGGGCGTTCAGGCGCAGGCGCACCCAGCTGAAGTCGCGCGACAGCTCCGCCGCGGCGAATCCCGCGCGGATCGTCTGTGGCTTCTGCGCGATCTCGCCGTGGGTGTCGTGGCCGAACGCGCCGTAGATCGACGCTGACAGGTTCCATCGACCGATGTGGCCGTCGCCGCTGTAGCCCACGTAAGTCACCGTGTAGTCGTGCGGGCGCGAGTCGCCCACGACCGCCGGGCGCACGAGGAAGCCGTTGCGGTCGTAGTACTGGCCGTCGCCTTCCTTGTTCACGTCCACGATCACAGTCGCCTGGGACGTGAAACCGGGCCACGGGAGATCCTGGCGATAAAGGTTTGCCACGAACAGATCGTCCTTGCGCAGCGCCGCGCCCAGGTCGTTCAGGCCCGAGTTGGTGTCCTTCTCGATGCGCCGGAACCACGCGAGGTTGTACTGCCACTGGTTGTTGTCGCGGTCGCCGAAGAGGCGCACGCCGAGGGGCTGGTCCTGGAAGAGGAACCCGCGGAAGTCGGCGTTGAACGGCTGGATGCCCACGCGGATCGAGTCGAAGTCGTATCGATCCGACACGTTTCGCAGGTGCATGTCCGCATAGAGCTCCTGCACCGCGAAGTGGCTGTCGTTTCGCGTGGTGCCCTCGCGCGGATCGATGCGAAGCGCCCTCACCTCCTCCACCTCCGAGCGATTCACGTTGATCGCTGGAGTGAAGCGGAACTCGTAGTCGGGCGGCCGGAACGTCGTGTCGCCCTTGATGAGCGACATCGAGAAGATGAACGTCTCGGCGACTGTCGATTGCTTCCCCTGGCCGAAGACGTCGTATTCGCCGGGCCGCTGCGTGGTCTGCGGCCCGACGGGCGTAGGCAGCCTGCGGAACTCCATGAGCGTGTCGGAGACCGCGCCGAAATTCACGAACCATTCGCTGCCCATGCGGCGCGCGAGATCGGGAAAATGCTCCTGGAACCACGGGTCGTCGCCCACGGGCAGGTCGCCCTTGAGGACGTTCTGGTCGTACGGATCGAACCACGGATGCTTGAAGCCCAGCGCCTGCATGATGCGCCAGCGGTCGGGCACGGGAAGGGTCTCGCGCGGCGCGAGCCGCGCGGGCGCCGGCACCTGGCTCGGATCCACCGGCGGCGGAAAATACTTCTCCGGCTCGCTGGGCCCCGCGCGGCGCGGCACGATCTCCTCGTCGCGGTTGGGCTGCGGCGGATACGGCTTCTCCTGCGCGAGCGCCGGAATCGCGAAGAGGACCATGAGGCTAAAGGCCCGCGCAGACATTCTCGTCCGTCGATCCGTTGAACGGGGCCTGCGGGCACTGCACATAGCGAAGGCGCGTCCCCATGGGCGTGAGCGTGTCCGCGCGTATCGCGGCGGGTGCGTTCGAGATGCCGGTGCCCAGGTCCTTCGCCGCGTTCGCCAGGCCGAGGAACGAGATCATGTCGTCCTGGTCCACGCCGTCGCCGGAGACGCCGATCGCGCCCACGAGTTTCGCGCCCCGATAGATGGGCACCGAGCCCGGGAAGATCTGCACGCCGTTGCGAAGCTGAGGGATGCCGGTGTCGGCCGCGACGGGCGTTGCGCCCGCCTGCAGGCGCCCCGCGCAGCCCGTCGAGGTATCGCCCAACACCCCCTTCACGAGCTGGTTGTAGGAAAGGTCGAGCTGGAAGCCCACGTTGAACGGGCTCCACGAGGCGATCGGCGTGGAAAGCGCGCCGGGCGGCGTGCCGTCGATGCCGTCGGGAAAGAACGGGCGGTGGATGTTGCCGATGGCGCGGTCGCTCCAGGCGACGTTGCCCGTGAGCGCCGCGGGATCGCCGAGGAACGTGCGCATGCGATCGACGTATCCGCCGATCGACGCGCTTCCCAGGTTGGAGAGGTACTGCGCGGGCGGCGCCGCCATCAATGCCGTGGCGGCGTCGGGGCTCGAGAAGAACATCGCGGTCCTCGCCTTCTGCACCGCCACGTCGATGCCGAAGATCGGCGCGTCGGCCGTGCGCACGAGGCCCAGGATCTCGCCGTTGGTATCGACCACGGTCATCGTCACTTCCGCGCTCGATCCCAGGGGAATGCGGATCTGCCCGCGCGCGCGGTGCGCGATGGCGATCGCGTCGTTCAGCAGCGTCGTCACCTCCGCGGCCGAGAGCGATCCATCGGAAGCTGCGCGCGGCGGAAAGCGCGACGCATCGGACGAATCCACGAGGATCCAGCCCGAAGCGGCGGCGAAGGTCCCCGAGTCGGCACGCACGCCCGAGGCCGCGGTGCCGAAGGACGTGCCCGCGATCACCATCGCGCCCGCGTAGCCGTCGACGGCGACGAGATGGCCCGGCAGCGACGCGAACGGCGGCGCGTTCGCGGGATTCGAGGCGATGGACTCGGAATCGACGTAGCGGAACGTGCGCCCGTCGGCGGTGATGTGGTCGCCGCGTATGCTCGTGGGCGCAGCGTAGCCC
>DATJVS010000129.1:0-4029 GCA_035501715.1 Usitatibacter sp.
AGCTTCATCTCGAAGGCCGCCGCCGGCATGGTGCCCGTCGGGCGCGGCGTCTCGACGAACGGCTGCGACGGCGCGGCGGGCACCGCGGCTTCGGCGACTTTCGTCGAAGCCGTGCTCGCGTAGAACGCCGCGAGCTCCGCCTTCTCCTGCTGGCGTCCCACGTCGTCCAGGTAGGTCATGTGGCCGCCCTCGTAGAAATGGACCGAGATGTTCGCGTTGGGCGCGCTCAGCCGCGCGAGGTCGCCCTCGGTGTTGTAGAACGGCGTCACCAGGTCGTGGTAGCCGTTGGCCGAGAAGACCTTGAGCTTCGGGTTCTGCGCGATGGCCGCGGCGAGGTCCGGGACCGTGTCGGGGAATTGCAGGCCCGCATGGCTGAAGTCCCACACGTTGATCGCGTTGCTGGAGATGGTGTACGTGGACGGCGTCGTGTAGTGCAGGTCGTTCGAGAGATACGACACGATCGTCGAGGAAAACGAATCGTTGTAGAAGGTGCTCGACGGATCGTCGTCGGCCGCGAGCGGCGTGCCGCGCTGCGCGACCATGCGCCCGTCGTAGAAGCCGATCACGGATGCCGGGACGAGGTTGTCGTGGAAGTACCCGGGATCCATGTTGAAGTGCGTGTTCCAGTTTCCGGCCGACATTCCGGTGTCGGCCGCGAGCTGCGTGAGGATGGTTCCCGAAGGAGCGGTGCCGGCCATCCACGCGCGCACCGCCGGGTCGTACACGTTGCTCGCATAGGGCCGCATGAGGGCCATGTACGCGGGCAGCTGCGCGACCGGCTGCGGCGGCGTGACGAGGCCGAGCCACGCGCCCACCGCCGCATAGCTCGGGACGTAGGCGTAGCAGCTGATCGTGACCGTGTTGAAGACGCCGCAATTGCTGTTGTAGTTGAGGATCGACGACTGCAGCACCACGCCCGTCATCTGCGTGCCCGCGCTTTCGAGCAGGTTCACGAGGATCGAGCTGCGCGGCGTGCCGTACGACTCGCCGAAGAGGAACTTGGGCGACGAGGTCCGGCCGTTCACCGCGACGTAGCGCATCACGAAATCCCGGAACACCTGCGCATCCACGTCCGTGCCCCAGAACGTGCGGTTCAGGTTCGGCGCGATCGCTTCCGAGAACCCGGTGCCGACCGCGTCCACGAACACGAGGTCGCTCACGTCGAGCAGGCTCTCGGTGTTGTCCACGAAGGCGAACGGGGTGGGCGTGGCCGTGGACGGCGCGTTGGTCGCGAGCCGCTTGGGACCGAACGAACCGAGGTGCAGCCACACCGTGGCCGATCCGGGGCCGCCGTTGTAGAAGAAAGTGACGGGCCGCGTGCCGGGACTCGCGCCATCGAGCGTGTACGCGATGTAGAAGAACGACGCTTCCGGCGTGGGATTGGCGAGCGTCATCGCCGTGAGGTGCCCCACGGTCGCGGTGTAGTTGAGCGTGTTCGTCCCGATGACGAGCGAGTGCTTCGTGACCGCGGTGATCTCGTTGGGCGACGCGAGGCTCGAGCTGCCGCCCGAAGAGTATGTGTTCGAGTCCGTGTATGCGGGCGGCGGCGGGGGCGTGGTGGTTCCGCCCGTGCCGCCACCGGTAGTGCCGCCACCGCCTCCGCCGCTGCCGCCGCACGCGGCAAGCGCCAGGCAAGCGGCGATCGCGAATGCTCGTCTCGTGTCCATGGGCCGATGATGCCATTTTCCGCTCGCCCCGAGGCGCCCGGTCACAGAAGGCAACATGCCTCGCGCATGGCCCATTCCATCGGTAACCTGCAAGTGACCCAGGTCACTTCGCCGCGCGGCGATTCATGGCAAGGTGGCGGCAAGACAAAAGAACACTCGGGGGCTTCGACATGGTGGGGGGTTTCACGAGCCGGATCCGCGCCGTAGGCGTGGGCCAGCGGCTCGCGATCGGTTTCGTCGCGGTTGTCTTCCTTGCCGGCCTCGCGGCCGCGGTCTCCGCCTGGAGCCTGGGCTCCCTCGCAGCCACCATCGACGGCCTCGTCTCGGAGGAGGCCGCGCGCCTGTCGCTCGCCGCCGACCTGGACAAGAGCATCTCCACCAACCTCGTGCGCACGGCGGCCGTGCTGCAGTTCAGCGACGAGGTGATCGCCAGGCGCATGCAGGAAGGCGTCCGGCAAGGGCAGGCCGACATTCGCAACCTGCAATCGCGCATCGCAATGCTCACGGCGCCCGGCCCCGGCAGGAAGCTCCTCGACGAGGTCATCGCCTCCGGAAAGAAGTACGACGACAAGGTCGCCTCGCTCATGGAGCACAAGGCCTACGGCGACGACATGAACTCGCTCATCAAGAGCGATCTCGTGCCCATGGCCAACGAATACTCGTCGGCCGTGCATTCGTTCGTGGCGTTGCAGCAGTCGAGCCTGGAGAAAGCGCGCACCGACGCGCTGGGCACCGTCACGCGAGTGCGCCTGCTCGTGGTCGTGCTCATGGGCGCGGGCCTCGTCGTGGCCATCGTCGCGGCGCTCCTCGTATCGCGCTCGATCATCGCGCCCGTGGAAGCCGCGCGCCAGGGCGCCGAGCGCATCGCCTCGGGCGACCTCACCACCGATTTCGCCCCGGGCGGCAACGACGAGGTCACCGCGCTCGTGAGCTCGCTCGCGCGCATGCAGGAGAGCCTGCGGCGCATCGCCGCGGAGCTTCGCGAGGCGGGGCTCGCCGTGCTCGAGGATTCCTCGGACATCGCGCGCGGCAGCGCGGACCTGTCCAATCGCACCGAGGAGCAGTCCTCCACCCTCGAGCAGACCAGCGCCTCGCTCGAGGAGATCGTCTCGACGATCAAGCAGAACGCCGGCAACGCGAAGAACGCCAACGACCAGGCCGGGTCGGCCTCGCGCATCGCGGGCGAAGCGGGCAAGCTCGTGGACCAGGTCGCGGCCACCATGGGCGAGATCCAGTCTTCGGCGCGCCAGATCGCCGACATCACCAACGTCGTGAACACGATCGCGTTCCAGACGAACCTGCTCGCCCTGAACGCCGCCGTGGAAGCGGCGCGCGCGGGCTCCGAGGGCCGCGGCTTCGCCGTGGTCGCCGCGGAAGTGCGCCTGCTCGCGCAGCGCTGCGCCGAAGCCGCGAAGGAAATCCAGGGACTGATCGGCGCCTCCGTCGGTCGAATCGACACGGGCGCCAGGCTCGCGGGCCAGGCGGGCGGCACGATGTCGCAGGTCATCTCCAGCGTGAACGCCGTGACCCAGAGCATCGCCGACATCGCCCACACGACGCACGAGCAGAACGCCGGCATCGCCCAGGTGAGCCAGGCCATGAGCAACCTCGAGCGCGTGACGCAGGACAACGCGGCGATGGTCGCGCACTCGGCCGCTTCCGCCGAGGGCCTGCGCAAGCAGGCATCGCGCCTCGAGCAGTCGGCGGCCTTCTTCAAGCTCAACTCCGAGCGCGACGTCGTGCGATTCGAGGGGCGTTCCGCTCGGTTGTAATGCGCCCGGCGAAGGTCTAGATTGGGTTCATGAAGGCGCTCGCCAGAGGCGCCCTTCCTACCCACCTTCGAGGAGTCACCCATCATGGTTTCGCTGACCGTAAACGGGAAGCCGCAGACGTTCGACGGCGATCCCGAAATGCCCCTGCTCTGGTACCTGCGCGACGTGCTGCAGATGACGGGCACCAAATTCGGATGCGGCATCGCGCTGTGCGGCGCATGCACGGTCCACATCGACGGAGGTGCCGCGCGTTCCTGCCTCACGCCGATGAGCGCGGTGAACGGAAAGAAGGTCACGACAATCGAAGGGCTCGATCCCCACGGCAAGCACGCGCTGCAGGAGGCGTGGCGCGCGCATGGCGTGCCGCAGTGCGGCTACTGCCAGGCGGGCCAGATCATGTCGGCCGCGGCGCTCCTTGCAAGCAACAAGAAGCCCTCGAGCCAGGACATCGACAACGCGATGTCCGGCAACATCTGCCGCTGCGGAACCTATCCGCGCATCAAGGCTGCGATCCAGGACGTCGCCTCGCGGAAAGGAGCGTGAGCCATGGACACTTTCGACTTCACGCGCCGTGATTTCCTGAAGGCCTC
>DATJVS010000130.1:0-17887 GCA_035501715.1 Usitatibacter sp.
ACTCTCGACGCTGCTTGCGGAGCGCATGCCCAAGCGAGTGGCCCAGCGCTGGTGCGCCGCGCACGAGCTGGACATGCCGATCGCGCAGATGAGTCCCGACGTTCTCGAACGCGCCGCGCGATCGCTCACCGATTGGAAGATCCAGCCCTCGGGGACGCTCGGCTACAACAAGGCGGAGGTCACCCTGGGAGGTATCGATACGCGCGGGCTCTCACCCGACACGATGGAGGCGCGCAACGTGAAGGGTCTTTACTTCATCGGCGAGTGCGTGGATGTGACGGGGCACCTCGGCGGATTCAATTTCCAGTGGGCGTGGTCCTCGGCGCGCGCGGCGGGAGGCGCCGCCTGAGGGCTCGCGCTGCTACACTTCGTGGACTGCCTTTGCCGATAACAAGGAGACACGCATTTGAGCAATACGCGGGAGTTCGAATACAAGGGCAAGCAGGTCAAGATCGCCGCGACGAAGATCCCGAGCGGAAAGTACATCGGCGTCTCGACAATCGACGGCGAGGTGGTGAAGGGCCGCGCGCTGGGCGAGGGCAAGGGACGGGTGAACGAAGCGCTGGGCGAGGCGGAGAGGCGCGCGAAGAACCTGATCGACGCCCAAGGCTAGAAAAAAACCGGGGCCAGACCCCGGTTTTTCCTTGTTGGTGGAGGCGGGGGGAATCGAACCCCCGTCCGTAAGCCTTCCACATGCAGTTCTACATGCTTAGCCAGGCCATTTGGTTTAACCACCGTCCCGCAGACCGGCGAGCTGGACGATGCTGAGCCACCTATTGTTTAGCTATCGATGAAGCGGCCCCATCGAAAGCGATCTCATGAAAATGACTCTGCCGTGGCGTGCTGCTTACTTCACCACCCGGCCCCATGAGCAGGCCCGGAGCAGAGTCCAGCGGGTATTAGGCCGCCAGAGCGTAGTTGTCGTCGTTCGCAACTAGATTGTTTGCGGTTGGATTAACGAGGTGCTCCACCCCTCGGCATGCCCTGCAGTGCTTCAGTGCCCACGTCGAAACCGGGTCGCCCCCGTGGTGATCGGTGCTGCAAGTGCAATTATACGTGGGGTCGGGCGCCGGCGAGATCAAGCGCCCGCGGGCTCGGGCACCCGGAAGCAGTCCACGGGCAGCGAGACGTTCTTGAACGTCCTGGAGCCGATGAACTCCGCGCCCTGCGCCTGCGAGGCCCGCTCGAGCGCGGCGCGGCTCGCGACGATGTCGTGCGTGCCCGCCGCGCCCAGCAGTCGCGCCGCGAGGTTCACCGTGGATCCGAAGACGTCCCCGCTCGGCGATTCCACGACTTCGCCGTGGTGCAGCGCCGCGTGGATCATGAGCGGCTCCATCGACATCGCGGTCACGTGCTCGCGGAAGGCGCGCTTCAGCTCGATCACGGCGCGCAGGGCGGCATCCACCTCGGGAAAACTGAGCATCACCGCGTCGCCGATGGTCTTGATCAGCTTGCCGCCTTGCGCCGCGCCGATTCTCTGCGCGTCGCGATGGAAGATCGCCGCCATGATCAGGGCCTCGCGCTCGTTGCGCTCGGTGAGGGCCGTGTAGCCGGAGAGGTCGGCGAACACGATCACGGCCTCTCGCCGGACTCCGTCGGCGATCGCGTTGGCCGCGTGCCAGCGCTCGAGCGCGCCCTTCACGCGCGTCTCGATCAGGTGGCGCGCCGGATAGACGAACGCCGCGGTGATGGCCGCGACGATCGTGAGCGCGTTCACCGCCGAGACGTTCAGCCACCCGGCGATCGCGGTGGCGAGGAGCCTCTCGAGCACGACGAAGAGGCTTCCCGAGATGAGGCCCACGGCCGCGAGGAGCCACGTCCTGCGGATGATGAGGTCGGGATCGAGCGTGCCGTCGTAGAAGATCGACACGGCGAGCGCCAGCATCAGCGCGATCACGAATCCCGCGTAGAAGAATCCGAAGAAGCCTTTCGCGAACGCGCTCGAATCGTTCCAGTTCGCGAACTTCAGGACGTCCGAGCCCAGCAGCGCGATGAGGGCGAGGCACGAGGCCAGGAAGACCGCGAGCCAGAGGGTCTGGCCGAGCAGCACCCAGCGGATCGCCCGGCGGTCTTCCTCGACGAGGAGCCGCTGCTTGGCGCTCACGATCGCGAAGGGTCCCCAGCAGAGCAGGTAGAGGCTCGCGTCGTTCCAGAGCTCGGAGGTCAGGCGATCGAGGCTCGCGTCGATGGCCGCGATCAGCGCCAGGCCGATCGCGAGCGCGGCGGACTGCGCGGACAGGAGCGGGCGAAGCCCCCGCGCGCCGAACGAATCGAAGGCGAAGATCCCGAGGGAGCGCCGCTCGAATCGCTGGTCGAGCAGCGTCACCGGCTTCGGAAAATAGACCAGGAACTTCATGACGCTGAACATCCACACGGCCATCGCGAACACCGCCACCAGGAACAGGACGATGATCAATTCCATGGAGTGTTGGGCGGCGATCGCTCTTTCCGCGTGGCCCGGGCCCGCGAAGTAGAGCCGCATCCCGAAGAGGATGCCCATGCCCGCGAGTCCGGCGCAGGCGCTGCCCAGCAGGCGGGGCAAGGTCCGGCGATGGCCCTTCGCCGCGAGGTACAGGCCCAGCGCTCCTGCGAGAGCGAGCATCGCAATCAGCATGATCTCGGAGGCGAGCTCGACGCGCCTGGAGAGCGGATCGGTGGCCTCGGTCCCGGGCATTCCCGACGCTGCGACAAGCATCGAGGTCATCCATGCGGCCGATGCCAGGCCCGCCGCGGAGAAGACGACCGTGAACGCGCGTTGCAGCGCGGGCTTTAGGAGGGCCGCCTCGAGGCGGCTATGGGTTGGAACCATCCACGGGCATTATGCCCGCAGGAGATCCAACGCCTGGTGCTGCTTGCTGAATAGCCCCGACGTGTCCGCGTTCCACCACTGCTTCGCGACCGTCGTCCAGAGCCTTCGCGTATCGATCGTGGGCATGGGTCCGCCGATGTGCGGGAACATGTTGCGCACCTCGGGCGCTTCGCCGATGAGACCGCCCTTCACGCGCCCGCCCATCACGAAGTGCACCGATGCGAGGCCGTGGTGCGTGCCATGGTCCTCGTTCTCCGTGGGGCAGCGTCCGAACTCGTCGTAGGTCGCGACGAGCGTCTCGTCCCAGCGGCCGATCTCCTTCAGGCCCTCGCGCAGCGCCGCGAGCCCGTTCGCCAGCCGCGAGAGCGCATCGCCGTGGAACTTGAGCTGGTTCCAGTGGCAATCGACGGAGTGGTGCTTGTCCTCGTCCAGGCCGTTCAGCGCCACGTGGATCACCGGAAGCTTGCGGTCGATCGACGCGAGCTCCACGGCCGCGCGCATCGCCGTGCCGAAGGGATCCGTCGGGAAATTCGTCTTGAGCGGCACCGCGGGCAGCGCGCCGGGATAGGCCGCGAGATGCGCGCGTCCGCGATCGTTCGCCTCGAACACGCACTTGTCGATGTGCCGCGTGCCGAGCAGGTCCTGCGCGTAATACACCTGCACGCAGCCGAGCGACCCGCCGCGGAACGGCCCCATGGGATCGGCCGCGCGCACGTCGAGCACGTCGAAGGCGATCGCATCCTCGCCGCCCGTGCGGGCGCGCTTGCGGATCGCGCGCGTGACCCAGCCGTCCACCGAATACTCGGAGCCGTCGCAGCCGGTGAAGGCCGTGTCGCCGTCGCGGAAGTGCTGCTGTGTGCCGGCTGCGTAACCGATGCCCTGCACCAACGCGAGTTCCTTGCCTTCCCACATCGGCATGAGCGGTGCGAGCGACGGATGGAATCCGTGCGAGTCGGTGACCTTGAGCACGGCATCGCGCGGGATCGCGATCGTGGGGCGCACCTGGCGATAGAGATCGTTCGCGTACGGGACCCACGTGTTGTAGCAATCGTTGCCGCCCCAGAGGAACACGAGCACCAGCAATCGATTGGGCTCGCCCTCGACGGCGAGCGACGGCAGCGAAGCGGCGACGGGGGCCGCGGCCAGGGCTTGCAGAAGGCGGCGGCGTGACGGCGAAGGTGCGTTCATCTCAGTGCTCCCGGATCCAGGCGTGCAATGCGGCAGGTGAGTTCACGACGGCATCCGCTCCCCAGAGCGAGGGAGGCGGACCGTCGCCCAGGTATCCATACGCGGCGGCGACCACGGGCATGCCCGCGGCGCGCGCGGCCTGCACGTCGCGCTCGTCGTCGCCCACGTAGATCGCATTCATCGGCGCGACACCCATCGTGGCCACGGCGTGCAGGAGGGGATCGGGGAAGGGCTTGGCCCGCGCGCAGGTGTCGCCCCCCACGATGACGGCCGCGCGCTCGCCCAGGCCGAGGCCCGCCATGACGGGCCGCGCCAGGCGCTCGAACTTGTTGGTCACCACGCCCCAGCCGATGGCGCGGCTCTCCAGGTCCACGAGCAGGTCGTCCATTCCAGGGAACAGACAAGTATCCACGCAAAGGTTCCCCGCGTAGAGGTCCAGGAACTCTTCCCGCATGGAGGCGTACTCCGGATGCTCGGTGGTGATCTCGAAGGCCGACATGATCATTCCGCGCGCGCCGCGGGAAACGAAGGGACGCACTTTCGCGAGCGGCACCGGATCGAGGCCCCGGCGCACGCGCATCGCGTTCACGGTGCGGGCCATGTCGGGCGCCGTGTCCGCGAGCGTGCCATCCAGATCGAAGAGCACCGCGTCAATCACGGACGGTCCCGAGGAGATAGTTCACGTCCACGTCGCGGCCGAGCGAGTACACCTTCGTGATCGGGTTGTAGGTCATGCCCGTGAGGTCGGTGACCGTGAGGCCCGCTTCGCGGCAGGCGCGCGTCAGCTCCGAGGGACGGATGAAACGCTCGTACTCGTGCGTTCCCTTGGGCAGGAGCTTGAGCACGTACTCGGCGCCCACGATCGCGAAGAGGAACGACTTGGGATTGCGGTTGATCGTGGAGAAGAACACCTGGCCGCCTTGCTTCGCGAGCTGTGAGCACGCGCGGATGGTGGAGGGCGGATCGGGAACGTGCTCGAGCATCTCCATGCAGGTCACGAGGTCGAACGAGCCGGGCGATTCCCGCGCGAGGTCTTCGGCCGAGACGAGGCGATAGTCCACCGCGCTTCCCGTTTCCATGCGATGCAGCATCGCCACCTTGAGGGGCTTGTCGGCGAGATCGATGCCGGTGACGATCGCGCCCTTGGTGGCCATCGCCTCGGCGAGGATGCCGCCGCCGCAGCCCACGTCCACCACGCGCTTGCCCTTGAGGCCGCCGGCCAGCCGCTCGATGTGCGCGAGCCTCAGCGGATTGATCTCGTGCAGCGGCCGGAATTCGCTCGTGGGGTCCCACCAGCGGTGTGCGAGCGCGCTGAACTTCGCGAGCTCGGCCGGATCGACGTTCGGGGCCGTATCGGTATTCATGGTGCGAGCCGCTTGGCCCACCAGCGGGCCTTGTCGGCGATGTCGCCCTCATCGAGCCCTTCGATTCTACGTCCGGTAACGCGCGAACGCCCGTCGACCCACACGTGCGTCACGTGCTCGCGGCTCGCCGCATACACGAGGTGCGACAGGGGGTCGAAGCACGGCTGCGTCTCGATGGAGGCGAGGTCGATTGCGGTGAGGTCGGCGGCCTTGCCGGGGACGATGGAGCCGGTGCGATTCTCGAGGCCGAGGGCGCGCGCGCCTTCGATCGTCGCCATCTCGAGCGCCTCGGCGGCGGGCACGGCTTGCGCGTCGCCGCTCGCGCCCTTGGCGAGGAGCGCCGCCGTTCGCGTCTCCGTCATCACGTCGAGCCGATTGTTGGACGCGGCGCCGTCGGTGCCCACGCCCACGCGAATGCCGCGCGAGCGCATCGCGGCCACCGGGGCGATCCCGCTCGCGAGCTTGAGGTTCGACGACGGGCAGTGCGCGACGCTCACGTTCTCGCGCGCCATGAGATCGAGCTCGTGCTCCTCGAGATGCACCGAATGCACGGCGACGAGCCTCGGGCCCACGATGCCCAGCCTGCGCAGGCGCTCGAGCGGGCGCACGCCGTGTTGCGCGAGCGACTGCTCGATCTCGCTGCGCGTCTCGTGGACATGGCAATGGATCGGCAGGTCGAGCTCTTCGGCGAGCACCGCGATGCGCTTCATCGTCTCGTCGCCCACGGTGTAGGGCGCATGCGGGGCGAGGGTGAAGGTGAGCAGCGCCTCGCCGCGATAAGCGTCGCGCGTGGCGAGGCCCTTCTTCAGGTACTCGTGCGCGTCGGCCGCGTAAGCGCTCGGGAATTCGATCGCGATGGCGCCGAGGGACGCACGCATACCGATGCGAAGCGCCGCGCGTGCCGACGCCTCGGGAAAGAAGTACATGTCGTTCACGCAGGTCACGCCGGCACGCAGCATCTCGGCCATGGCGACGAGCGTTCCGTCGTGCACGAACTCGTCGCTCACGTGCTTCGCCTCGGCGGGCCAGATGTGCTCCTGCAGCCACGCCATGAGCGGCGTGTCGTCGCCCATGCCGCGCATCAACGCCATCGCCGCATGGCAATGCAGGTTGACCAGGCCCGGGATGAGCGCGTGGCTTTCGAGATGTACCGATTCGCGCGCGTCGAACTGCTGCTGCGCTTCGCTCGCCGGAAGCACCGCGACGATGCGCCCGTCCTTCACTGCGACCGCGTGGTCGTGCAGGACGCCGCGCGGCTCCACGGGGATCACGTGGGCGGCGCGGATCAGCGTGTCTATGGATCGCATGGGGGAAGCCTAAACAAAAAACCCCGCCGAAGCGGGGTTTTCTGCCGGGTCAGGAAGCGTTATTGCTTGACGCCCTTGAACTCGATGTCCACGCGGCGGTTCTTCTGGCGGCCTTCCTTCGTCTTGTTGGTCGCCACGGGCTGCGTCTTGCCCTTGCCGATTGTCGTGACCTTCGCGGCCGGGATGCCCTTGCTCACGAGGTAGGCCTTGACGGCTTCCGCGCGGCGCTCCGACAGCTTCTGGTTGTACGCCTCGGTGCCGATCGAGTCCGTGTGACCGGTGGCGATGACCATCTCGAGGTCCACGCCCTGCAGCTTCGCAAGCGCCTCGTCGATGCTCTTCTTGCCGTCGGGACGCACGACCGACTTGTCGAAGTCGAAGAGCGCGTCGGCCTGGATCACGATCGACTGGCGCACCGACGACGGGGCCTTGGCGGCGGCCGCGGGCGCGGCGGGAGCCGCGGGCGAAGCCGGAGCCGAGGGAGACGCAGGAGCCGCCCCCATGGGCGCGGGCGGCGCCTTCGAGGGCTGGCATTCCTTCAGGTTCTGGCCGCCGGCTGCGACGATGCACGCGCCGGACGCGTCCTTCACGGCGTTGCCCGAGGAGTCCTGCACATTGGGGCCAGCGTCGGCGAAAGCGGTGCCGGCGGCAAGCGCGAGCGCGCCGAGCGACAGCGGGCCAAGGATCGAAAATTTCATGTTCGGAACTCCCAAGAGGTGAGGTGATTGTTTAAAGCTGGATTTTTCTCTAGGCGGCAAGCCCGAAAAACTGCTCGCAACATGATACACAAACGCCATTTGGTTCTACAACCAAAAGTGGGGTTTCGCGCAACAGTGTAGCCGCGCGAGGTTGCATTTTCGCCACAGTGCCGGACCCGCCCGGGGGTTTGGAAGCCGCCCCGGAACATGCTAGAATTTCAGCTTGGAGTCCAAGAAAACTATACGATAAAACAATAGCTTACGCAGCCCGCTCGGCGCTGCGCTCACCGGAACGCCATGGAACAGTTCGCGAAAGAAACCCACCCGATCAGCCTCGAGCAAGAGATGCGCCGCTCTTATCTCGATTACGCGATGAGCGTGATCGTGGGCCGGGCGCTGCCGGACGTGCGAGATGGCCTCAAGCCCGTCCATCGCCGGGTGCTCTTCGCGATGCACGAGCTTTCCAACGACTGGAACAAGGCCTACAAGAAATCCGCCCGCATCGTGGGCGACGTGATCGGCAAGTACCATCCGCACGGCGATACGGCGGTGTACGACACGATCGTGCGCATGGCGCAGGACTTCAGCCTGCGCTATCCGCTCGTGGACGGCCAGGGCAACTTCGGTTCCGTCGACGGCGACAACGCGGCGGCCATGCGCTACACGGAAATCCGCATGGCGAAGATCGCGCACGAGCTGCTCGCCGATCTCGACAAGGAAACGGTGGACTTCGGCCCCAACTACGACGGCAGCGAGAGCGAGCCGCTCGTGTTGCCCGCGAAGTTCCCGAACCTGCTCGTGAACGGCTCGGCCGGCATCGCGGTCGGCATGGCCACGAACATTCCGCCGCACAACCTGGGCGAGATCGTCGATGCCTGCATGGCGTTGCTGCAGGACCCCGATACGACGATCGCGGACCTGCTGAAGATCGTGCCCGCGCCGGATTTCCCGACCGCCGGGATCATCTATGGCATCGCGGACGTGCAGGAGGGCTATCTCACCGGCCGCGGGCGCGTCGTGATGCGCGCGCGCACCCACGTCGAGGACCTCGACAAGGGCGGCCGGCAGGCGATCATCATCGACGAGCTGCCCTACCAGGTGAACAAGGCGCAGCTGCTCATCAAGATGGGCGAGCTGGTGCGCGAGAAGCGCATAGAAGGAATCGCCGATCTCCGGGACGAGTCCGACAAGTCCGGGATGCGTGCGGTGATCGAACTGAAGCGCGGCGAAGTGGCGGAGATCGTGCTGAACAATCTCTACAAGCTCACGCCGATGCAGGAAACGTTCGGCATGAACATGGTCGCGCTCGTCGACGGCCAGCCGAAGCTGCTCAACTTGAAGCAGTTCCTCGACCTCTTCCTTCGCCATCGCCGGGAAGTCGTCACGCGCCGCACGGTGTTCGACCTGCGCAAGGCGCGCGACCGCGGCCACGTGCTGGAAGGCCTCGCCGTGGCGCTCTCGAACGTGGACGAGGTGATCGCGATCATCAAGGGCGCTGCGACTCCGGCCGCCGCGAAGGCCGGGCTCATGGGGCGCGCATGGCGCTCCTCGCTCGTCGAGGAGATGCTCACCCGCTCCGCGGCCGACCAGTTCCGTCCCGAGTCGCTGCCGAAGGACTTCGGGCTTTCCGCGTCGGGCTACCGCCTCTCGGAGACGCAGGCCCAGCGCATCCTCGAGATGCAGCTGCAGCGTCTCACGGGCCTCGAGCAGGACAAGATCCTCTCGGAATACCGCGAGGTGATCGCGCTGATCGAGGACCTCCTGGACATCCTCGCCAAGCCCGAGCGCGTGACGCAGATCATCGGCAACGAGCTGGCCGAGGTGAAGCGCGAGTTCGGCGACAAGCGCCGCACCGAGATCATCGTGAACGGCGAGGAGCTCCAGATCGAGGACCTCATCGCCTCCGAGGACGTGGTGGTGACCCTCTCGCAGGCGGGCTACATCAAGGCGCAGCCGCTGGACGAGTACCGCGCGCAGAAGCGCGGCGGCCGCGGCAAGCAGGCGGCCACCACGAAGGAAGACGACTTCATCGAGAAGCTCTTCATCGCCAACACGCACGACCACGTGCTGTGCTTCTCGAACAAGGGCAAGCTCTACTGGATCAAGGTGTACGAAGTGCCGCAGGGCAGCCGCACCAGCCGCGGCAAGCCCATCGTGAACCTCCTCAAGATGGAGGAGGGCGAGCGCATCAACGCGATCCTTCCCGTGAAGGTGTTCAGCGAGGACAAGTACGTGTTCTTCGCCACGCAGGAGGGCGTCGTGAAGAAGACGGCGCTGTCGGAATTCTCGCGCCCGCGCCCGTCGGGGATCATCGCGGTGGACCTGGACGAGGGCGATTGCCTCATCGGCGTGGCCCTCACCGACGGCAAGCACGACGTGATGCTCTTCTCCGACGAGGGCAAGGCCGTGCGCTTCGACGAGAACGACGTGCGCCCGATGGGCCGCGGAGCGCGCGGCGTGCGCGGCATGAACCTCGCGAAGGGCGGCCGCGTGATCGCGCTCATCGTGGCGGAGAACGAGGAGCAGAGCGTGCTCACCGCCACCGAGAACGGCTACGGCAAGCGCACGCCGATCGCGGAGTACACGCGCCACGGGCGCGGCACGCAGGGCATGATCGCGATCCAGACCTCCGAGAGGAACGGCAAGGTGGTCGCCGCCACGCTCGCCGCGGCCGACGACGAGATCATGCTGATCACCTCGGGCGGAGTGCTCATCCGCACCCGCGTGAACGAGATTCGCGAGATGGGCCGCTCCACGCAGGGAGTCACGCTCATCAACCTCGACGAGGGCGAGAAGCTCTCGGGCCTGCAGACCATCATGGATCGTGACGACGAAAATGGCGAAAACGGCTCGCAAGGCAACGGCGCGCAAAACGGCTCGCAAGGCAACCACCCGCAAGGCAACGGCGCCGCGCCGGAAAGCGGCCCCGAAAGCGGCCCCGAAGGCGGCGGCGAGGGCGGCGGCGCACCACATTAAGGCCGCGGCGCGGATCTTCAACTTCGGCGCGGGGCCGGCCACGATGCCGGTCGAGGTCCTGGAGCGCGCCAAGTGGGAGCTCGTCAACTGGCACGAGGCCGGCATGTCCGTGATGGAGATGAGCCATCGCGGCGCGGAGTTCGTGCGCATCGCGGCGGAGGCCGAGGCCGACCTTCGCAAGCTCGCGTCGATACCGAAGAACTACAAGGTCCTCTTCCTGCAAGGCGGCGCCACGATGCATTTCGCGGGCGTGCCGATGAACCTCCTGCGCGGCGGCAGGAAGGCCGACTACGTGAACACCGGCGAGTGGTCGAAGAAGGCCATCGCCGAGGCGCGGAAATTCTGCGAGGTGAACGTGGCGGCCTCGAGCGAGGACCGCAACTTCAGCTACGTCCCGAAGCAGTCCACGTGGAAGCTCTCGGCCGACGCCGCTTACGTCCACGTCTGCACCAACGAGACAATCGGCGGCCTCGAGTTCCACTGGACGCCGGACACCGGCCGCGTGCCGCTGGTGGCGGACATGTCGTCGCACATCCTGTCGCGGCCGCTCGACGTCACGAGATTCGGCCTCATCTACGCGGGCGCGCAGAAGAACATCGGCCCGGCGGGGCTCGTGGTCGTGATCGTGCGCGAGGACCTCCTGGGCCACGCGCTCCCCGGCACGCCCAACGTGCTCAACTACAAGCTCATGGCCGACGCGGATTCCATGCTCAACACGCCGCCCACGTTCTCCGTGTACCTCGCGGGGCTCACCTTCAAGTGGCTGCTGGAAAGGGGCGGCCTCGCGGCGATCGAGAAGGTGAACGTGAAGAAGGCAGGGCTCCTCTACGGCTACATCGATTCGCAGGACTTCTACGCCAATCCCATCGCGAAGGAGGACCGTTCGCGCATGAACGTGCCGTTCACGCTGCGCGATGCGTCGCTCGACGCGAAGTTCCTCGAGGGCGCGGAGACGCGCGGGCTTTCGCAGCTGAAGGGCCACCGCTCCGTGGGCGGCATGCGGGCCTCCATCTACAACGCCATGCCGCTCGAGGGCGTCGAGGCGCTGGTCGAGTACATGGAAGAGTTCCGCAAGAAGAACGGCTGAGCGTGGCGACGCCCAAGTTCCGCGTCCTGGTCTACAACTCGATCTCCGCGCGCGGGCTCGAGCGCTTCCCATCGGGCCGCTACGTGGTGGGCAAGGAAATCGCCACGCCCGACGCGGTGCTGCTTCGCTCCCACGCCCTCGCGCTTTCCGAGATTCCCGAGTCCGTGAAGGCGATAGGCCGCGCGGGCACGGGCGTGAACAACATCCCGGTCGAGGCGATGAGCAAGCGCGGCATCCCGGTGTTCAACGCGCCGGGCGCCAACGCCAACGCCGTGAAGGAGCTCGTGATCGCGGGAATGCTCCTCGCGGCGCGCAACGTGGTGCCCGCGGTGGCGTACGTGAACTCGCTGGGCCACGGCGCGCATTTCGACAAGCGCGTCGAGGAAGGCAAGAAGCAGTTCGCGGGCTTCGAGCTGCCGGGCCGCACGCTGGGCATCGTCGGGCTGGGCGCCATCGGCGGCCTCGTGGCCGACGCGGCCATCAAGCTCGGCATGAAGGTGCTGGGCTACGACCCGGAGATCACGGTGGACAACGCCTGGCGCCTGCCTTCGGCCGTGAAGCGAGCCGCCTCCATCGACGAGGTCATCAGGGCGAGCGATTTCGTGACGCTGCACGTGCCGCTCGCGGAGAAGACCCGCCACCTGATCGACGCCAAGCGCCTCGCCCACGCGCCCGCGCGGTTGGTGCTGCTCAACTTCGCGCGCGACGCGATCGTGGACGAGGCGGCCGTGGCCAGGGCGCTCGCGGAAAAGCACCTGCGCAAGTACGTGACGGACTTTCCCAGCGAGAAGCTCGCGGGCAACCCGGACGTGATCGCGCTTCCGCACCTGGGCGCGTCCACCGAGGAAGCCGAGGAGAACTGCGCGCTCATGGTGGTGGACCAGCTGCGCGCGTTCCTCGAGGAGGGCACCATCGCCAACTCGGTCAACTTCCCCGGCGTCGAGATGGCGCGCGAGTCGCCCCACCGCATCGCGATCGCGAACTCGAACGTGCCCAACATGCTCGGGCAGATTTCGACTACGATGGCGCAGGCGGGGCTGAACATCCACAACATGGTGAACAAGTCGAAAGGGGAGATGGCGTACACGCTCGTCGACCTCGACAGCGCCGCCGATCCCGAGCTGATCAAGCGCATCGCCAACATCCCGGGCGTGCTCTCCATCCGCGGCATCCCGCGCGTCGAGCCATGAGCGAGTCCGAGCTCGATCGCCTGCGCGCTTCCATCGACCGCATCGACGACGGCATCCTCGAGGCGCTGAACGAGCGCGCCAGGCTCGCGCGGGCCATCGGCACGCTCAAGGTGGGCAAGGCCTACCGCCCCGAACGCGAGGCGCAGGTGCTCAGGCGCCTCAAGGAGCGCAATCCCGGGCCGCTTTCGGGCGAGACGGTGGCGCTCATCTTCCGCGAGATCATGTCGGCTTGCCTCGCGCTCGAGCGCCCGATCACCGTGGCGTACCTCGGGCCCAAGGGCACGTTCAGCGAGCGCGCGGCGCTCAAGCACTTCGGCCTCGCGGCCGAGGCGATGCCGGCGGACTCCATCGACGAGGTGTTCCGCGCCGTCGAGTCGGGCAGCGCGGACTTCGGCGTGGTCCCCGTGGAGAACTCCACCGAGGGCGCGGTCGGCCGCTCGCTCGACCTCATGCCGCAATCGCCGCTCAAGGTGTGCGGCGAGGTCGTCGTGCGAATCCACCACCACCTGATGTCGATGCAGCAGCCGCGCTCGTTGGACGAGATCCGGCGCGTGTTCTCGCACGGCCAGTCGCTCGCGCAGTGCCACGAGTGGCTGAACGCGAACCTGCCGCGGGCCGAGCGGGTCGCGGTGTCGAGCAACGCGGAGGCCGCGCGCCGCGCCGCGGGCGAGCCGGGCTCCGCCGCCGTCGCGGGCGAGACCGCCGGCGAGCACTACGGCCTCGCGATCCTCGCCTCCAACATCGAGGACGAGCCCAACAACACCACGCGCTTCCTCATCCTCGGCGAATACGAGCCGGCGCCGTCGGGGCGGGACAAGACCTCCATGGTCCTCTCGGCGAGGAACCGCGCGGGCGCCGTGTACGAGATGCTCACGCCCTTCGCGACGCGCGGGGTCTCGATGACCAAGTTCGAGTCGCGCCCCTCGAAGGTCGCGATCTGGGAATACCTCTTCTTCGTCGACATCGAGGGGCACCGCACCGACGCCAACGTGGCCGCGGCGCTGGCGGAAGTGGAGAAGATCGCCGGCTACCTGAAAGTCCTCGGCTCGTATCCCGTAGCAGTCCTCTAGAACGATGAACCTCAAAGACCTCGCGCCCGCCAACGTGCGGGCGATCGCTCCCTACGTCGCAGGCAAGGCCATCGCGGAGACCGCGCGCGAGCTGGGCCTCGACGAGGCGGGCATCCTCAAGATGGCCTCCAACGAGAATCCCCTGGGCGCCTCGCCCAGGGCGCTCGCCGCGATCCGCAATGCCCTGGACGTGCTGCACTACTATCCGGACGGCAACGGCTTCGAGCTGAAGAAGGCGCTCTCGCGGCGCTTCGGCGTCGCGCCCGGGAACCTCGTGCTGGGCAACGGCTCCAACGACATCCTCGAGCTCGTGGCGCGCGCGTTCCTCACGGGCGCGGACTCGGCGGTGTATTCGCAGCACGCGTTCCTCGTCTACCCGCTCGTGGTGCAGGCCATCGGGGCGAAGCACATCGTCGTGCCGGCGGTGAAGTTTGGCAACGACCTCGATGCGCTCGCTCGCGCGGTGCGCGAGGACACGAAGATCGTCTTCGTCGCCAACCCGAACAATCCGACGGGTACATTCAGTCCGTGGGCCGATGTGCGCCGCTTCGTCGAGCGCATCCCGCCGCGCGTGATCGTGGTGCTGGACGAG
Organism: Usitatibacter sp.; assembly: GCA_035501715.1. Classification (GTDB taxonomy): domain Bacteria; phylum Pseudomonadota; class Gammaproteobacteria; order Burkholderiales; family Usitatibacteraceae; genus Usitatibacter. Next base: position 14,282 of record DATJVS010000130.1, read on the forward strand.
GCCTACGGCGAATACCTGCCGGACGCGTTGAGGTCCGACACGCACACGTGGATCGCTGAACATCCGAACCTCGTCGTCGCGCGCACGCTCTCCAAGGCGTTCGGCCTCGCGGGGCTGCGCGTGGGCTACGCCATCGCCGATCCGCAGGTCGCCGAGCTGATGAACCGCGTGCGCCAGCCGTTCAACGTGAACCACCTGGCGCTGGTGGCCGCCACCGCGGCGCTCGACGACGCCGAGTTCATCGAGAAGAGCCGCGCGGTGAACGCGGCGGGGCTCGAGCAGCTCGCGCGCGGCTTCGAGCGCCTCGGCCTCGAGTACATCCCGTCGCATGCCAACTTCATCACCGTGCGCGTGGGCGATGCCGATCGCGTGTACAAGGCGTTGCTCGCCGAGGGCGTCATCGTGCGGCCCATCGCCGGATACGAGCTGCCCGAGCACCTGCGGGTGACCGTGGGCCTGCCCGAGCACAACGCGAGGTTCCTCGCAGCGCTCGAGCGCGCCGTGGCGAAGAAGGGCTAGCCGGTGCGGCGCCTGAAATCCATCGCGGTCGTGGGCGCTGGGCTCATCGGAGGATCCTTCGCGCTCGCGGCGCGGCGCGCGGGATTCGCGGCGAGCATCGTGGGCTACGACCGGGATCCGGCAGTCCTGCAGCGCGCCGCGGAGCTGGGCGTGATCGACCGTGCCGCCGAGTCCGTGACCGAGGCCACGCGCGGCTCCGAGCTCGTCATGGTCGCGGTCCCCGTGCGGGCGATCGGGCGCGTGCTGCACGACGTCGGGCTCGCGCTCGATTCGGAAGCCATCGTCACCGACGCGGGCAGCACCAAGGCGGAGGTGGTGCGCACCGCGCGCGAGGAGCTTCGCGAGCGCTTTCCGCGTTTCGTGCCGGGCCATCCGATCGCCGGACGCGAGACGAGCGGCGTGGAAGCGGCGAACGTGGAGCTCTTCCGCGGCGCGCGCGTCGTGCTCACCCCCGAGAGCGATACCGCGCCGCAGGCCGTGTCGATCGTGCGCAGCGCCTGGGAAGCGGCGGGCGCGCGCGTGAGCACCGCGGGCGCCGAGGAGCACGATCGCATCTTCGCCGCCGTGAGCCACCTGCCTCACCTGCTTTCCTTCGCGCTGGTGAACGAGATCGCTTCCCGGGGCAACGCCGCGGAGCTCCTCGAATTCGCGGCCGGCGGATTTCGCGATTTCACGCGCATCGCGGCGAGCTCGCCGGAGATGTGGCGCGACATCGTGCTGCAGAACCGCGAGGCGCTCCTCGCGGAACTCGACCGCTACGGCGCGCGGCTCGCGGTCTTCCGCGAGCTGATCGAGAAAGGCGAGGGCCCCGGGCTCGAGCGCCTCATGGCGGAGGCGCGCGCCACGCGGCTCAACCTGGGCGGCGGGCGCCGCGGCCAGGGACAGGAATAGCATGCGGTTCCTGGACCTGGCTCCCGCGTCGCGGGCCGAAGGGACGCTCAGGCTTCCCGGTTCGAAGAGCATCTCCAACCGCACGCTGCTCATGGCCGCGCTCGCGCGCGGCGACACGGAGCTCACCTCGCTCCTCGATTCCGACGATACGCACGTGATGCGCGAGGCGCTCGGGGCGCTCGGCGTGGTCCTCGAGACGCGCGGCGGCGTCGAGCACGTGGTGGTGCACGGCATCGGCCGCTCCGGAGGATTTCCCAACAAGAAGGCCGACCTCTTTCTCGGCAACGCCGGCACCGCGTTTCGCCCGCTCACCGCCGCGCTCGCGCTCGCCGATGGGCACTACGTGCTCTCGGGCGTTGCGCGCATGCACGAGCGGCCCATCGGCGATCTCGTCGATGCGCTCGAGCAGGCGGGCGCCCGCATCGAGTATCGCGGCGCACGGGGCTTCCCGCCGCTTGCGATCGCGCCGCGTGCCGCTTCGGGTTCGCAGAGCGTGCGTGTGCGCGGCAACGTCTCGAGCCAGTTCCTCTCGGCGCTGCTGATCGCGCTCGCCTGGACGGGGCGGCGCGCGCGCATCGAGGTCGAGGGTGAGCTCATCTCCAAGCCCTACGTCGAGCTCACGCTGGGCCTCATGAAACGCTTCGGCGTCGAGGTGAAGCGCGAGCAGTGGCGCGCGTTCGAGATTGCCGAGGGCGCGGGGTTCGCCTCGCCCGGCCTGCTGGACGTCGAGGGCGATGCGTCCTCCGCGTCCTATTTCCTCGCCGCGGGCGCGCTGGGCGGTGGCCCCGTTCGCGTCGAGGGCGTGGGACTGTCGAGCCTGCAGGGCGACGTGGACTTCGCGCACGTGCTCGAGCAGATGGGCGCGCGGATCGCCATGGGCGCCAACTGGATCGAGTCGCGCGGCGGCGGGCGGTTGAAGCCCTTCGACCTGGACTTCAACCTCATTCCCGACGCGGCGATGACGGCGGCGGTGCTGGCGCTCTTCGCCACGGGGCCGTCGCGGCTTCGCAACATCGCGAGCTGGCGCGTGAAGGAGACCGATCGCATCGCGGCGATGGCCACCGAGCTTCGCAAGTTCGGCGCGACGGTGGACGAAGGCCCCGATTTCCTTGCGATCGCGCCCCCCGCGAATTTCCTGGCGCCTCCCGCCTCGCCCCTGGATCCCGTCGCCGTCGATACCTACGACGACCATCGCATGGCCATGTGCTTCTCGCTCGCTTCCTTCGGCCCGAGGCGCGTGCGCATCAACGACCCGGGCTGCGTCTCCAAGACGTTTCCCACGTACTTCGATGAGTTCCGACGCCTCGTCTCGTGACGCGGTCCCGGTGATCGCGATCGACGGCCCCTCGGCCTCGGGCAAGGGCACCGTGGCCGCGCGCGTGGCGCAGGCCCTGGGCTTCCACTATCTCGACAGCGGCGCGCTCTACCGGCTCGCCACGCTGGCGGCGCTGCGCGCGGCCACCGACCTCGACGACGAGGCCGCGCTCGCGAAAGTGGCGCGCGCCATGGACGTGCGGTTCCGAGGGGGCGCGATCGTCCTCGATGGCGAGGACGTGACCGAAGCATTGCGCACGGAAGAGGTGAGCGCGGCCGCTTCGCGCGTGGCGGCGAGGCCCGCGGTGAGGACCGCGCTCCTCGATCGCCAGAGGGGATTCCGGCGTCCTCCGGGCCTCGTGGCCGACGGGCGCGACATGGGCTCCGTAGTGTTCCCGGACGCCCCTCTGAAGGTGTTCCTCACGGCCGGCGTGGCAGTGCGGGCCGAGCGGCGCCATAAGCAGTTGATGGAAAAGGGAATGTATGCGAAAATGGCGGACGTCGTGGAAGAGCTCGAACTTCGGGACGAGAGAGACACCTCCCGCCCCGTGGCACCGCTAAAGCATTATCCCGACGCACTTTTTCTGGATACCACCGGCATTTCGGTCGACGAGGCCGTCGCAAGGGTGCTCGGCTGGTGGCGGGAAAGGGCGTCGCAGGCGGCGAATTCCTAAGCGCGGGGCGTAAAAGCCCAAGGGTGTCAGGGGGTTAAGCGAAGCCTTGCCCGCCTGGCGAAGATCAACGACGGCGAAGAGCCGTCCAACACTGAAAGTCAGGTTTTTTCATGCTGGCCCAAACCGCAACCAAACCCCCCGCCAACGAGAACAGCTTCGCCGCGCTCTTCGAAGAGAGCCTCGCGCGCCAGGAGATGCGCGTCGGTGA
>DATJVS010000131.1:0-3842 GCA_035501715.1 Usitatibacter sp.
CACGGCGAGCCTCGCCTCGGCGCCCGCGCCCACGTCGCCCGGAGCGCTCACGGGACTGTGGTGGAACGCGAACGAATCGGGATGGGGAATCCACTTCACGCAGCGCGGAAGCAACATCTTCGCCGCGTGGTACACGTACGACGCCGCGGGAAAGCCCAAGTGGTACGTGGCCTCCGCCTGCACCGGCATGACCGGCACCAGCGGCACATGCACCGGCACGCTCTATGAAGTGAACGGCCCCACGTTCTTCGGCGTGCCCTTCACGCCGATCACCGCGAGCCAGGTGAGCGCGGCGGGCATGTTGCAGGCCTCGTTCACCGATGCCAACAACGGGTCGATGACCTACACCGTGGGCTCGGTCACGCGCACCGTGCCGATCACGCGGCAGCCCGTGGGCGTCGGCACGCTCACGCCGGCCGTCGACTACTCCGATCTGTGGTGGAACCCGAACGAAACCGGCTGGGGCATCGCGATGGCGCAGCAGAACGCCAACATCTTCCTCGCGTGGTACGTGTACGACGCCACGGGCAAGCCCGTCTGGTACGTGGCTTCCAACTGCAGCATGAATGGGAGCAGCTGCTCGGGCACGCTCTACAGCACCAAGGGTCCGGCCTTCGGCCCGACGTTCCCGCCGAACCAGATACAAGTCATCACGGCCGGCAGCGTGATCGTGAGCTTCATCGACGCGAACAATGCCGTGCTCTCCTATACGGTCGGCAACGTCACCGCGACCAAGACGATCACTCGCCAGCTGTTCTGAGGGATAATGCGGCGCATGGAGCCCCTCAAGATCGGCGTCTCGGCGCGTCTGCTCTATCCCGATCCGTCGCGCACCTTCCTCCCGACCAAGTCGGTGCAGTACCTCGAGCAATCGGCGGCCAACTGGATCATGTCGGGCGAGGTGCTCGCATTCATGATCCCGGAGCTCACGCTCGCCACGCCGCACATGCCCAAGACCCTGCGCGCGCGCGACTACGTGAGCGCCCTGGACGGCCTGCTCCTCCAGGGCGGGGCCGATATGTCGCCGAAAAGCTACGGCGAAACGCCGATCAATCCGAAGAAATGGGGCGGCGACGAAGTGCGCGACCAGTACGAGATCGAGCTGTTCCGCGAGTTCGTGGCGCAGGGCAAGCCCGTCTTCGGCATCTGCCGCGGCCACCAGGTGATCAACGTGGCGCTCGGCGGAACGCTCTACCAGGACCTGGCCACGCAGAAGGGCGAGGCGAGCTCGATGCACCGCGACGAGGGCAGGTACGAGCACAACCTCCACGACATGCGCATCCTCCCCGACACGTGGCTCTCGCGGGTCTATCCCGGCGTGGCCACCAAGCACGTGAACTCCATCCACCACCAGGCGATCAAGGACCTCGCGGGCGGCCTCGTGGCCGAAGCGATGAGCGTGCCCGACGGCGTCGTCGAGGCGGTGCGCTGGGAAGGCCCGAGCTTCGTGGTGGGCGTGCAGTGGCATCCCGAGTTCGTCGATCCCGCCGATCCCACGCTGATCGACAGCCGGCCGCTCCTCGCCGCGTTCCTCTCGGCCTGCGAGCACCGGCGGCGAACGGGCAAGGCCTCGCCGGTGACCGCAATCAAGGCCGCCTGACAACGACAATCATGATGGGAGGCAGGATGCAGTGGAACGGGAAGAAGCTCGTGGCGGCGCTCGCCGCTTCGGGCGCTATGGCGGTGGCGGCCGAAGGGCCGAGCGGCCCGGGCACCGAGAACGACGACCGCTACAACCAGGGCTATCGCGCGGGCTACGACGACGGTTTCCAGCGCGGCTACGAGAAGGGCGTTCGCGAAGGCGGCGCGCAAGCGCCCGCGCCTTCGGTCGCTCCGGGGCCGCCGCCGCGCGCCACGGGACCGATCACAATCTCGCGCGCCGTGTATGGCACGAGCTCGAAGTCGTGCGACGCCACGCGCTGGGCCGCGCGCATGTCCAACGGCCGCGCGAGCGCCACCCTCGACGCCTCCAACAGCATCTGCGGCGATCCGGCGCCCGGCGACCGCAAGTCGCTCGACGTGACCTACGTCTGCGGTTCGATCGCCAAGAGCGCCACGGCCTACGAACACCGCAGCGTCTACCTGGACTGCACCCCCTAGAGTTTCTCCAGCTCCACGGCGCCGTTCCATTCGCGCGCGGGGGAGGACGAGCGCAGCTTCTCGATGCGCGAGAGGTAGACGGACGCGATGCCGTCGCCGGGATGATCGGCCGCGATCTCGAGCCAGGCGCGCTCGGCCTCGTCCCAGCGGCGCGCGCGATATTCGCCGATCGCCCTCACGGTGGCGGCGACTAGCTCCGCATCTTCGCAAGGCGTGTAGATGTCCACCGGCTCCGACTTGCCCTTCACGATGACGCGGTCCACGGGACGCAGGGCCACCTCGCCCGCCACCTTCGCGAAGGTCTCGCCGCTCGCGAGGATCCCGGTGCCGTAGAGCTTGTTCACGCCCTCCAGGCGCGCGGCGAGGTTCACGCCGTCGCCGATCGCCGTGTAGTCGAAGCGATCCTCCGAGCCCAGGTTGCCGACGACCGCCGTGCAGGTATGGATGCCCACTCGCATGCGGATCTCGGGAAGCCCCTGCCGCAGGAGATCCTTGCGCAGCTCCTCGAGGTCGCGCTGCACCTCCACCGCCGCGCGCACCGCGTTCACGGCCTGGCGCGGATCGTCCACCGGCGCGCCCCACATCGCCATGATCGCGTCGCCGATGAAGCGGTTCACCGTCCCGCCGTGGCGCTTGATGATGGCCGTGGCGCGCGAGAAGTGCATGTTGAGGATGCGCGCGACCTGCTCGGCGCCCAGGCGCTCGGTGAGCGGCGTGAACCCCTCGAGGTCGGTGAAGAACATCGTCACTTCGCGGCGCTCGCCGCCAAGCGAAAGCCGCTCCGGGTGCGCGAGCACGTGGTCCACGACTTCGCGCGAGACGTAGAGCGAGAACGCGCGCCGCATCTCGTTCTTGCGATACTGCTCCGCCACGAACACCATCGCGCCGAACACGAGGTACGTGGCGATCACCGCCGACATCGAGGAAAGCACCGGCATCCAGAGGTTGGCATGCACGAAGAGCGCCCAATCGAGCGCACCCAGCACGGCCACGAGCGCCACGGCCGCCAACGCGCTCACCACGGGGCGCCACCGCATCATGAGCCCCGCGGCGGCCGCGACCGACGCCACGAGCAGCAGCAGGCGCGCGAGCGTGGAGGCCGGCGCGAGCGTGTCTCCGCGCAGCACGCTCTCCAGGATGTTGGCGTGGATCTCCGCTCCGGGCATGAGCCATCCCGTGGACGCGGTGAACGGCGTGTAGAAAAGATCGCCTTGCGCGCTGCCCTGGTCCACGGACGCGCGCAGCTCCTTGCCGACGATGACGATGTTGTTCTGGAGCGATCCCTTCGGCAGGCCGTCGAGCACCTGGTAGTAGGGAATGAACGGGAAGGTGTGGTCGCGGCCCGCGTAGCGGATCATCGCGTCGCGATCGGGTTGCGGCGCGTTCAGCAGCTCGGGCATGCGCTCGGCGGCGCGCCGGATGATCACGCGCCAGAAGACGTCGTCGCCCTGCGGGATCTTTCGCACGGCGAGGTCCGAGTCGAAGTCCACGTCCGCGAAGCCGCTCGCCGCGCCCGCGGCGCGCAGCGCCGGAATCGGCTCCACGCGCACGAAGAGGCGCCCGTGTGGCGTCTCCTGGTAGGTGCGGTCCGCCACCACGACCACGTTTCCCGCCTTCGCGATGGCGCGCGCGAAGGCCGCGTCGTCGCCTTCGCCTTCCCTCGAAGGCTCGGCGAAGAGCATGTCGAACGCGACCACCATCGCGCCGGCCTCATTGAGCTTTTCCAGCAGTTGCGCATGGAG
>DATJVS010000132.1:0-10586 GCA_035501715.1 Usitatibacter sp.
TGAAGGAAGTGCCGATGGACGTGCCCGAGCAGATCTGCATCACGAAGGATAATACGCAGCTCTCGGTGGACGGGATCCTCTACTTCCAGGTGATCGATCCGCGGCTCGCCTCGTACGGCTCGTCCGACTACGTCCAGGCGATCACGCAGCTCGCGCAGACGGCGCTGCGCTCGGCCATCGGCAAGATGGAGCTCGACAAGACCTTCGAGAGCCGCGACGAGATCAACCACATGGTGGTGCAGGTGCTCGACGAGGCCGGCCGCACGTGGGGCATCAAGGTGCTGCGCTACGAGATCAAGAGCCTCACGCCGCCGGAATCGATCCTTCGCTCCATGCAGGCGCAGATCACCGCCGAGCGCGAGAAGCGCGCGGTGATCGCGACCTCCGAGGGCAAGCGCCAGCAGGAGATCAACGTGGCCGACGGCTCGCGGCAGGCGGCGATCCTCGAGTCCGAAGGCGCCAAGCAGGCGGCGATCAACAAGGCGCAGGGTGAGGCCGCGGCGATCCAGCTCGTGGCCGACGCGACCGCCAATGCGGTGAAGGTCGTCGCGACCGCCATCGCCGGCCCCGGCGGCATGGAAGCGGCGAACCTGAAGGTGGCCGGGCAGTACATCGATGCCTTCGCCAATCTCGCCAAGCAGAGCAACACGCTGATCATTCCGTCCAACGTCTCCGACGTGGCCGGCGTGGTCGCGAGCGCCATGACCGTGCTGGACCGCACGAAGGCGGGGCAGGCTGCGGCGAAGTAGCCTTACAGCAGCCAGTCGATCGGCAGCAGCGACATGAACCAGACCATCGCGCGCTTGAACGCGGTGGTCCCGGGGTCGGAGTCGTAGCGCTTGTCGCCCGCGGGTCCGTGCTCGATCCACTCGATGTCGCCGCTCGGATCGAGCCGCAGCTCGTAGGCGTCCCGGGTCACGGAGTCCATCGCATCGTGCAGGCGCGCGGCGAGCGCGGGGCTGTCGATCACGAGGCCCATCTCGGTGTTCAGCAGCGCCGAGCGCGGATCGAAATTGAAGGAGCCCACGAAGATGCGCTTGCCGTCCAGGGCGAAGGTCTTCGCGTGCAGGCTCTCGGGCGAGCTGCCTTTCTTCTCCTTGCGCTCCTTCTTCTCCTCGGCCTCCACCGCGGCCGATGTCGCCTTGAGCTCATAGAGCTTCACGCCCGCCTCGAGCAGCGGCTTTCGCCACTTCTCGTATCCCGCGTGCACGGCGCTCACGTCCGTGGCCGCGAGCGAGTTCGTGAGCACGCGCGTGGCCACGCCCCGTTTGGCGAGCGACGCCAAACCCGCGGTGCCTTCCTTGCCCGGCACGAAGTAGGGCGAGACGAGGTCGAATGAGCTCTCGGGGCGGCCGAAATTCCGGAGCAGGTCCGTGAGCAGCAGGATGTCGTGGCGCTCGCTCTTGTCCAGCGTCTTCGCGGGATCGTCGCGAACCACGCGCGCGTCGTCCCATTCGAGCTCGAGCTTGCCGTCGAGGAGGCTCGCCACGAGGGGCGTGTCGCGCACCGCGTCCACATACCTGTGCGACTCGGGATCGGCGCCCACCTCGACGAACTTCGCCTTGAGCCGGTCGACGGCGCCGGGCGCGGGCTTGGGCACGACGAGCGACGCGGGATAGGCCGAAGGGCTGTTCCAGTAGAGGTCGAACGCGTCGGAGACCTGCTGCACCGCCGCGCCCACGGCGAGCACGTCCAGGTCGGCGAACAGCACGTCCTCGCCCGCGCCGAAATATTCGTTGCCGACGTTGCGGCCGCCCACGATGCTCGCGCGGTTGTCGGCCGTGAACGACTTGTTGTGCATGCGGCGGTTCACGCGCTCGAAGTCGGTCACGAAGTTCATGAGGCGCGAGCTGCGATAGGCGACGGGATTGTAGAGGCGCACTTCGATGTTCGGATGCTCGTCCAGCACCCCGATCACCTCGTCGAGGCCCTGGGTGTTGTTGTCGTCGAGCAGCAGGCGCACGCGCACGCCGCGCCCGGCCGCGCGCCACAGGGCATCGAAGAGGAGGTAGCCCGTCTGGTCGCCGCGCCAGATGTAGTACTGCACGTCGAGGGACTTCTCGGCGGCGGCGGCGAGCAGCACGCGTGCGGCGAAGGCATCCAGCGGATTGGGCAGCGCATGGATCCCGGTCCTGCCCGGGTGCGCGGCCACGCCCGGCGCGGTGGCCCTCGCAAGATGCGTCGCGCCCGTGTCCGCGAGCGCGTGCGATTCGATGCGCCCCTCCAGCGGGGGCAGGCTCGCGCACGCCGTGACCCAAAGGGCCACCGCGATTACCATAGCGGCTCTCACGCAGCGAGGCTCCATATGGCGGACAGGGAATTCGGATTCGAGACGCTGTGCCTTCACGCGGGCCAGATCCCGGACACGCAGACCGGCTCGCGAGCCGTTCCACTCTATCAGACCACGTCGTACGTATTCGACAGCGCCGACCACGCGGCGAGCCTCTTCAACCTGCAGACGTTCGGCAACGTGTACACGCGCCTTTCGAATCCCACGACGGCGGTGTTCGAGGAGCGCGTCGCGGCGATCGAAGGCGGGCGCGCCGCGGTCGCGACGGCCTCGGGCCAGGCCGCGGAGATGGTCGCGTTCCTGAACATCCTGCAAAGCGGCGACCACGTCGTGTCGTCGTCGAAGCTCTACGGCGGCACGCTCACCATGCTGGGCGTGAACCTGCCCAAGCTCGGCATCGAGGCCACCTTCGTCGATCCCGACGACCCGGAGAATTTCCGCCGCGCGATCAGGCCCAACACCAAGGCGATCTTCACGGAGACGCTGGGCAATCCCGCGATCAACGTGGTGGACATCGTCTCCATCGCGGACGTCGCGCACGAAGTGGGCGTCCCGCTCATCGTCGACAACACGGCCGCCTCGCCGTATCTCTGCCAGCCCATCAATCACGGGGCGGACATCGTCGTGCATTCCGCGACCAAGTTCCTCGGCGGCCACGGCACCACCATGGGCGGCGTCGTGGTGGAGAGCGGGAAGTTTCCCTGGGACAACGGCAAGTTCCCGTCGATGACCGAGCCTTCGGCGGGCTACCACGGCGTGCGCTTCTACGAGACCTTCGGCGACTTCGGGTTCACGATGAAGGCGCGCATGGAGATCCTGCGCGTGTACGGGCCGACGCTCTCGCCCTTCAACGCGTGGCTGCTGCTTCAGGGCATCGAGACCCTGCCCGTGCGCATGGACCGTCACTGCGCCAACGCGATGGCCGTGGCGAAATTCCTGCGCTCGCATCCGAAGGTGAGGTGGGTGAGCTATCCGGGACTGCCCGACAGCCCCTACCACGACCTCGCGAAGCGCTACATGCCCAAGGGCGCGGGCTCGCTCCTCGCCTTCGGCGTGGGCAGCTTCGAGGCGGGCGTGAAGTTCATCGAGTCGCTCACGTTCATCTCCCACCTCGCCAACATCGGCGACGCGAAGTCGCTCGTGATCCATCCGGCATCGACCACGCACCGCCAGCTCGACGAGGAGCAGCAGCGCAAGGCGGGCGTGTCGCCCGACATGGTGCGGCTGTCGATCGGGCTGGAGAGTGTCGACGACATCCTGTGGGACCTGGAGAAGGCGCTCGGATGATCGTCCCCCGGCCTGCGCCGGTCGGGTGACGATGGGCTAGCTGTGGTTCAGCCCGTCGAGGAGATCGTTCACCTCGTCCTTGTACACCTGCTCGATGGTGCCGGCGATCCAGTCGGCGTAGCCCGACACGCGCACGAAGACCTGCGAGTCTCCGGCATTCACGACGCCGTCGCCGTTGGTGTCCTTGCTCGACGAGGCGATGCCCACGACGAATAGCTCCTTCGAATCGTCCTGGTAGAACGCGGGCGCGCCCGACTCGTTCGCGGTGAACGCGCCCTGCAGGTCGGAGGCGTCGTCGCCGGACTTCACAGTCGCGGAAAAGACGCGCGGCGAGAGGCGATCGACGGTGTTGATGCCGGCACGCATCTTGTGGTCCTGGCGCGTCGCCTGGTCCCCGATCTTCCCGGTGTCGCCGTTGCCGACGATGACCACGCTCTTGCCGGCTTCGTCGTTGCCGCGATAGATCGGCGTGGGCGTGACGCTCGCGGTGCCCTTGAGGTAGACCAGCGCGAGGTCGGCGGAGTCCGCGCCGGGGCGCCACACGGGATTCACGTACACGCCCTGGATGCCGATGTCCTTTGCGCCCACCTTGATCGAGGGCCTGTCCTTCATCTGCTTGAGCGCCGTGCCCACGCGCGCCGAGGTGAGGATCCAGCGCGCGTCGATCAGCACGCCTTCGCCGCCGCCGGGAACGTCGATCGACACCGTCGACGTGTAGCGCGTGGCCATCTCCAGGTACTCGGCATCGTCGCGGTCGGCGCGGATGAGCAGCGCCTGGCAGGTGCCCGCCGCGAGCGCGGTACAAAGCGCGATGAATCGATTCAGTTGCACGCCCCGAGTTTATCCGAGTAGAATTCAAACGAGCGTTTGAATTCTGGGATTCCTCCATGGCCGCTTCACGTCCCGCGCGCAAGAGCGTCGCCATCGACGCCACTTCCGCGGACACCAAGACCCGCATCCTCGACACGGCCGAGAGCCTGTTCATGGAGCATGGCTTCGAGGCGACGAGCCTGAGGAGCCTCACCGCCGCCGCGGGCGTGAACCTCGCCGCGGTGAACTACCATTTCGGCGGCAAGGAAGAGCTCTTCCAGGCCGCGCTTCGCCGGCGCCTCGATCCCATGAACCAGGAGCGCATCGAGCTGCTCGAGCGGCTCGAGCGCGAGGCGGGCGGCAAGCCCCTTTCGTGCGAGAAGATCCTCTTCGCGATGCTGATCCCGGCGCTCAGGCTCGCGCGCGACGAGAAGCGCGGCGGCAAGAATTTCCTGAGGCTGCTCGGGCGCGCCTACGCCGATCCCGCGCCCTTCATCCGCCAGTTCCTGCACCAGCAGTACGTGGAGATGATCGCGCGCTACAAGGAAGCGTTCCTCGTGGCGCTGCCGCACCTTTCCCGCCACGAGCTCACCTGGCGCCTGCACTTCGTGATGGGCGCGCTTTCCTACACGCTCGCCGGAACCGATGCGTTGAAGCTCTTTGCGCAGGTGACGGCCGTGGACAAGTACGACGACGAGCTGCTGCTGCAGCGGCTCGCGCCTTTCCTGGTCGCCGGATTGAAGGCCCCGCCTCTCGCAGAATCCCGCAAGCTCGAGCTGGTCAGCGCGGGCTGACCGCAAGGAGAACCCCATGTTCCTCACCGTCACGATCGTCGTCGTCAAGCTCGTCGCCGTGCTGCTCGGCGTGCTGGGCACCGTGCTCCTGCTCGCCTACCACAAGGCCAACGGCCTCGCGTGGTCCATCGCGCTCGCCGCGGGCGTGGCGGGGCTCGAATACTTCACGGGCACGCCGGCCTGGGCGCTGTCGGTCCTCTGGATCGCCGTGGCGATCTTCGCCGTGATCTCGATCGTGAAGCCCATCCGCCGCGCGATCGTCACGGGGCCGGTCTTCGGCCTGTACAAGAGGATCCTCCCGCAGATCTCGCAGACCGAGCAGGAAGCGCTCGATGCCGGAAGCATCTGGTGGGACGCGGACCTCTTCACCGGCAAGCCCGACTGGAAGAAGATGTTCGCCTACCCCGAGGCGAAGCTTTCGGCCGAGGAGCAGGCGTTCATCGACGGGCCCGTGGAAGAGCTCTGCGGAATGCTCGACGAGTGGGACATCACGCACAACCGCATGGACCTTCCGCCCGAGGTGTGGAAGTTCATCCGCGAGAAGGGCTTCCTCGGGATCATCATTCCCAAGTCCTACGGCGGCCTCGGGTTCTCGGCGTACGCGCACTCGGAGATCGTGACCAAGATCTCGACGCGGAGCGGCACGTGCGCGGTGACGGTGATGGTGCCCAACTCGCTGGGCCCCGCCGAGCTGCTGATCCACTACGGCACCGAGGAGCAGAAGGACCACTACCTGCCGCGCCTCGCGAAAGGCCTCGAGATCCCGTGCTTCGCGCTCACCAATCCCGAAGCGGGTTCCGACGCAGGCGCCATTCCCGACTTCGGCATCGTCTGCATGGGCATGCACGAGGGCAAGGAAGTGGTGGGCGTGCGCCTCACGTGGGAGAAGCGCTACATCACGTTGGGGCCCGTGGCCACGATCCTCGGCCTCGCCTTCAAGCTCTTCGATCCGGACAAGCTCCTGGGCGGCGCGGAAGACGTCGGCATCACGCTCGCGTTGATTCCCACGACGCACAAGGGCGTGAACATCGGCCGGCGCCACATTCCGCTGTCGGCGGCGTTCATGAACGGCCCCAACCACGGCAAGGACGTCTTCATCCCGATGTCGTGGATCATCGGCGGCGAGAAGCAGGTGGGCAAGGGCTGGCGCATGCTGGTCGAATGCCTCGCCGCGGGCCGCTCGATCTCGCTGCCGTCCATGTCGATGGCGGCGGGCAAGCTCGCCTCGCGCGCCACCGGCGCCTACGCACGCGTGCGTGCGCAGTTCCGCACGCCCATCGGCAAGTTCGAGGGCGTCGAGGAGCCGCTCGCGCGCATCGGCGGCAACACCTACATGATGGACGCCACGCGGCGCATGACGATGTCGGCGCTGGATCTCGGCGAGAAGCCCTCGGTCATCTCGGCCATCTGCAAGTACCACATGACCGAGCGCATGCGCACCATCATCAACGACGCCATGGACATCCACGGCGGCAAGGGCATCATGATGGGCCCCAACAATTACCTGGGCCACGGTTATGGGGCGGTGCCCATCGCGATCACCGTCGAAGGCGCCAACATCCTCACGCGCTCGATGATCATCTTCGGGCAGGGCGCGATCCGCTGCCACCCGTTCGTGCTGAAGGAGATCAACGCGGCGGGCGCGAACGACCTCGTCGCGTTCGACCAGGCGCTCTTCGGCCACATCGCGTTCACAATCTCGAACGCGGCGCGCGCGCTCTACCTGGGGCTCACGGGCGGCGAGACGGTGTCGGTACCGGGCTCTCCCGAGACGCGCCGCTACCTGCAGATGATGACGCGCTTCTCGGCGGCCTTCGCGCTGCTCGCCGACGTCTCGATGTTCGTGATCGGCGGAAGCCTCAAGCGCCGCGAGAAGATCTCCGCGCGCCTGGGCGACATCCTCTCGCTGCTGTACATCGGCTCGGCCACCATCAAGCGCTACCACGACGAAGGGCGGCAGAAGGAAGACCGCGCGCTGCTCGACTGGTCGATGTACGACACGTTCTTCCGCCTCCAGGTCGCGATCGACGGCGTGCTCGACAATTTCCCGAGCCGCTTCGTGGCCGCGTGGCTTCGCCTGCTCGCGTTCCCGAAGGGGCTCACGTTGAACGCGCCCTTCGACAAGGTGGGCGGCAAGGTGGCCGCGATCCTCATCACGCCCGGCAACGCGCGCGATCGCCTCACGCGCGGCGCCTACGTCCCGCGCGACGAGAAGGACGTCGTGGGGCGCCTCGAGTTCGCCATGGAGGCCACGATCAAGGCCGATCCCATCGAGGCGAAGATGCGCGCCGCCGCGAAGGAAGGCAAGCTTCCGCAGCGCCAGCTCGCCGAGCGCCGCGCGGCCGCGGTGGCCCAGGGCATCATCACGCAGGACGAAGCCCGGCACCTCGAATACACCGATCGCCTGCGCCGTGAGGTGGTCATGGTCGACGACCACGAGCACGACCTTTCGCGCGGCGCGATGACCCAGGAGGAGTCATGGCAAGCGGATTCCAAGCGCAAGGTGGCCGCCGCGTCTATGTAGTCGACGGCGCGCGCACCCCGTTCCTCAAGGCGAAGCAGGGCCTCGGGCCCTTCACGGGCGGCGACCTCGCGGTGAACGCGGGGCGGGCGCTGCTCATGCGCCAGCCGTTCGAGGCCACCGCTTTCGACGAGGTGATCGTCGGCGCCGCGATGCCTTCGGCCGACGAGGCCAACATCGGGCGCGTGATCTCGCTGCGCCTGGGCTGCGGCGACAAGGTCCCCGCGTGGACGGTGATGCGCAACTGCGCCTCGGGCCTGCAGGCGCTGGACACCGCGGCGCTCAACATCGTGGCGGGGCGCTCCTCGCTCGTGCTCGCGGGCGGCACCGACGCCATGAGCCATGCGCCGCTGCTCTATGGGCCCGCGATGGTGAACTGGTTCGCCGCGCTCTACGCGGCCAAGGGCGGCGCGCAGAAAGCCGCCGTCATGGCGAAGCTGCGCCCGGGAATGCTCTTCGCGCCGGTGATTGCGCTGCTGCAGGGCCTCACGGATCCCGTCGTGAAGCTCTCCATGGGATCGACCGCCGAGATCGTCGCGAAGCGCTTCGGCATCACGCGGCTGATGATGGACGAGTTCGCGGTGGAGTCGCACCGCCGCGTGGCCTTCGCGCAGGACAACGGGCGGCTCACGGAAGTCGAGCCCATGTACGGCCCCGACGGAACGGTGTACTCGCTCGACGACGGCGTGCGCCGCGATTCGAGCGTGGAGAAGCTCGCGAAGCTGAAGCCCGTCTTCGATCGCACCTACGGCAACGTGACCGCCGGCAACTCCTCGCAGGTCACCGACGGCGCGGCGATGCTGATCCTCGCCTCGGAGGACGTCGTGAACGAGTACGCGCTGAAGCCGCTCGGACGCGTGGTCGACGCGAACTGGGGCGCGCTCGATCCCGCGGAGATGGGCCTGGGCCCGGTGCACGCCATCACGCCGATGCTCAGGCGGAACGCCCTCACGTTCGACGACATCGACGCGGTGGAGATCAACGAGGCGTTCGCCGCGCAGGTGCTGGGATGCCTCGCCGCGTGGGACAGCGACGAATACTGCAAGCAGTACTTCGGCCTCGACCGCGCCTTCGGCGCGCCCGGCCGCGAGAAGCTCAACGTCGACGGCGGCGCCATCGCCATCGGCCATCCGATCGGAGCTTCCGGCGCGCGCGTCGTGCTGCACGTGCTCAAGGTGCTCGAGCGCACCGGCGGCCGGCGCGGCGTGGCGTCGCTGTGCATCGGCGGCGGCCAGGGCGGCGCGATGCTCGTCGAGCGCGTGTAGCCTCGCATGTGGATCAGGTTCCTCTCGTGGCTGAGCCTCACGCCGCGCAGGATGCGGCTGATGTTCAACATCTGGGCGCCGTTCCGGGGCGCGGGCATCCGCGTGCGCGAGATCGGGTCGGATTTCCGCTCGGCGACAATCGAGCTTCGCACCACGATGATGAACCGCAACTACGTCGGCACGCATTTCGGCGGCTCGCTCTTCGCGATGACCGACCCGTTCTTCATGGTGCTGATGATGCGCAACCTCGGCCGCGACTACATCGTGTGGGACAAGCAGGGCACCGTCAGATTCCTGAAACCCGCCAAGGGCACGGTGACGGCGAGGATCGTGCTTCCCGAAGAGCGGATCGAGGAGGCGCGGTCGGCCACCGCGGCGGGGGAGAAGTTCGAGCCCTCGTTCAGGGTGGACATCGTCGACAGCGACGGCGTGACTGTCGCCGACGTGGAGAAGGTCCTCTACATCCGCCGGAAAAAGGACAAGCCATGATGGCATTCCTGATGGGCCTCAAGTCGATCTCGCCCGCGGAGCTGCGTGCGCAGGTCGAGGCGAAGCAGGTGAACGTGTACGACGTGAATTCCTCGCAGAGCTGGCAGAAGGCGCACGTTCCGGGAGCCAGGCACCTCGACTCCACGACCTTCACGGAAAGCGACCTGCCCGCCGACAAGAACGCGAGCCTGGTCTTCTATTGCGGCAATCCCCTGTGCCGCAAGGCGCCCACCGCGGCCAGGCGCGCGAAGCAGATGGGCTACGAGAACGTGAAAGTGATGTCCGCGGGCATCAGCGGATGGATCGACAACAGCATGCCTACCGAAGCCGGTTGAAGAGGAGGAATTGATGAATACCGAGTTGCTCTACCTCACGTACGCCGCGACGTTCACCGCGTTGATGTTCCTGCCCTATGTCCTCAACCGCATCATGGTGTGGGGCCTCACGGACACAGTGGGCTACCCGGACAATCCCAAGCCGCTCGCGCCCTGGGCCGAGCGCCTTCGCAAGGCACATGCGAACGCCGTCGAGAACCTCGCCGTGTTCGCCGCGCTCCTCCTGATCGCCCACGCCGCCGGCGCCGTGGTCCCGGCGGTCGTGAATGCCGCGATCCTCTACTTCTGGTCGCGCGTGGTGCACGCGGTGGCCTACACCTTCAAGTGGCCGTGGATCCGCACGTTCGGCTTCTTCGGCGGTTTCATCGCCCAGATGATGGTGGCGGTCGCGCTGCTCTCGCACTAGGAAATGGAACTCAAGCACTGGAAGCTCGACGTCGATGCGGACCACCTCGCGTGGCTCGCGTTCGACCGCGCCGGCGCCACGGCCAACACCTTCTCGAGCGAGGTGCTGCGCGAGCTGGGGCAGATCGCCGACCACCTGGCATCCATGCCGCCCAAGGGCCTCGCGATCCTGTCGGCCAAGGAAAGCGGCTTCATCGCCGGCGCGGACATCGACGAGTTCACCACGTTCAAGGACGCCGACGAGGCCATGGCGTTCGTGGCGCTCGGCAACGAAGTCTTCGACAAGATCGCGGCGTTGCCTTTTCCCACGGTGGCGCTGATCCACGGCTTCTGCATGGGCGGCGGCACGGAGCTGGCCCTCGCGTGCAAGTACCGCGTGATGGACGATGG
>DATJVS010000133.1:0-5330 GCA_035501715.1 Usitatibacter sp.
GTAGGCGAACGTCGCGCCCGGCGTGTGGCTCGCCGCGAGCGCCTCGACGATGGAATCCTTCGAGAAGAATCCCGCGAACGGCGGAATGCCCGCGTTGGCGAGCGCGCCGATCAGCACCGTCCAGTACGTGATGGGCATGTACTTCTTCAGGCCACCCATCTTGCGCATGTCCTGCTCGTGGTGCAGCGCGATGATCACCGAGCCCGCGCCGAGGAAGAGCACCGCCTTGAAGAAGGCGTGCGTCATCAGGTGGAAGATCGCCACCGAGTAGGCCGAGGCGCCGAGGGCCATCGTCATGTATCCCAGCTGCGAAAGCGTCGAGTACGCGACCACCCGCTTGATGTCGTACTGCGTGATGGCGATGAGCGCCATGAAGAAGCACGTGATCGCGCCGATGATCACCACGAAGGAGCGCGCCGTCTCCGTCATCTCGAAGAGCGGCGACATGCGCGCCACCATGAAGATGCCGGCCGTCACCATCGTGGCCGCGTGGATCAGGGCCGAGATCGGCGTGGGGCCTTCCATGGAATCCGGCAGCCACACGTGCAGCGGGAACTGCGCGCTCTTGCCCATGGCGCCGATGAAGAGGCAGATGCACACCACCGAGAGCAGGTTCCAGTCCTGCCCCGGGATCACCTGGAAGTTCATCGCCGCGAGCTTCGGGGCGAGCGCGAAGATGGGGCCGTAGTCGAGGCCGCCCGTGGCCTTGCCCGCCACCGCGAAGAGGATGGCGATGCCCAGGAGGAACCCGAAGTCGCCCACGCGGTTCACGAGGAAGGCCTTGAGGTTCGCGTAGATGGCCGTGGGCCGCGTGAACCAGAAGCCGATCAGCAGGTACGAAACGAGGCCCACCGCCTCCCAGCCGAAGAACAGCTGCACGAAGTTGTTCGCCATCACCAGCATCATCATCGAGAAGGTGAAGAGCGAGATGTAGGCGAAGAAGCGCTGGTAGCCCGGGTCGTCGGCCATGTAGCCGATGGTGTACACGTGCACCATGAGCGAGACGAAGGTCACCACGCACATCATGGTCACGGTGAGGCGGTCGACGAGGAAGCCCACCTGGAGCTTCCAGCCGTCGCCCGAGAGCCACGTATAGACCTCGGAATCCAGGTGCGCGCCGTCCACGACCTGCCCGAGGATCATCATCGACGCCACGAAGGAGATCGCCACCGAAGCGATCGTCACCGAGTGCGCGAACGCGCGCCCGAGCTTCCACCCCAGGAACCCGGCGAGGATAGCGCCCACGAGCGGCGAGAACGCGGCGACGCAGGAAAGCGTCATCAGATCCATTGTTGTTGTTATCCCTTGAGCGATCCTAGGTCATCGACGTTGATCGATTTGAGGTTCCTGAACAGCGCCACGAGGATCGCGAGCCCGATCGCCGATTCCGCCGCGGCCACCGTGAGGATGAAGAACACGAACACCTGGCCGGAAAGGTCTCCCAGGGCGTGCGAGAACGCGACGAAGTTCATGTTGACGGCGAGCAGCATCAGCTCGATCGCCATCAGCAGGATGATGAGGTTCTTGCGGTTGAGGAACACGCCCACCACGCCGATGGCGAAGACGAGCGCGGAGAGCACGAGGTAATGCCCGAGGGGGATCATGGCTGCGCGCCCTTCACGATCTTGAGGCGGTCGGAGGCCTTCACGGCGAGCTGCGCCTGCGGGTCCTGGTACTTGGTCTCCTTGCGCGAGCGCAGCGTGAGCGCGATGGCGGCCACGATCGCCACCAGCAGGATCACCGCCGCGATCTCGAAGGGGAACACGTAGTCGGTATAGAGCACGCGCCCCAGCTCCTTGGTGTTCGAGTAGCCCGGCGGCGGCGCGGCGCCCACGTTCAGGCCTCCCACGCTGCGCCAGAGCAGGCTCACCATCTCCGCGGCCATGAGCGCTCCCACGCCCCCGGCGAGCGGGAGGTATTTCCAGAATCCCTTCCTCAGCAGGTCGATGTTGATGTCGAGCATCATCACCACGAAGAGGAAGAGCACCATCACCGCGCCCACGTACACGAGCACCAGCGTGATGGCGAGGAACTCCGCGTAGAGCAGCAGCCACAGCGACGCGGCCGTGAAGAACGCGAGCACCAGGAAGAGCGCCGCGTGCACGGGGTTGCGCACCATGATCACGGCGAGCGTGGAGGCCACGAGCACCGCGCCGAAGGCGTAGAAGAGGACGAGGGAGAAGTCCATCAGCGGAAGGCCGCGTCCTCGGCGCGGGCGGCGGCGAGCATCGGCTCGTACTTGTCGCCCACCGCGAGCAGCATCGGCTTGGTGTAGGTGAGGTCGCCGCGGGTCTCGCCGTGGTACTCGAGGATGTGCGTCTCCACGATGGAGTCCACGGGGCAGCTCTCCTCGCAGAATCCGCAGAAGATGCACTTCACGAGGTCCACGTCGTAGCGGGTGGTGCGGCGCGTGCCGTCTTCACGCTGCTCGCTCTCGATTGTGATGGCGAGCGCGGGGCACACCGCTTCGCACAGCTTGCACGCGATGCAGCGCTCTTCCCCGTTGGGATAGCGGCGCAGCGCATGCAGCCCGCGGAAGCGCGGGCTCATGGGCGTCTTCTCCTCGGGATAGAGCACCGTGATCTTGCGCTTGAACATGTGCCGCCCGGTGAGCATGGCGCCCTTGACCAGCTCCGAGAGCATCAGGCTCGAGACGATGTCCTTCACTCGGGTAGCCATGGCGTTATCTTCCGAACCAGATCGAGAACGGGAACGTGCCAGCGATCGGCGGCATCATCATGAATCCCACCACCGCGATCCAGACGAGCGTGATGGGAATGAACACCTTCCAGCCCAGCCGCATGATCTGGTCGTAGCGGTAGCGCGGGTACGAAGCCCGGACCCAGAGGAACACGAACATCAGGAACGCGATCTTCGCGAGCAGCCAGACGATCGATGGCGCCGCGAGCCACGCCAGCGCGGGCATCTCCTGGATGAACTTGAAGGCGAACGGCGAGAGCCATCCGCCCATGAAGAGCAGCGGCGAGACCGTCGAGATGAGGATCATGTTCGCGTACTCGGCGAGGAAGAACACCGCGAACATCATTCCCGAGTACTCGACGTGGAAGCCCGCCACGATCTCGCTCTCGCCCTCGGCCACGTCGAACGGGTGGCGGTTGGTCTCGGCGAGCCCCGCGATGAAGTGGATGAGGAAGAGCGGGAAGAGCGGCCACATGAACCAGCCCACGAAGCCCCAGCCGTTGGCCTGGCGAGCGACGATCTCCGAGAGGTTCATGCTCTGGCCGGCCATCAGCGCGCCCACGAGCGCGAATCCCATGGCGATCTCGTAGGAGACGGTCTGCGCCGCGGCGCGCATGGCGCCGATGAACGCGTACTTCGAATTCGACGCCCAGCCCGCGATGATGATCCCGTACACCCCCATGGACGTCATGGCGAGCATGAGGAGCAGGGCCGCATCTGCGTTGGAGATGACCCAGCCGGGCATGAAGGGAACGATGGACCACGCGGCGAGCGCGGGCGCCACGCAGACGATGGGCGCGAGGTAGAAGAGGACCTTCGAGGCGCCCGCGGGCACCAGCTGCTCCTTCATGAGCAGCTTGATGGCATCGGCGATCGGCTGCAGCACGCCCTTCCAGCCCACGCGCATCGGGCCGCGGCGCACCTGGATCCAGCCGATCACCCAGCGCTCCACGAGCTGGTAATAGAGCACCGTGAGCAGCACCGGCACGAGCACCATCACGATGGAACCCAGCGCCCACGCGAACGTGAACACCTGCGGACCCCACTGCGGCCCGAAGGTGCTGTTCGCGAGCCCCTGCGCCTGGCCGATCAGCTCGTGGATCTCGTTCATGCGGCCACCGTCTCCCGGGCCTTCTCGACCGCGAGGGCGCCCTCGCCCAGCGCCGCCGTCTCGGCCACGCCGCGGGAGATGCGCACGGCATCGTTGGGCAACGCATCGTCCAGCGCCGCGACGAGCAGCGCTTCGCCGCCGCCTTGCGTGACGCGCACCGTGTTGCCGGCCGCGAGCCCCAGCCTGGCGAGCGTGGCCGCGTTGAAGCGCGCCGCGCGCGAGGCCTTGCCGTCGGCGGTCTTCTGCAGCGCGGGCGAGCGGCGAACGATCGCATCGCTCGCCGTCACCGCGAATTCCGCGACGCGCTCGAGCGTGCCGCCCGGGGCGCCGGATGGCTGGGCCGCGCCGGAAATCGCATTGTTCAGCCCCGCCCGCGCCCACGCCTGCAGGTCGGGCGCGATCTGCTTGCGCACCGCCTCGAGCGTGTCGGGATGGAAGTGCGGGATCTCCAGCATCGCGCCCAGCATGCGCAGCACCTTCCAGCCGGGGCGGGAGTCGCCCGCGGGCTTCACGACCGCGTTGAACGACTGCACGCGGCCTTCCATGTTCACGAACGTGCCGCCGGTCTCGGTGAACGGCGTGATGGGCAGCACCACGTGGGCGTGCTCCGTGGCCGCGCTGCGGTACGTGGCGAGCACGACTGTGAATTCGGATTGCGCGAGCGCGGCGACGGCCTGCGGGCCGAGGTCGTGCTCGACTTCCGTGCCGGCGACGAGATAGCCGCGGCGTGGTTTCGCCACCATGGCGCGCGCGTCCAGGCCGCCGGACCTGGGCACAGCTCCCGCGAGATGGGCGCCCACGGCGTTCGCGCCATCGGGCAGCACTCCCACGATCGCACCGGTCTTCCTGCCGAGCTCCAGCGCGGTGGCGAGGGTCGCGGCGTAGTCGGGATGCTGCTGCGCATAGTGGCCGAGGAGGATCGCCGAGCCTTCGCCGCCCGCGAAGCCCGAAGCCATCGCGGCGAATTCCCTGGCGAGCGCGGAGGGGCGCACGATGGTGCGCTTGGCCACCGGCATCAGCAGGTCGTCGCCGGCCACGTGCAGCACCTGCACGGCGAGGCCTTTCTTCGCGGCCTGGCGGATGCGCGCGGAAAGCACCGGCTGCTCCTTGCGAAGCGTGGAGCCCACGAGGAGCAGCGACTTCAGCTTCGAGACGTCCGCGATCGCCATGCCGAGCCACGGCGCGCCCTGCGGGGCCGCGCGGAAATCCGACTGGCGAACGCGATGGTCCACGTTCTCGCTGCCCAGGCCGCGCGCGAGCGCGGCGCCCAGGTGCAATTCCTCCAGCGTGAGCTCGGGGGCGAGCAGCGCGCCCAGCGCGGCGCCGCCGTTACGCGCCACGAGGTCCTTCAATCCCTGCGCCGCGGCGTCCAGCGCCTCGGGCCATTCGACTTCGTGCCAGCGGCCGGCGCGCTTCACCATGGGCTTCGCGATGCGGTCCTCGGCATTGAGGCCGAGATACGCGAAGCGGTCCCGGTCCGAGAGCCACACCTCGTTCACCGCCTCGTTCTCGAGCGGCA
>DATJVS010000134.1:0-10226 GCA_035501715.1 Usitatibacter sp.
TGAGAAAATCGCATCCATGATCGAAGGCAAGAAGCTCGTGGTGGTGCTCCCGGCGTACAACGCCGCGGAGACGCTCGAGCTCACCTTCAACGACATGCCCAAGTCGCTCGTGGACGAGGTGATCCTCGTGGACGACCGCAGCCGCGACGAGACCGTGGCGGTGGCGAAGAATCTCGGCATCGCCAACGTCCACGTCCACCCGGAAAACCGCGGCTACGGCGGCAACCAGAAGACGTGCTACTCGGCGGCGCTCGCGGCCAACGCCGACATCGTCGTGATGCTGCACCCGGACTACCAGTACGAACCGAAGCTCCTCACGGCCATGGCGGGCATGGTCGCCTCGGGCGTGTACGGCGTGGTGCTGGGCTCGCGCATCCTGGGCGGCGGGCAGACGGGCGCGCTCGCGGGCGGCATGCCGCTCTGGAAGTACGTCGCCAACCGCGCACTCACCTTCGCGCAGAACGTGATCATCGGCGCCAAACTCTCCGAGTACCACTCGGGCTATCGCGCTTTCTCGCGTGAGACGCTGCTGGCGCTGCCGCTGCTCGCCAACTCCGACGATTTCGTCTTCGACAACCAGATGCTCGTGCAGGCTGTGGCGCGCGGCATCCCCATCGGCGAGATCTCGTGCCCCACGCGCTATCGCGACGACTCGAGCTCCATCGGCTTCGCGCGGTCGGTGCGCTACGGGCTGGGCGTGCTCGCGACGTCGCTTTCGTATCGCGCGTGGCGCTGGGGGATCGCGCGTCCCGGCTTCCTCGACTTCGAGTCAGGCGGCTTTCTCGCCGTGCGAAAGAAAGACCCAGTAACGGGCTAGCGCGTAGTTGGCGAAGAGCACGATGCCGGTCGTGATCACCTGCGACACCATGTAGTACACGTTCAGGTATTTCAGCAGCAGCGCGAACACCCCGGCGTTCAGCACGAACCCGAGGGCGAGGCTCAGCACGAACTTGGGCACCGCCACGTGGTGGCGCTCCTTGCTGCCGAACACCAGGCCGTAGTTGAGCGGGTATTTCACGAATGCGCCGACGACGTAGCCCACGCACGTGGCGACCACCTCGGGGACGTTGCCCCAGCGGATGAGGCTCACCATCACCGCGTAGTGCGCGCCGGTGCAGAGCACGCCCACGGCCGAATAGACGAGGAAGCGCCTGAGCTCGTGGATCATGCGGGCGCCTCGAGGCTCCGGCGCTCCCCGGCCACGTAGGCGAGCAGGCCCGGCACAAGCGCCACCCACGAGAGCATGGTCATCGCGTACAGCGCCGCCATGTGCCCGCCCCACATGAGGACGTCGATGGTCCCGCTGGCGAGCGCTGCGTAGCAGATCACCGCGCCCCACGTGCCCACGCCGGTCCATCCGTCGCGTCCCACGAGCCACGCCATGGGCAGGAGCGCCAGCACGAAGTAGTGCGACCACACGAGCGGCGAGGTCGCGAAGGTGAAGATCACGCCCACGCTCGCGGCGAACCAGGGATTGCAGAACGCACGCTTCGCCGTGGGCACGAGCAAGTCGGTGCGCCGGCCCATGGCGGTCATCGCGAGCACCAGCAACAGCGCAAGCGCGCTGCCGAGTAGCGCTCCCGAGCCCAGCCCGCCGAAAAGCCCGCCGTGCCGCGCGAGCCAGATCGCCAGGGACGCGTTGCCTTCCTCGAGCGTGAGGGCGTAGCCCTTCTCCATGCCGCCCGCGAGGCCGATCCACTCGCCCCACGCCGACACTCCGCCGAAATAGGCTGCGCCCACCGCGAAGGCCGCGACCGCGAGAAGCGCCGCCGCGGCCGTGCCCACGAGGAATTGGCGGCGGCCCCGCGCGAGGGCGTACTGGATCGCGAGCGCGAGCGCGATCCACGCGGCGTTGGGCTTGAAGATCACGAAGGGCGCGAGGACCCCGAGCAGGAGCGCGTCGCCCCAGGTGCTGCCCGTGCTTACGTTCCTCGCGGCGATCCACACGAGTGCCGCGATGAAGGCGAGCTGCAGCGAGTTCACGTTGGCCGCGCGCACATCGAGCATGAACGGCGCGAACGTGAGCTCCACCGCGAAGGCCGCGCATGCCGCCGCGCGAAAGCCCAGCCCGCGCAGGCTCGCGAGCGTCATCATCGCGAATGCCGCGCCCGCGTAGATCAGCGTGACGAAGATCGCCTGCGCCGACTCGTAGTCGCCCGGAAGGATCGAGAACGCGGCGTAGAGAAACGGCGTACCCAGGGGCTCGAGCGTGCGCCGAAGCGCGTTGGCCGCGTGAAGCTTGTTGCTCGACGATGCGTCGGAGAGGGCATTCAGCGTCGCCGCATAGCCGGGCGCGTCCACGTAGGGCGTGCGCGGATTGCCCGAAAGGCGCTTCGCCTCGGGCACGCCCCAGAACTGGTAGAAATCGGCGCCGGCCTGGTAGGGAAACGCCTCGAAAGCGCCGGACAGCACCAGCACGCACAACAAGAGCGCCGCGGCGCCCCCGAGGACGCTACGGACCACGGCCGAAACGGCGCAGCAGGTAGTACTCGTTGAACGGGCGGTCGTCGGTGATCACGATGGTGCGGCTCGGCGGCAGCACCGCGGCGAACGGCACTTCGCGGGACAGCACGTTCGTGAGGTCGGCATCGAGGCCGTTCACGGTCCATTCGGCGAGGTCCTTGCGCGCGCGGTCCGGCATGCGCGCGATGGCCTGCGCCGCGTCCATCGGGGGGATCGGCTGCATCGAGGCGAGGAAGTGAAGCCCCCAGCCCTCGAGGCCGTGATAGACGCGAACGTAGGGAAAGACCTCGTGCAGCGACTCGGCGATCGCGCGCGCGACGGCCTCTTCGCCCACCGGGAACCACGTCTGGAAGATGCCGCCGGGCTTGAGGTGATCGCGCACCGCCTCGTGGAACTCCTTCGAATAGAGCAGGCTCGATCCCGCGGCCTCGATGGGCGGCGGCGGGTCGACCACGATCGCGTCGTAGGTCTCGCGCGTGCGATTGAGGAAGCGGCGGCCGTCGTCGATCACGATGTGGCCGTTCGGATCGGCGAGCACCGCGGCGGCATCGGCGTGGTAGAAGGGGAAGGCCTCGCGCACGCTGGGCACGAGCTCCACCGCGGTCGTGCGCACGCCCCAGCTCAGGAGCGATCGATACGTGGTCCCCATCCCGAAACAGATCACCAGCGCCGACTCGGGCGGTTTCTGGTGGAGTGCCAGCGGCAGGTGCGCCATGAACTTGGTCATCGGCGTGAGCTGCGTGATGCCCACGCCGTTCACGAGGAGCTGGCGCTGCATGCCCTTGCCGTACGAGACGACCGTGGCTGCATAGTCGCGGCGCACCTCGCACGACGGAAGCCCCAGCGAGCAGGGATTCTCGTAGCTCACGTTCACGAAGACGCCGCACGCCATGAGCGCCGCGATCGCCACGCCCGAGGCCCATCGCCATGCGGGCGCGAGATCGTGGCGGACGAGGAACGCGAAGACGATCAGCGGGAGCGACAGGATCGCGATCGAGTACGCCGCGCCCAGCAACGGCAGCAGCACGTACGACGCGATGAGCGGCCCGAGGATGCAGCCCAGGACGTTGAGCGCGTAGGCCCGGCCCGCGACGCCCGGGTCGCCGCGCGAGGCGTCGTCGATCAGGCGCGGCGTGAGGTAGCCCAGCGCGGCGCACAGCGGCACGATGCTCGCGAGCGCCATGTACGCGCCCGTGCGCAGCGTGAGCACGAAGCGCGGGTCGTTCAGCACCACGGGCAGCATCGCCGACACCGCCACGATCGCGACGAGCGCGCCGACCGACGGCACGCGGCCGCGGGCG
The DNA here is from genome assembly GCA_035501715.1 of Usitatibacter sp. Classification (GTDB taxonomy): domain Bacteria; phylum Pseudomonadota; class Gammaproteobacteria; order Burkholderiales; family Usitatibacteraceae; genus Usitatibacter. Next base: position 3,765 of record DATJVS010000134.1, read on the forward strand.
AGGTCGAAGCGATATCTCCACGAGCCCGCCCACGTCGCCACGAGGTAGACCACGAGCAGGCTCGCGAAGGCATAGACCTCGTTGCCCAGCACGGGGACGAAGGCGCGCGTCCAGATCACCTCCATCGCGAGGGACGCGAGCCCCGTCGTGAAGAGGATCGCGCCCGCCCGGCGCGTGACGGGCCCCTCGCCCGCCGCCGCCGCCGGCGTATCGGTGAGCTCGACCAGCTCGCCGCGCGACTGGCGGCCGATCGAGGATGCGGCGGCCGCGATGAGGAAGTTGAGCAATCCCGCGACCCACAGCGTGTGGCGGAAGCCCAGGACTTCCACGAGCACGCACGCGGTGACGAGGGCGCCCAGCGACGCGCCCAGCACGTTGGCGAGATAGAGGTGGCTGAAGCTGCGGACGTCGGCGTCGCGATGCTGGCGCACGTAGGCCATCATCACGGGGAACGTGGCTCCCATCGCGAAGCACCACGCGAAGATCGAAAGCGCGATCGCCACCGCCGAGAGCGCGAGGTAGGCGAACGAGTTGGCCTCGCCGAGGAGCGCGAGGAGCGAGGCGCCGAAGGCGAAGAGCCACGGCACGAGGAACGCGCCCAGGCCGATCACGAACTCCGTCATCGCGTAGAACTGCATCGCGTTGAGGCCCGTGCGCCGCGTGAGGCGCGCGATGAAGCGCCCGCCCGCCCACGAGCCCGAGGCGAGCCCCAGCATGAACACCGAGATCACCACCGAGATCACCGGCGCGATGATGCCGAACGAGGCGAAGGCGAGGCGCACCCAGACGACCTGGTAGAGCAGGCCACAGAATCCCGAGACGAAGAACAGCTCGAAAAGAAGGCGCTTGCGGGCGGAAGGAATGGGCTCGACCCCGTTACGGTGCCGAGGCATTGTGCCCATCGCCCACCGGGGTGGCAAGGGCGCGCCGCGACACCTCGCCCAGCACCACCGCGAGCAGCGGCGTCCACGCCCACAGCATGAGGACGGGGATCATCGGGCCGAATCCCGCGCGCCCGAGGAGCTCCAGCAGCGGGCTCGTCATCGCGAGGTACGAGAAGGCGATGCAGGCGGCCATGCGCGGCGCCTCGCGCGGCCGGAAGTGCAGGATCATCGGCACCAGCGCGAAGAGATGGTAGAAGGGCCACACGAGCGGCGACGTGGCGAGCGTGAAGACCACGCCCAGCGAGGCCGCGAGGCCCGGATCGGCGAGCGTGCGGCGCGCCGCGGGCAGGAGATCGCCGAAGCGCCGGCCCATCGAGGTCATCGCGAGGATCACGGCGAACGCGAGCCATGCGGTGACGAGCAGCGCGTACGTGAGCAGGCCGAACGATCCCGAGCGCTCCGAGAGCAGCATCACCGGCGAGAGGTTGCCCTGCTCCACCGTGCGCACGAGCGAGCCGCCGTTCATGCCCTGCGTGAAGCGGAACCAGTCGAGCCACACGTTCGCGTCGTGGAAGAACCACGCGCCCAGCCCCACGGCGATCATTCCACCCACGCACGCGCACGCCACGCCGACGGCGAGCTTGCGCATGCCGCGCGCGATGCCGTAGTGGGCCGCCAGCGCGAGCGCGATCCACGGCGTGTTGGGCTTGAAGAGGACGAAGAACGCGAGCGAGCCCACGTAGAGCGACTCGAGCGTGGCGCTTCGCGGATAGCGATCGCCCGCCGCGACGTACACCATCGCCGCCACGTACAGGAACTGGAGCGAGTTCACGTTGCTCACGCGCACGTCCTGCACGAACGGATTGAAGGTGAGCTCCACGAAGAGCGCGAGGCACGCGGCGAGCCCCGGCGAAAGGCCGCGCACGCGCGCGAGCAGGAACACCCCGATCGCGGTCGAGGCGTAGAGCAGCAGCGTGAAGAGCGCCTGCGCGGTCTCGAAATCGCCGGGCGCGATGGCGAAGGCCGAGTAGAAGAACGGCGTGGCCATGGTCTCCAGGGAACGCCGGAATCCGTTGGCGTGCTTGAGCTTCGCGTTGTCGGACGCATCGGCGATGCCGTTCAGGGCGCGTTCGTACGCGGGCGGATCCAGGTACGGGCTCGCGGCGATCGTGCGATGCGCGATGGGCACGCCCCAGAACTGGTAGAAGTCGATGCCCAGCTGGAAGGGAAATGCGAAGACGGCCTTCGCGACGAGCGCCGCGAACAGGGCGGCCGCGGCGGCGATGACGGCGGCGCGCGAGGACATTTGCCGGGATTATAGAGCGCCGGATGTGGTTATATAGCGCATGGACACACGATCGCAGGACGCGCCGGCGGCGGCGCACGACAACCCCGCGGCCCGGCTCGCTCTTACGACGTTCTCCATCCTCGTGCTGGAGCTCGCGCTCATCCGCTGGCTCGGCACGCAGATCCGGGTGGCCGCGTATTTCGCGAACCTCGTGCTGCTCGCGGCGTTCCTCGGCATGGGCCTGGGCGTGGGCCTGGGACGCAAGCACCCGGGGCTCTCGCGCTGGGCGCTGCCCACGCTCGCGGTGGTCTGCCTCATCATAGGCGGCGCGCACGACCTGGGCCTCACCTATCTCACGTTTCCGGACCCCGCCATCAGCCTCTGGGGCGGCGACGCGAGCGGCACCTGGTTCCAGTTCATCCGCTCCGCGCTCGTGGTCACGGGCTGCTTCTGGGCCATCGCCGCGGTCTTCGTGATGCTGGGGTCGCTCGTGGGCGTCTATTTCGACGCGCTGCCGCCGCTCAAGGCCTACGGAGCGGACCTGGGCGGATCGCTCGCCGGCGTGGTCGCCATGGCCGTCGTGGCCGCGCTCTGGGCCCCGCCCCCGGTGTGGATCGCGCTGGGCGCGCTGCCGCTGCTCTGGATACTGCGCGACCGCTGGAGCGTGGTCGCGGCGATCGTGGCGATCGCGGCCGCGGCCTATTCGGTGCAGGGCGCGCGCTTTTCACCCTACAACCGCATCGACCTCATGCCCACCGGCGGGGAGCCCGCGAGCGGCGCGGTCGAGTGGGAGTTGAACGTGAACCGCGACTACCACCAGACGCTGCTCGACCTGCGCCCCACGCCGGGAATGGACCCCGAGCGCGACAAGGTGCGCCGCGTGTACGAGTTTCCCTTCCAGTTCACCACGCGAACGCCGCGATCGGCGATCGTGGTGGGCGCCGGCGGCGGCAACGACGTGGCGGCGGCGCTGCGCCGCGGATTCAGCCGCGTCGTGAGCGTCGACATCGACCCGGCGATCCTCTACACCGGCGAGCAGCTCCATCCCGAGCACCCCTACTCGGATCCGCGCGTCACCCGCGTGGCCGACGACGCGCGCGCCTACTTCGGGCGCGACCCGGGGCCCGAGCGCTTCGACGTGGTCTGCTACGGGCTGCTGGACTCCCACGCGATGTTCTCGTCGATGTCGTCGCTTCGCCTCGACAACTTCGTCTACACCGAGCAGGGCATCGCCGCCGCATGGAAGCGCGTGAGGGACGACGGGATCCTGAGCGTCTCGTTCTCCGTGTTCGCGGGCGACTGGATGTACTACCGGATGCTCGGCATCGTGAAGAAGGCCACGGGGCTCGAGCCCATCGTGCTCAGGCACGGCTACAACTTCGGCGCGACGTTCCTCGCCGGCCGCACTCTCACGCTCGACAAGGTGCGCGCGGTGGCCGCGATCGCGAATCCCGGCGAGGCGGTGCCCCCTTCGATCCGCATCCCGACGGACGACTGGCCGTTCCTTTACCTGCGGCCCAACACGATCCCGTGGACGTACATCACGGTGTTCCTGCTCGTGGGCATCAGCGCCGCGGCGGCGGTGCGCCGCGTGTTCGGCAAGTCGCTCTTCTCGCGCGGCCGCTTCGATCCGCAGATGTTCCTGCTGGGCGCGGCCTTCCTGCTGCTCGAGACGCGGGCAGTCACGCAGCTGTCGCTGCTCTTCGGCTCCACGTGGATCGTGAACACGAGCGTCTTCGGCGGCGTGCTCGCGATGGTGCTCGCGGCCAATGCGCTCGCAGCGCGCCTCAAGTCGTACCGGCGCGAGCCCTGGTACGGCTTGCTCGCGCTCTCGCTCCTCGCGCTCTGGCTGCTGCCGCTGGATCCGCTCTTCGAGCTCGACCTCGCAGCGCGCGCCGCCGTGGCGGGGCTCGCCGCGGCGGTGCCCGTGTTCTTCGCCGGCGTGATCTTCTCCTCGGAGCTTCGCTCGCGCGGCGATGCCGCCGCGGCCCTGGGCTCCAACCTCTGCGGAGCCGTCGTGGGCGGCCTGCTGGAGAACCTCTCGATGGTCGTGGGCCTGAAGGCCGTCGTGCTGCTGGCGCTCGCGTTCTATCTCGTCTCGATGCTCGCCGCCATGCGCGCAAATGAAAAAAGCCCAGTCACGGCGTGACTGGGCTTTTCCTTTGCATGGGGCCCTGGCGATGACCTACTTTCTCACGGGCAATCCGCAATATCATCGGCGATGCGCCAGCCGGCCACCACTCCCGGAACGGCGCCTTAGGCCCGCGGCGGCGTTACGCGCGGGAACGTTCGCGAACCATTTCGCGCAGGGTCTTGTCGCAGGAATCGATAAACGCGCGGTTCTCGAAGAGGACGCCGCACGAATCACGTATCCGGTCCCGGCAGAAATCCCGAAAGGCTGCGTCGTTCGCGATTCGGACCGCCTTGCGCGCGTAGTCGTCGGCATCGCTCGCGACCAGATCCATGAACCCCATTGCCTTGTACATTCCGTATCCATGACGAGCTCTCTGCAGCGATCCCGGCAAGGTGACGACAGGGGTGCCCATCGTGAATGCTTCGAGCGTCGTGTTCTGTCCATTGAAATGGACCGTGTCCAGAATCACGTCTGCGCGGCCTAGCCGGGCGAGGAATTGCGGGTACGGCACCATCGGGACGAAGCGCACGCGATCGTGCAGCGAGCGCGAGGCCCGAAGAAACCGCTCTTCGAGCGCCCTGCGCTGGTGGGCCTCGAACTCGATGAGAACGATACGTGCGTTCGCATCCAGGTCGATGATCTTGCGAAAGATCGCGTCCATCGCTGGCTGGATCTTCTGGAGCGTCTGGGGACAGAAATAGATCCGGTCGGCTGCCTCGAGGGCGAGTTCCTCCCTGGCCGCCGTTCGCTCAGGCACCGGGGGACGGTGGTAGTACGCCAGCGTTCCCACATTGGCGATCTCGACGAGGCGCTCTGAGTAGTCACGTTGCGCACCGGGCAACTCGTAGAGGCTCGCCGAGATGAAATAGTCGAGATTCGGGATTCCGGTCGTATCCGGGTGGCCGAAGGAGGTCAACTGCACGGGGGCGAGCCGCGCGAACGCAAGGAAGTAGCTGATCGGCTCGAGGCCCACGTCCTGGAAGAACAGGATATCGAGCTCCAGTTGCGCGATCGTTTCGCGTGCGCCCTCCAGGTCCCCCCTTGGCCGATCTGCGCGCTGAGGCATGGTAACGACCCGGTCGGCGGCCCGATCGATGAGGGTCGCCGACTCGTCACCAGGCGAAGGCACCAGGCGGATGACGATCACCTCGAAGTGGTCGCGATCCAGCTCCTCCACCAATCCGCGCGACGTATTGCTGATGCTGTGGTTTCGAAAGAATCTCGAGACAAGCCCTATGCGGACCCTGTTCTGCGGCCCTTTCCAATGCGGCACGTGCGGCGCGGTCCATGCCAGCGATGGGCACCATTTCAGATATGCCCTCGCCATGGACTTCGCGATCTCGAGGTTGCTCGTTCCATGATAGGAGAGCGGGAAGTAGCTCGCACTCAACTCGAGTGGGTCTGTAATGCGCCGATCCTCCTCGAGCAGCCGCTGCAGCTTCGCGCGAATCTCCTCTCGAATCCGCGAGGGGTAGCCCTCGTCGGGAACGATCTCGGCAACCAACAGGGCCTCGGTGAGAAGATACCCGCCGGCATTGTCGGGATTGACCTCTGCAAGCGTCAGCAGCGCAGACGACGCCTCGTCCAGGCGCCCGACAAGGACCAGGCCCCTCACGAGGTTCTCTAGGTGGCGCGGCTCCCGCGGCTGGAGCTTCACCGCCGCGCGAAAGTAATCGAGGGCGGATTCACGCAAGCCTTTCGCGACGAGCGTGCTGCCGAGGTTGCTGGCGGCATTGGCGTGCGTCGGGTCGAGGTCGAGGGCACGGCGGAACTCTGCCATGACCACGTCCGCCGACGCGCCCTCGCGCAACCGCATCACGCCCAGGTTGTAGTGGCAGTCGGCGAGCATCCTGATGGCAATCGCCGCGTCCTTGTTCATCCGCAGTGATTTCCGGCACGAGTCGGCAGCGGCCTGGAACTGGCCCGATCGAAGGAGCCTCTCCGCATCGAGGAGGTGTCGATTCACCGAAGCGAGTTTACCTCTCGCCCAAACGCGAACGCCCGATCTTCGTGGAAGATCGGGCGTCTTGGATAGGGCCCTGGCGATGACCTACTTTCTCACGGGCAATCCGCAATATCATCGGCGCGACGTCGTTTCACGGTCCTGTTCGGGATGGGAAGGGGTGGGGCCAACGCGCTATGGTCGCCAGGAATTC
>DATJVS010000135.1:0-35408 GCA_035501715.1 Usitatibacter sp.
CCTGCGGGGGGCGCTACGCCGTGGGCATGTGGAACGGCTACTCGTGGCAGGGCTACTGGGCGTGGATCTGGAAGGACCGCATCGACCGCGGCTTCGTCGCGCGCTATCGCGTCGCTTCGCGTCCCGTCGCGAGCCCCGCGCTCGCCCGCGCCGGCGTGGAATCCAAGCCGGAGCTCTGAGGGCGGAACCCTAAGGCCGGAAACACGGAGGACACGGAGAAGGCACGGAGGGCCACGGAGAAAAACCATATTGCTTCGTGACCCAGCGAGCTTGGGCACAAAACACAATCAGGTCTTGGTCCTTTCAGTGCCCTCCGTGCTTCCTCCGTGTCCTCCGTGTTTCCGGCTTTGACGGGAAGCGCAGCGCCCCACCCGGAATCAAGCCGCGGCTTTCTCCTCGGCGCTCGGCGCCACGGGCGTGGGAAGGATCTTCACCACCTTCACCATGCGGTTCTGCACCTGCAGGATCTCGACGGGGTGGTCGGCCACCATGATCGCGGTGCCCGCTTCCGGGATGTCCTCGAGCTGCTCGAGCAGCAGGCCATTGATGGTCTTGGGCCCGTCGAGCGGGAACGCGAAGCCCGCCTTGCGATTCAACACGCGCAGCGAGCACGCGCCGTCGGCGATCACGCTGCCGTCCGGCTCCTTGTGGAACATCGAGGAGCTGTCGCCGTAGGCCTGGCTCGTGAACTCGCCCACGATCTCCTCGAGGATGTCCTTCATGGTGACGAGGCCCAGGATCTCGCCGTACTCGTCCACCACGAGCCCCATGTGGCGCTGGTTCTCCTGGAAGTTCGAAAGCTGCGTGAGCAGCGCCGTGCCCTCGGGCACGTAGTAGGGCTCGCGCATGATCTTGCGCAGCCCCTCCACGTCCACCTGCTCCTCGCGCATGGCGTTCACGACCTTGCGCACGTGCAGGATCCCGATCACGTTGTCGAGGCCGCCTTCGGTCACCACGAGGCGCGTGTGGTGCGCGGTGGCGAGGGCGGAGCGGATCTCGTCGATGTCGTCCAGGAGGTTGAGCGTTTCGATCTGCCCGCGCGGCGTCATCGTGTCGTCGATCGTCATGTCCTCCAGCTCGAAGAGGTTGAGGAAGATCGACTGGTGCTTCTTGGGGATGAACTTGCCGCCCTCGAGCACGAGCGTGCGCAGCTCCTCCATGCTCAACGGCTGCGCGGCCTGCTCGCCCACCTGGCGGATGCGAAGCACCTTGAGGATCGCCTTCACGAACACGTTCACGATCAGCATCGCCGGGCGCGTGGCGTGGATCAGCGGCGTGAGCGCGTAGGACGAGGCGAGCGCGATCGTCTCCGAGTAGGTCGCGCCGAGGATCTTGGGCAGGATCTCGGCGAGGATGAGGATCGTGAAGGCCGCCGAGATCGTCGCGATGCCGAGGACCAGCTCGCCCTCGCCGAAGAGGCGCCGGCAGATCTCCGCCACGAGTATCGTCACCGAGGCGTTCAGCGCCGTATTGCCCGCGAGGATGAAGGCGAGCAGCTCGTCGGTGCGCTCCAGCAGCTTCGAGGCGAGGCGCGCGCCGCGGTGGCCCTCGCGCACCAGGTGGCGCAGGCGATAGCGGTTCAACGCCATCATGCAGGTCTCGGACATCGAGAAGAAGCCCGAGGCCGCGAGCAGCACGGCGAGCGCGGCGAACAGCCACCACAGCGGGTAGTCGTCGGTCACGGCTACTGCTTGAGGACGAGCTCGAGCGCGACCTTGCTGCCCAGGTATGCGATCAGCAGCGCGGTCGAGCCCGCGAGCGTCCAGTGCACGGCCTTCCTGCCGCGCCAGCCGCGCGCGTAGTGGCCGACCAGAAGTCCCCCGAAGATGAACCACGAGACGATGGCGAACACGGTCTTGTCGGAGAACGTGAAGGGCTTGTGGAAGAGGCGCTCGGAGAACGTCATGCCGCTCACCAGCGTGAGCGTGAGCAGCACGAAGGCGGCGAGCAGGATGCGGAACAGCAGCGCCTCCATCTCGAGCAGCGGCGGCAGGCGGTCGAGGAAGGGCGGCAGCATGCCGCGGTGCAGCCATTTCTCCAGGGCGAGCATCACGAGCGCATGCACGGTGGCCACGATGAACAGGCTGTAGGCGAGCATCGCGATGGCGAAGTGCAGGGCGAAGAGCGGGTCGCCGCCGTAGGTGACGATGTGGCGCGTGGGGATCACGAGCTGCAGCAGCACGGCCATCAATGCGACCGGCGCCATGAGCCCGAGGATTCCCGCGAGGCCCTGGTAGACGAGGCCCGCGAGCCAGTAGATGAGCACCGTGAGCCACACGAGCATCGAGATCGCGTTGGCCACGCCGAGGTCGAGGCCCTCGGGATCGACCACGCGGCGATAAAGGAGCATGCCGTGCAGCACGAGCGCCACGGGCACGAGCGCCGCTTCGAGGCGCGGCTCGGCGCTCGGCACCGCCCCTACGGAGGCGACGGCCGTGCGCGATGCCCGCCACGCCGCGCCGGCGAGCAGGAGCCAGCAGGTCGCGGTGCTAAAATACAAAAGCAAATCAGGCATTTCAGCATTTTACTCCCATGCTCGACACGCTGACCCAACGCCTCGCCTCCGTCGTGAAGACGTTGCGCGGCCATTCGCGCATCACCGAGGACAACGTCCAGGAGATGCTGCGCGAGGTGCGCCTCGCGCTCCTCGACGCGGACGCGGGCCTGCCGGTGGTGAAGGACTTCATCGCGAAGGTGAAGGAGAAGGCGCTCGGCCAGGAAGTGGTCGGGAGCCTCACTCCTGGGCAGGCGCTCGTCGGCATCGTTCATTCGGAGCTCGTGTCGCTCATGGGCGGCACGAACGCGGCGCTTTCGTTCGCGACGCAGCCGCCGGCGGTGATCCTGCTCGCGGGCCTCCAGGGCTCGGGCAAGACCACGTCGGCCGGCAAGCTCGCGCGCTTCATCGCGAACACCACGAAGAAGAAGGTGCTGCTGGTCTCGGCCGACGTCTATCGCCCCGCGGCCATCGAGCAGCTCGCCACGCTCGGCAGGAACCTCGGCATCGAGGTGTTCCCGTCGGACCCATCGCAGAAGCCCGTGGACATCGCGCGCGCCGCGCTCGACTACGCGAAGAAGCATTTCCACGACGTGCTCATCGTCGATACCGCGGGGCGCCTCGCGATCGACGAGGCGATGATGCAGGAAGCCCGCGAGCTGCACGCGGCGTTGAATCCCATCGAGACGCTCTTCGTCGTCGATTCCATGCAGGGCCAGGATGCCGTGAACGTCGCGCGCGCGTTCAACGAGGCGTTGCCGTTGACGGGCATCGTCCTCACGAAGCTCGACGGCGACTCGCGCGGCGGCGCGGCGCTCTCGGTGCGCCACGTCACCGGCAAGCCCATCAAGTTCGTGGGCGTCTCGGAGAAGATGGACGGCCTCGAGGCCTTCCACCCGGAGCGCATGGCCTCGCGCATCCTCGGCATGGGCGACATCCTCTCGCTCGTCGAGGAAGCGCGCACCAAGGTGGACGAGGCCGAGGCGGTAAAGCTCGCCGAGAAGATCAGGAAGGGCAAGGACTTCGACCTCGAGGACTTCAAGGCGCAGATCGCGCAGATGAAGAAGATGGGCGGCCTTGCGAGCCTCGCCGACAAGTTGCCCGCGCAGATCACGCAGATGGCCCAATCGTCGCCCGAGCTGCAGGAGAAGGCGTTGAAGCGCACCGAGGCGATAATCAACTCCATGACGCCGCTCGAGCGCAGGAAGCCGGAGCTGCTCAAGGCTTCGCGCAAGCGCCGCATCGCCGCGGGCGCGGGCGTGCAGGTGCAGCAGGTGAACCAGCTGCTCGCGCAGTTCGAGCAGATGCGCAAGATGATGAAGATGATGCGCGGCGGGAACCTCATGAAGATGATGCGAAACATGAAGGGCGTGATCCCGGGGATGCGATGAAGCGGCTCCTGCTGGCGGTCTCGTGCTGTTGTGCGGCCCTCGCGCAGGCGCAGGTCCCCGACAAGGAGTTCATCGACATCTACCGGGAGCTCATCGAGACCGACACCGCGCAGCCCGAGGCGAACGTCACGCCCGCGGCCCAGGCGATGGCGAAACGACTGCTCGATGCCGGGTTCGATGCGCGCGACGTGGAATTGGCCGGCCCCACGCCCGACAAGCAGAACCTCGTCGCGCGCCTTCGCGGCACCGGCGGCGGCAAGCCCGTGCTGCTGGTCGCGCACCTGGACGTGGTGGCCGCGCACAAGGAAGACTGGACCGGCGGCCTCGATCCCTTCAAGCTGACCGAGCGCGACGGCTACTACTACGCGCGCGGCTCCATCGACGACAAGGCCATGGCCGCGATCTTCGTCGCGAACCTGGTGCGCATGAAGCGCGAGGGCTTCAGGCCCGCGCGCGACATCGTCGTCGCGCTCACCGCGGACGAGGAGTCGGGCAAGCACAACGGCGTGGCGTGGCTCCTCAGGAACCGCCGCGATGCGATCGATGCGGAAGTGGCGCTGAACGAAGGCGCCGGTGGGGCCATCCGCAACGGCAAGCCCTTCATCCACGGCGTGCAGGTGGCCGAGAAGGTCTACTTGAGCTTCGATTTCGAGGTGACGGGCCCCGGCGGCCACAGCTCGGTGCCGGGCCGCGACAACGTGATCTACGATCTCGCCGCCGCGCTCGGGCGCCTTTCGCAGCTCGAGCTTCCCGCCCACGTGGACGCCACGACGAAGCGCTACTTCGCCTCGGTGGCGGCCACCGAGACGGGATCGCTCGCCGCCGCGCTCGAGGCGATCGCCCGGGGCGACTACACCGAGGCGCAGCTGAAGGAGGTTTCGCGCTCGCCCAGGCTCAACGCGCAGCTTCGCACCACGTGCGTGGCCACGCGCCTCGAAGGCGGCCACGCCGACAACGCGCTGCCGCAACGCGCGCGCGCCACCGTGAACTGCCGCATTTTCCCCGGCGAGAAGCCCTCGTTCGTCGAATCGGAGTTGAAGCGCGTGGCCGGCGACCGCGTGACTGTCACGCCCCACGGGGAAGCGCATCCGAGCGAGCCGGCCGATCCCGATTCGCCCGCGATGAAGACGATCGAGCGCGTTTCCGAATCGATGTGGCCCGGCGTGCCGGTGGTCCCGATCATGAGCTCGGGCGCCACCGACGGCGCGAAGCTTCGCAATGCCGGCATTCCCGTCTATGGCGCTAGCGGCATCTTCGTCGAGTATGGCGAGAACCGCCTGCACGGCCGGGACGAGCGCGTGCCGGTGAAGTCGCTCCTCGAGGGGCGGGAGTTCCTCTACCGCCTCGCCAAGGCGCTCGCGGACTAGGAGCGCGGGCGCACCTCGCGCCCCTTCGCGTCGTAGAAGCGCTCGGCCACCCGGCGCCCGCTCTCGTAGCCGATCGCCTTCACGGCCCAGCCGCGGTCCCTGCGATCCATCGGCCGGCCGGCGCCGTCCAGGCAACGCTCGGCGATCGTGCGCCCGGTCGCATCGTATTCGGTGCGCAGGGCCGAGCAGCCCGAGTCCCGCGCCTGCGCCGCCTTCCCGTCGCCCGATTCGTAGCGCACCTCGACTTCGCGAAGGTGGTCGTCGTAGATGTGCTCGATGCGGCCGAGCGCGGTTCCCGCGAGCGGCTGGCCGGATGCGTCGAGGAAGATCTCGGCCTCCACGTCGCCGGATGGGTTGCGCGCGTAACGGACGCCGAAAGTTCCGGTGCGCGGCGAGCGGAAAGGGTTTCCGTCGGGGCCGAGGTAGCGGCGCTCGATCTCCAGGCCGCGGTTGTCGTAGCTCGACTCGAATCCGTAGTAGCCGTCGCGATGCAGGACGGGCTTTCGATGCTCGTCGTAGAAGGTCCGCTCGATCGGCTGCCCCAGCGCGTCGTACTTGCGCCGCTGTATGGCGTAGCCCTCGTCGATGCGCACGAGCTCGCCCTTCGTTCCCACGAATCGCGCCTCGACGAGATCGCCCAGGTCGTCGAACTCGAATCGCCCGCCGGCCTGGCCGCTCTTCAGCAGGATCGGTTTCGCGCTCGCGTCGAAGAAGTCGCGCTGCACGATCGCGCCGCGCTCGTTGCGGCGGAGGCGGACGATGGCATACCCCTGGTCGGGAACGACGAAGGGCTTGCCGTCGAGCCCCAGCCGGACGATCTCGGTCGCGTTCCCGCGCTCGTCGTACTTCACGCGCATGCCGGCGGCGAACGCGATCAACACCGGGCGCCCGTCCTGCGAGAGATACGACTGGCCCACGCACAGGCCCCTCGCGTCGTATTCGAGCCGCCAGATGCACACGCCCGACCGGATGCACGTGGGCTTGCGCTCGCGGTCGAAGTAGCTGAACTCGATGGGGTTGCCGACGGCATCGTGCCTCGCCTTCCATCCGTGCCCGCCTTCGCTGTCGACCGCGGGCGCGCCATGCTCGTCGTACATGGCCATCTCCGTGGGCCAACCGTGCTCGTCGTAGGCGATTCGCAGCTCGGCGAAGCCCTCCGCGCCGGCCACGAGATGGCCCGCCGCATCGACCGCGTGCCAGCGAACGAGGTTTCCGTTGTCGTCGTATCGATACTCCTGGCTCGCCTCGCCGCGAGCGTTCGTGGCCGGAGAGCCGTCCGCGCCCAGGCACGTGAGGCGGACCAGGTTGCCTGCGTCGTCGTATTGGTGAAGGTCGCCGTAGCAGCCGTCGCTGCGCTGCCGAGGATGTCCTGCGAGGTCCGCCGCACGTTCGCGCGCGAGGCGTCCCTGCGCGTCGTATTCGTACGAGGTCGCTTCCGCGACGGGCTCGCCCTTGCCGTCCAGCGGCACCTCGTGGACGCGCCTTCCGTTCGCGTCGTATTCGTAGCGATACCCGAAGCGCCGCTCGTCGTTCGGCCTCGGGTTGTCGCGGGACAGGAAGAAGCGCGCCTCGCGCTCGAGGCCCTTCAGCGGTCCGTCCTTGTAGCGCGTGAACTGGACGTAGTACACGCCGGTGGCCGATCCCGAAGCGCCGAATCCCTCGAGGGTGAACTGCGCGACGTCGGGCCCGGTGTAGGTGATGCCCTCGAGCGGGAAGCCGTTGCGGTTGCGCTTCACTTCGCGCTGGATCCTGCCGTCCTGCGCGTATTCGAACGTCGCCGAGCACGCCGGCGAGTTGAGGTAGTGAGTGGCCCCCTCGTAGCCCAGCGGCGTGCCCAGCACCGATTCGAGGCCCCATGCGTAGCAGGTGTCGAGCCCCGTGGTGGCGCGAACTTCCGCCGGCGGATTGAGGCGCCCGTGGCGAACGAAACGGTAGTTGCGGTTTCGATGGCGCGCTTCGCTTTCGGAGACCTCGTCCACGCCTTTCCAGATGCCGTCGCGCCGTTCGTAGCCGCGGAAGTACTGCACGTGCTCGCGATAGAGCAGGTCCCACGCGGCGAGCGGCGCCAGGGCCGCGGCGGCGAGGGCCAAGCCCGCGATCGTGCGCCGGCGGCGCGCCCGTTGCGCCTCGCGGTCGCGAAGCTCGTTGAAGCCGACCGACGCGAGCGCGGCCACGAGCTTGAGCTTCGCGAGATCGAAGTCGCGGCCGGGCCTGAAGTCGGCGGCGAGCGGCTCCTCGTCGAGCGCTCGAAGCGCGGGCGGAAACGCTTCCGCGGGCTCGCCCGCGAGCAGCGCGCAGAGCACGCGCCCCGCGCCGTGCTTTCCGAGGAAGTACGTGACCTCCTCGTTCACATACCTCGACGCAGCCGCCGCCGGGGAACAGAGCACGATCATCCACTGCGACTCGTCCATCGCGTCGCGAAGGCGCGTGGCGAGGCCCGAAGCGGCCTCGAGCTCCTCGATGTCGCGGAAGATCGGCGCGAGCCGTGCGGGCAGGGCATGCGCCTGCCGGACTCGGCGCGGAAGGACGTAGGCTTCGAGCGCTCGATGCAGGCGCGAGGCGTTCGTGTCGTCCGCGTGGCTGTAGCTCAGGAACGCGCGATACCTGAAGGCGTCCGCCAAGGCCCCTCCCCGGGGAGATCCCACGACCGCGTTAGGTTAGCCGACTTTCGTCTTGCGGCCATTTACGCTATAATTCAAGGCTTTCCAAGCTTCATCATCAATCAACCGTTACCCGTTCTCAACGGGAGAAAGTACGACAAAGCATGGTCGTGATCCGCATGGCCCGCGGTGGTGCCAGGAACCGCCCCTTCTACAACATCGTCGTCGCCGATTCGCGCATGCCGCGCGACGGGCGCTTCATCGAGCGCCTCGGCTTCTACAACCCGAAGGCCCCCGAAGGCGACGAGAACTTCCGCATCGCCCTCGACCGCATCGAGCATTGGGTCGCCAAGGGCGCGCAGCCTTCCGACGCCGTGAAGAAGCTCATCAAGCGTGGCAAGGCAAAGGCCGCCGGCAAGCCCGAGAAGAAAGCCGCCAAGTAGCGAGCCCGTTCCCTTCGCCGGGGACGAATCGCGATTGGTGGTGATGGGCCGCATCGTCGGCTCCTTCGGCGTCGCGGGCTGGGCGAAGGTGAAGGCCTTCACCGAATCGGCGGATGGCCTCGCGGCGTACGGGAGCTGGATGGTGCGCACGCGCGAAGGGTGGCGCGTGATGGAGCTCGAAGGTTTCGAGGTCCATTCGAAGGGACCGGTCGCGAAGCTCGCGGGCTGCGACGACCGGGATGCGGCCGACGCGTTGCGCGCCTGCGATGTCGCGGTGACCCGCGAGATGCTGGGAGACGCGGGCGAGGGATCGATGTACTGGGTCGACCTGGTCGGCCTGGAGGTGGTGGATGCGGGCGGCACGTCCCTCGGCAGGGTGGAGGGATTGTTCGAGACGGGCGACACGAGCGTGCTCGTGGTGAAGGGCGAGGTCGAGACGATGATTCCCTTCGTGCCCGACTACGTGAAGGCGGTGGACCGCGATGCCAAGCGCATCACGGTGGACTGGAAGGCGTAAGAGGGCGTGAAGCACTTCGACGTGGTCACGATCTTCCCGGCGATGCTCGATGCGCTCGCCGACCACGGCATCACCGCCCGCTCGCTCGACGAGAAGCGCTTCGAGCTGAAGGCGTGGGACCCGAGGGACTTCGCCGAGGACAATTACCGCAGGGTCGACGACAGGCCCTACGGGGGCGGGCCCGGCATGGTGATGATGGCCGAGCCGTTGAGGCTGTGCATCGAGGCGGCGAAGCAGCGCCAGCGCGATGCGGGCGTCGCGGCGCCGAAGGTGGTGCTGATGTCGCCGCAAGGCGAGCGCCTCACCGAGTCGCTGGTGCGGGAGCTTGCGAATGAAGAGGGCCTGGTGCTGCTCGCCGGGCGCTACGAGGGCGTGGACGAGCGGCTGGTCGAGCGCCTCGTCGATCGCGAGGTGTCGATCGGCGACTACGTGACCTCGGGCGGGGAATTGCCCGCGATGGTGCTCATCGATTGCCTGGTGAGGCGCATCCCGGGGAGCCTGAACGACGCGCAGAGCGCCGTGCAGGACTCGTTCTCCGATGGATTGCTGGACTGGCCGCATTACACGCGGCCGGACGAGTGGCAGGGCGCGAAGGTGCCGGACGTGCTGATGTCGGGCAACCACGCGGCGATCGCGCGATGGCGCAGGAAGCAGGCGCTGGGGCGCACGTGGGACCGCAGGCCCGACTTGATCGACGAGTCGAAGCTCGCGAGGGAAGACCGCCAGCTGCTCGAGGAGTATCGTCGCGAGCGGCAGGCGCAAGAGCAGCAGCAACAATAAATTGCATGCATCCGCCGGCGACGGGCGGCTCTGCGTGAAAGGCCAGACGGCCGGAATCGAAAAGGACATCGAAATGGATCTCATCCAGAAGCTCGAGCAGGAAGAAATCAAGCGGTTGAACCGCGACATCCCCGAATTCGTCCCGGGCGACACCGTGATCGTGAAGGTGACGGTGATCGAGGGCGACAAGAAGCGCGAGCAGGCCTACGAGGGCGTGGTGATCGCCAAGCGCAACCGGGGCCTGAACTCCTCGTTCATCGTGCGCAAGATCTCCAGCGGCGAAGGCGTGGAGCGCACGTTCCAGCTCTATTCGCCGGCGCTCGCCTCCATCGAGGTGAAGAGGAAGGGCGACGTTCGCCGCGCCAAGCTCTACTACCTGCGCGGCCTCACCGGCAAGGCGGCCCGCATCAAGGAGAAGCTCGAGGCGGCGGAGTACGAGGTGATGGAGGAAGTGGTCACCGAGGGCGAGCCCACGGCCGAAGGCGGCGCGCCCGCCAAGACCCGGAAGGTCAAGGTCAAGAAGAAGCGCATCGACAAGGAAGCCAAGCGCGGCGGCGACCACCGCTAGGCGAACGAAGGATTCCGGCAACCCTACACCGGAATCGCCATCCAGATGGGCAGCGTCACCATGGAGATCACCGTGCCGATCGTGATCTGTGTCGCCACGGCACGACCGTCGCCCGTCATGCGCACCGCGAGGATGTAGGCGTTGGACGCCGTGGGCAGCGCGGCGCAGAGCACCACGACGCTCGCATCCACGCCGTGCAGCCTGAACGCGTGCACGAGCCCCAGCGCGATCGTGGGAACGGCGGCGAGCTTCACCGCGAGCCACCACACGTGCGCGGCCGCGGGCCCCACGCCTTCCTCGATGCGCATCGCCGCGCCGACGGACAGCAATCCCGCGGGCAACGCGCAGATCGCGAGCAGGTTCAGCGTCTGGTCGGCGAATCCCGGCAGCGCCAATCCCGCGGAGTTCCACGCGAGGCCCGCCAGCGACGCGACTAGCAGCGGATGCGTGGCGAGCTCGCGGAAGAATCCGCGGTTGCCGTGGGCGGCGAGCATCGCCACGGCGAAGAAGTTGGCGACCGGGATCATCACGCCCAGGAGCAGCGCCGCCATCGCCACGCCCGCGTTGCCGAAGAGGCTTCCCGCGATGGCGAGCCCCACGTAGGTGTTGAACCGGTAGCCGCATTGCGAGGCGCTTGCGTTCAGCTTCCTGTCCAGGCGGAAGATCGGCCCCGCGGCGACGGAGAACGCGAACCCCGCCGCCGTGAAGATGAGCGCCGAGGCGATGGGAAGCGCCGCCGCGGCGAAATCGATCTTCGCGATGGCGAGCGAGCGGAAGAGCAGCGCCGGGAAGAGCAGGTAGTACACGAGCTTCTCGAGGCCCGCCCAGAAATCGCGCCCGAAATCGAAGCGCCGCGCGAGCACGAGGCCGATCACGATCAGCACGAAGTTGGGCAGGATGAGCAGCGCGGTATTCACTCACACTTCCTTGCCGAGCGTGGCGTGGTAGTCGTGGCGCGCGGTGTTCACGCGCGAGACGCGAAGCTCCACGGGCCGGTCGCGGAAGGTGAGCGCCACGCGGCGGATCTCGAGCATCGGCGAGCCCGCGGGCACGCCGAGGGCCTGCGCCACGTCCCGCGGGGCGGGCAGCGCGCGCAGCCTCTCGTCGGTGCGAAGCACGTTGATGCCGTAGCGGCTCTGGTAGAGGTGGTAGATGGTGTTGTCGCGCGCGGCGAAGATCTTCTCCGTGAGGCCCGGGAATAGCTCCGCGGGCAGCGTGATGTCGTCCACGATCAGCGGCGTGCCGCCGAGCGAGAGGACGTTGCGGATGCGGATCACCTTGTCCGAAGGCGCGATGGCGAGCGCGTCCGCGGCGAACGCGTCGGCGCGGTCGCGGCGGAACGAGACGAGGCGCACCGTGGGATAGGACTTGGGCCCGTCGCGCGGCACGATGTGGAAGAAGTGGTACATGAGGCGCCGGCCGTCGTGGGAAGTGACGTAGGTGCCCTTGCCCTGGCGGCGCACCAGCGCCTGCTCGGCAACGAGGCTGTCCACCGCCCTCCTCACCGTGCCGATCGCCACGCCGAACATCCGCGCGAGCCCGGCTTCCGTGGGGATCGCCTGGCCCGCGCGCCACTCGCCGGCCGAGATGCCCTCGATCAGCCGCGCGCGGACCTGCTGGTAGAGGTGCGCCATGCCCGTGACGATAACATACAACTCATCTAGTTGACTTGCGGGCGGCCGAATCCCTAGGATTGTCGTCCCGCATCAGGAGGCGCATATGATCCATTTCGTGGTCCACGACGAGCACGATTCCGTCGGCGTCGTCGTGGTCGAGGGCGTGAGGTCCGGCCAGAAGCTCACCGGCTGGATCATGGACCAGGACAAGGACATCGTGGTCGAGGCGAAGTCCGACATTCCAATCGGGCACAAGCTCGCCATCAAGCCGCTCGCCAAGGATGCGACGGTGATCAAGTACGGCGTCGATATCGGCCGCGTCATCGCGCCGATCGCCGTCGGCGAGCATGCCCACGTGCAAAACATCAGGACCAAGCGCTGGTAGCCGGCGTTCACCTGCGGACCAAGGGGTTTTCCATGGATCTGAGCAAATCGACTTTCTGGGGCTTCAAGCGCGAGAACGGCCGCGTCGGCGTGAGGAACCACGTCCTCATCCTGCCGGTGGACGACCTGTCCAATGCCGCCGCCGAAGCGGTGGCCAACAACATCAAGGGAACGCTCGCCATCCCGCACCCCTACGGGCGGCTGCAGTTCGGCGCGGACCTGGACCTGCACTTCCACACGCTCATCGGCACGGGGTGCAACCCGAACGTCGCGGCCGTCGTGGTGATCTGCATCGAGGACCAGTGGGCGAAGAAGGTGGCCGACGCCATCGCCGCCACGGGCAAGCCCGTCGCCTATTTCGGCATCGAGCAGCACGGCGACCACGACACGATCATGCGCGCCTCGAAGAAGGCGAAGGAATTCGTGCAGTGGGCGAGCGAGCTGCGCCGCGAGGAGCGCCCGCTCAAGGACCTGTGGGTGTCCACCAAGTGCGGCGAATCGGACACGACCTCCGGCTGCGGCTCGAACCCGACCGTGGGCAACGCGTTCGACAAGATGTACGGCCACGGCGTGACGCTCGCCTTCGGCGAGACCACCGAGCTCACCGGCGGCGAGCACCTCGTGGCGGCGCGCTGCCGCACGCCGGAGGTGCGCAAGAAGTTCCAGTACATGTTCGACCGCTACCAGGCCCTCGTCGAGGCGCACAAGACGAGCGACCTGCGCGACTCCCAGCCCACCAAGGGAAACATCGCCGGCGGCCTCACCACGATCGAGGAGAAGGCGCTGGGCAACATCCAGAAGATCGGCCGCAAGTGCATGGTCGACGGCGTGCTGGACAAGCACGAGGTGCCGACCGGGCCGGGCCTGTGGTTCATCGACTCGTCCTCGGCGGCCGCCGAGATGGTGACGCTGTGCGCCGCCGCGGGCTACACCGTGCACCTGTTCCCCACGGGCCAGGGCAACGTGATCGGCAACCCGATCCTGCCCGTGATCAAGCTGTGCGCCAATCCGCGCACGGTGCGCACGATGGGCGAGCACGTCGACGTGGACGTCTCGGGGCTGCTTCGCAAGGAGATGAGCCCGGACCAGGCGGGCGACGCGCTCCTCGAATGCATGTTCCGCACGGCCAACGGGCGGCTCACCGCCGCCGAGGCCCTCGGGCACCGCGAGTTCGTGCTGACTCGCCTGTACGAGAGCGCCTAGGGCGTCGCGGGCGCCGGCCGTGAGGGAGCGCAGCACGCGTCGGATCGCGGTGGCGCTCGCCTCCGTGGGCGTCACGCTCGTCCTCTGGTACGTGCTCACGGCCACGGGCGTCATCCCCGCGTCGCGATTCGCCTCGCCGAAGGAGTTCTGGGCGGCGCTCGCACAGATCAACGGGCCGGGCTACGCCGACGCGAAGCTCTGGCAGCACGCGCTGCAAAGCTGCAGGCTCGTCGCCGAGGGCTTCGCGGTCGCGGTCGCCGTCGGCGTGCCGCTGGGCCTCGCCATGGGATGGTCGCCGCGCTTCGAGGCGTTCTTCAATCCCGTCTTCCTCCTGCTGCGCCCCATTCCGCCGCTCGCGTGGATCCCGCTCGCCATCGTGTGGCTGGGCCTGGGCGACGCGGCGAAGGTGATGGTGATCTTCGTGGCGGCGTTCGTGCCCTCGGTGATCAACAGCTACACCGGCGTGCGCACCATCGAGCCGCACCTGATCGAGGCGGCGCGGATGCTCGGCGTGCGCCGCTTGCCTTTCGTGGGCGAAGTGATCGTGCCCGCCGCGATGCCCCACATCTTCTCGGGCCTTCGCCTTTCGCTGCAGGCGGCGTGGACCACGCTCGTCGCGGGCGAGCTCGTGGGCGCGCTGCGCGGCCTCGGACAGGTGCTCAACGCGGCCGCCCAGGACATCTACCCCGCGATGATCCTCGTGGGGATGGTGTTCGTGGGCATCTGCGGCGGCGCGATGACGTGGATGCTGGGGCTCGCGGAGAAGCGCGCGATGCCGTGGCGCGGCGCATGAACCGCGCGGAGCTCGGCCGCGGCGAATCATGGCTTCTCTCGGCGGCCGGGCTCGCCACGCTGCTCGCCGCTTGGACGGCCGCCGCGATCTCCGGCCTCGTCCCTTCGCAATTCCTGCCCACGCCGCTCGCGGTCGCGGAGCGCTTCGTGGAGCTCACCACCACGCCGTTCGCGGGCTACACGATCCAGCAGCACCTGCTCTCGAGCGTCGGGCGCTATCTCATGGGCTTCGGGCTCGCGGCGGCGATCGGCGTTCCGCTGGGACTGATGATGGGCTGGTTCCGTTGGCTGGACGACGTCGTCTCGCCGCTCTTCGAGGCGGTGCGGTTCGTCGCGCCCATCGCGTGGGTCCCGTTCGCCGCGCTCTGGTTCGGCACCGGCATCGGCGGGCCCACGCTCATCATCTTCATGGGCGCGTTCCCTCCGGCGCTCATCAACGCCTATCGCGGCGCGCGCTTCGTGGAGCCGCGCTACGTCGAGGCCGCGCAGACGCTGGGCGCGGGGAGCTGGCGCGTGATCGCGCAGGTGCTCCTGCCCGCCTCGGTGCCCTCGATCGTCGCGGGCCTTCGCATCAGCGCGGGCCTCGGGTGGCAGTCGCTCGTGGGCGCGGAGCTGATCGTGGCCTCGAGCGGCATCGGCTACCTGCTCGTGAAGGGGCAGGCGAGCATCAGCACGTCCACCGTCATGTCGGGCATGATCGCCATCGGGATCGTGGGATTCGCGATCGACGCGATGCTTCGCCGCGCCGAGGCCGCGATCCACGCGAGGCGGGGGCGATGAGCGAGATCGTGTTTTCCGGCGTGCGGCGCAAGTTCCGGCGCAACGGCGAGGACGTGCCGGCCCTGGACGGCATCGACCTCACGGTGCGCGAGCGCGAGTTCGTCGCCATCGTGGGGCCGTCGGGCTGCGGCAAGACCACGTGCCTTCGCATGGTGGCGGGCCTGGAGTTCCCGACCGAAGGCGAGGTGAAGGTGGGCGGTGCCGCGGTGCGCGCGCCCGGCCCCGACCGCGCCGTGGTCTTCCAGCAGTTCGCGCTCTTCCCGTGGAAGACGGTCGCGGAGAACATCGCGTTCGGATTGAAGGCCAAGGGCGTGGCCAACGGCGCGCGCCACGACACCATCGCGCGCTTCGTGGAGCTGATGGGCCTGCAGGGCTACGAGAACGCCTTCCCGCACCAGCTCTCGGGCGGCATGCAGCAGCGCGTCGCGATCGCGCGGGCCTACGCGCTCGATCCGGCGGTGCTGCTGATGGACGAGCCGTTCGGCGCGCTGGACGCGCAAACGCGCACCGTGATGCAGGAAGAGCTCGTGAAGCTCGCGCGGCGCAACCCGCGTACCGTGCTCTTCATCACCCACGCCGTCGAGGAGGCGGTGTACCTCGCCGACCGCGTGGTGGTCATGACGCGCCGCCCGGGGCGGATTCGGGAGATCATCGACGTGGGCGCGATCCGGCGCGCCGAGAACTGGGACCGCTTCGAGCGCATCGAGGAAGTGATGGACCAGGCGTCCTTCGTCCACCTGCGCACGCATATCTGGAAGCTGCTTCGCGAACAGCAAGAACCCCACGAGCACTGACCCAAGGAGGAGAGAAGACCATGAAGAGGATGCCGAGGATCGCCGCCACGCTTTTGGCCGCCGTCGCGCTCACGGGCGCGCACGCGCAGGCGCTGGAAGAAATCAAGGTGAGCTACCAGCCCGCGCTCTATTGGGCGCTGCCGTTCTACATCGCCACCGAGAAGAACTGGTGGGCCGGGGTGGGCCTCAAGCCCACGTTCAGCACGTTCCCCGCGGGCGTGCCGCAGATCGCCGCATCGGCCTCGAAGAGCTGGGACGTGGGCGGCACGGGTTCGGTGCCCGCGGTGCTGGGCTGGGCGCGATTCCAGATCAAGACGATCGGCATCACCAACGACGAGTCGCGCGGCAACGCGCTGCTCGCGAGCGGCGACAAGGCCTCGGCGTTCGCCGCGCACCCCGGCAACATCAAGGGCCAGACGATCCTGCTCACCGCCAACTCCACGGGCGACTACGCGGTGCAGGCCTGCCTCGCCAAGTGGGGCCTCAAGAAGTCCGACGTGACGCTCAAGAACATGGGCCAGGCCGAGATCATCTCCGCGATGTCGTCGAAGAACGCGGACCTGGTGGGCGTCTGGGCGCCCAACACGTACACGCTCGAGGAGAAGGCGGGGGCGAAGACGCTCTGCGACGGCAAGGACGGCGGGGCCATCGTCCCCGGCGCGCTCATCGCGCGCGGCGATTACCTCGCCGAGCATCCGCAGAGCGTGGCGAAGTTCCTCGCGGTGTACCTGCGCGCGCAGCAATGGGCGCTCGCGCACCGCAAGGAGGCCATCGCGATGATGAAGAAGTTCTACGAGCAGGGCGGCGTCACGATCTCTGAAAACGCGATGAACAAGGAGTTCGACACGCGCCCCGTGTTCGACCTCGCCGGGCAGCTGAAGGCGATGAGCCGCGGCGCTTCCGGCTCGGAGATGGACGGTTGGTTCGCGAAGATCGGCGATTTCATGAAGGCCTCCGGATCGATTCCCGAGAACCCGGCGCCGTCGGCCTTCATCACCGACTCGGCCATGAAGATGGTGGACG
This sequence comes from Usitatibacter sp., assembly GCA_035501715.1. GTDB lineage: Bacteria > Pseudomonadota > Gammaproteobacteria > Burkholderiales > Usitatibacteraceae > Usitatibacter. Next base: position 16,753 of record DATJVS010000135.1, read on the forward strand.
CCGATCCGAAGCTCAAGGCTTTCGCCAACGACAAGAACTGATCCGCGAGGAAGACCCGCCATGGCCGTCACGTTCCTGAAGAAGGCGCAGAAGACGCCCGAGACCGAATCGGGCAACGCGCAGTCGGTCGCCTCCGCGATGCTCGCGGAGATCGAGCGCCGGGGCGAGGCGGCCGTGCGCGAGTATGCATCGAAGCTCGACAAGTGGGACGGCGACATCGTCGTCACGCCCGCCGAGATCGAGCGGCGCGCGAAGCTCGTGCCCGATACGGTCAAGGCGGACATCGAGTTCGCCACGGCGCAGGTGCGCCGCTTCGCGCGCGCGCAGCGCGATTCCATCGAGGAGTTCCGGGTGGAGGTGCATCCGGGGCTCGTCGCGGGCCAGCGGCTCGTTCCCGTGAACACCGCCGGCTGCTACGTGCCCACGGGCCGCTATGCGCACATCGCCTCGGCGTACATGAGCATCGCCACGGCGAAGGAAGCGGGCGTTCCGGCAGTCGTCGCGTGCTCCACGCCGTACAAGGGCGAAGGCATCCATCCGTACGTGCTCTACGCGATGAAGGTCGCGGGCGCCGATCGCGTGATGACGCTGGGCGGCGTGCAGGCGATCGCCGCGATGGCCTATGGCCTCTTCGGCGCGCCGCCCGCGGACATCATCGTGGGGCCGGGCAACAAGTACGTCGCGGAGGCCAAGCGCCTGCTCTTCGGGCGCGTCGGCATCGACGTGTTCGCGGGCCCGTCGGAAGTCGCCGTGATCGCGGACGATTCGGCCGACGCGCAGATCGTCGCGAGCGACCTCGTGGGCCAGGCCGAGCACGGGCACGAGTCGCCCGCGTGGCTCTTCACCGACTCGCGCGCGCTCGCCGAAGCGGTGATGGAGCGCGTGCCCGGATTGATCGATGCGCTGCCGCCCACGGCGAAGGACGCGGCCGGCTCGGCGTGGCGCGACTACGGCGAGGTGGTGCTCTGCGACACGCGCGAGGAAGTGGCGGCCACGTCCGACCGCTATGCGAGCGAGCACCTCGAGGTGCACGCGAAGGACCTCGACTGGTGGCTCTCGCGCCTCACCAACTACGGGTCGCTCTTCCTCGGCGAGGAGACCACGGTCGCCTTCGGCGACAAGACCTCGGGACCGAACCACATCCTTCCCACCAAGGGCGCGGCGCGCTACTCGGGGGGGCTGTCGGTGCACAAGTTCGTGAAGACGCTCACGTGGCAGCGCATGTCGCGCGAGGCCAACCGCCAGATCGGCCAGGTGACGGCACGCATCTCGCGCCTCGAGGGGATGGAGGCCCATGCGCGCACCGCCGACGATCGCCTCGGGAAGTATTTTCCGAAGGACCGATTCGCGCTGGGCGATCCGGTGAAGGCGTGATCGCGTGACCGGCGTCCTCGACCGCTTCCGCATCGACGGCCGCAACGCGCTCGTGACGGGCGCGGGCTCGGGCATCGGGCGGGCGATCGCCGAAGCGCTCGCGCAGGCGGGGGCGAGCGTCGTGCTCTGCGGGCGGCGCGAGGCCCCGCTCGACGAAGCGAAGGCCGCGATCGCGCAGGCGGGCGGCAAGGCCGCGAGCGTGGCGGGCGACGTGGGCAATCGCGCGTCGTTGGGGCAGATCGCGACATCCGCGGCCCGGCCCTTCGGCGCCATCGACATCGTCGTGCACGCGGCGGGACTGAACCACCGCCAGCACGCCGACCAGGTGACCGACGCGGCGTGGGACGAGCAGATCGAGGTGATGCTCTCGGCGCCCTTCTTCCTCTCGCGCCATCTCGTGGAAGCGATGAAGGCGAAGCGCTGGGGACGCATCCTCAACATCGCCTCGCTGCAGTCCTACCGCGCTTTCACGAACGGCACCGCGTACGGCGCCGCGAAGGGCGGCATCGTGCAGCTCACGCGGCACATGGCCGAGTCGTGGTCGCCCTTCGGCATCAACGCCAACGCGATCGCGCCGGGATTCTTTCCCACGGCGCTCACGGGCCCGATCTACGCCGACAGGGAGCGCGTGGCCGCGCTGGCGAAGCAGACCGCGGTGGGCCGCAACGGCGAGCTCGCGGACCTGCAGGCCGCCGCCGTATTCTTCTGCAGCCCCGCATCCGACTACGTCACCGGGCAGACGCTGCCCGTCGATGGAGGTTTCACGGCGAAATGACTTCATGAAAGCCCTCGTCTACACCCGCCCGCTGGAAGTCACGTATCGCGACGAGCCCGATCCGCAGCTCGCCGCGGGCGAGGTCGTGCTCAAGATCGACGCCGTCGGCATCTGCGGCTCCGACATGCACGCCTACCACGGCCACGATCCGCGCCGCAATCCGCCGTTGATCCTCGGGCACGAGCTCGCGGGCACCGTCATCGCCGGCCCGTTCGTGGGGAAGCGCTTCACCGCCAATCCCCTCATCACCTGCGGCTACTGCGAATACTGCGTGCAGGGCCGCAACAATCTCTGCGCGAACCGCACCATGGTCGGCATGACGCGCCCGGGCGCCTTTGCCGAGCGCATGTCGATCCCGGCCTCGAGCCTCGTGGAGATCCCGCCGGTGATGGATGCGCGCACCGCGGCGCTCACGGAACCTGCCGCCACCGCGCTGCACGCGCTCAACCTCTCCATGCGCGCGATGCAGCGCCCGCTCGGCGAGGCGAAGCTCCTCGTGATCGGCGGCGGCGCCATCGGAATGCTGGTGGCGCTTCTCGCGAAGCACTACGGTTGCACCGACATCCGCGTGGCGGAGACCAACGCGCTCAGGCGCGCATCGGTGGCGAAGCACGCGGGGGTGCATGCGTTCGATCCCCTCGCGGACAAGGCGGTCGCGGACAACGCCATGGACCTCGTCGTCGATGCGGTCGGCGCCAAGGCCACGCGCAACGCTGCGTTCGCCGCGGTCAAGCCCGGCGGCGTGATCATGCACGTCGGATTGCAGGACTGGGCGAGCGAGATCGACATGCGCAAGCTCACGCTCGCGGAGATCACTCTGCTGGGCACGTACACCTATTCGACGGCGGACCTGCGGGCGACCGTGGCGGCGTTGCAGGCGGGCGCCTTCGGCGACCTCGCCTGGGTGGAGGAGCGCCCGCTTGCGGAAGGCGCGCGCGCGTTTCGCGACCTGCATGAAGGCCGCAGCGCCGCGGCCAAGATCGTGCTGCGGCCATGAACAAGCTGCGCGCGGCGTGGCCGGGACTGGTCGTGGCGGGAGTGGTCGCCATCGCGGCGACGTTCCTGTCGAACCAATACAAGGCCTCGGCGATGCTCTTCGCGCTGCTGCTCGGCATGGCGCTCAACTTCCTCGCCGAGGAAGGCCGGTGCCTGCCCGGCATCCAGATGGCCTCGTCGCTGGTGCTGCGCACGGGAGTCGCCCTCCTCGGGCTGCGCATCACGATCGCGCAGGTCGAGGCGCTGGGCTGGCACGCCATCGCGATGGTGGTCGTGTCGGTGACGCTCACCATCCTCTGCGGCATCGCGTTCGCGCGGATGCTCAGGCTCGGCAGCGCGTTCGGAACCCTCACCGGCGGCGCGGTGGCGATCTGCGGCGCGTCGGCCGCGCTCGCGATCGCCTCGATCCTGCCCAAGCACGAGGACGCGGAGCGCGACGCGAGCTTCACGGTGATCGGCATCACGGCGCTGTCGACGCTCGCGATGATCCTCTACCCGGTCGTCGTGGCGCACCTCGGGCTCGACCACCACGCCGCGGGCATCTTCCTCGGAGGGACGATCCACGACGTCGCGCAGGTCGTCGGCGCCGGCTACAGCGTCTCGCAGGAGACGGGCGACGCCGCGACGATCGTGAAGCTGCTGCGCGTGGCGATGCTGCTGCCCGCGTGCTTCGCGATCGGCCTCGCGCTGCACGTGCGCGGCGCGACCGCCGCCCACGCCGCGCCCGTGCTGCCCTGGTTCGCGGTGGCGTTCGCCGTCCTCGTCGGGATCACGAGCATGGGCTGGATTCCCGCGCCGCTGATCGACGGGGGCTCGACCGTCTCGCGCTGGTGCCTCGTCACCGCCATCGCCGCCATCGGCATGAAGACCTCCCTCAAGTCGCTCGTGGACATGGGCCTGAAGCCCGTGATGCTCATCGTGGTCGAGACGCTCTTCCTCGCGGCCATGGTGCTCGGGGTGCTCGCGTGGAGATGAAGGCGCTGCGCGTCTCGGTGTGGCGCGGCGGCGCCGAGGGCCGCTTCGAGGAGTTCGACGTCCCGCGCCGCGGGAGCCAGACGGTGCTCGATGCCGTGACCTACATCCAGCGCCACCTCGATCCCACGCTGTCCTATCGCTTCGCGTGCCGCGTCGGCATGTGCGGCTCGTGCGCCATGACGGTGAACGGCAAGCCCCGCTGGACCTGCCGCACGCACGTGGACAAGGTCGCGACGGGCGGGCGGCTGCAGGTCGCGCCGCTCGCGAACCTGCCCGTCGTGAAGGACCTGGTCGCCGACATGCGCGAGTTCTTCGACAAGTGGGCGCGCTCGCGCGGGCAATTCAGGCCCACGGCGACGCGCAACGACGAATTCGCGAAGGTGCGGCCCGATTCGCCGGCGCGCCGCGAGGCCGATGCGGGCGTCGAGTGCATCGGCTGCGGCGTCTGCTACGCCGCGTGCGACGTCGTGAAGTGGAACCGCGACTACCTCGGCCCCGCGGCGCTGAACCGCGCGTGGACGCTCGTGAACGACGAGCGCGACGGCGCGAAGCGCGAGCGCCTGCATGCGGTGGCGGGCGACGCGGGCTGCCACGCGTGCCATACGATGATGAGCTGCACCGAGCATTGCCCGAAGAAGCTCTCGCCCACGCGCTCCATCGCAGGGTTGAAGCGCGCGACCCTGGCGCTCGCCCTGGGCGGCGACACGTGAGCGCGCGCGCCGGCGCACGCCTGTGGGTGGCGCAGCGCGCCACGGCGGCGGTGCTCGCCTTCTGCGTGCTGGTGCATCTCGCGACGATGGTCTTCGCCGTGCGCGGCGGCCTCACCGCCCACGAGATCCTCGAACGCACCCACGGCAACTACGCATGGTGCGCGTTCTACTCGCTCTTCGTCTTCGCGGCGGGCATCCACGGCGCCATCGGATTGCGCACCGTCGCCTCCGAGTGGCTCGGGTTTCGCGGCAAGGCTGCGGACGCGGCGATGGCCGCCATCGCGCTCGCGATCGTGTTCCTCGGCCTTCGCGCCGTCGCGGCGGTGGTGCTGTGATCCGGCCCGCGCGCTCGCACCCGGGCTGGTGGGCCTTCGCCGTGCATCGCGTGTCGGGCGTCGCGCTCGCGCTCTTCCTGCCCGCGCACTTCCTCGCGCTGGGCACGGCGATCCAGGGCGAGGCGAAGCTCGAGACCTTCCTGCGCTGGAGCGAGCAGCCGCTGGTGAAGGTGGCCGAGTGGATCCTGGTGACGCTGCTCGCCGCGCATCTCGCCGGCGGCCTTCGCCTGCTGGCGATCGAGTTCCTGCCGTGGCGGGAATGGCACAAGACGCTTGCCGCGCTCGCCGCGGGCTTCGCGGTGGCCGTGGGCCTCGCGTTCGCGCTCGCGCGTTGAGCGCTATGCTTCGGATACAAAGACCATAACGAGGAGGATTCGTAACATGAGGCGATTCATTTCCTGCCTGGCGCTGGCCCTCGCGGCCCTCGTCCCGGCGATGGCGGCGGCGGACGCATGGCCCGCGAGGCCGGTGAGGATGATCGTGCCGTTTCCCGCGGGCGGCGCGACGGACGTGGTGGCGCGGCTGCTCGGACAGAAGCTGAGCGAAGCGTGGGGGCAGCAGGTCGTGATCGAGAACCGTTCGGGCGCGGGCGGCAACATCGGCGGCGAGGCGGCCGCGCATTCTCCCGCGGACGGCTACACGCTCTTCATGACGTCGGGCTCCATCGTCACGGCGAACCCGTACATGTACAAGTCGCTGCCGTACGATCCCGTGAACGATTTCGTCGCCATCACCAACGTGGCCTCGGGCCCGCAGGTGGTGATCGTGAATCCCGACGGCCCCTTCAAGACGCTGAAGGACCTCATCGACTATGCGAAGGCCAATCCGAACAAAGTCACTTTCGGCAGCGCCGGCGTCGGCACCCAGACGCACCTCGCGGGCGAGAACTTCGCCTACTCCGCGGGCGTGGACATGACGCACGTGCCCTACAAGGGCGAGGCCTACGCGATCACCGACGTGATGGGCGGGCAGATCTCCACTGCGGTGATCAACCTCTCGGCGGCAATCAACTTCATCAAGCAGGGCAAGCTTCGTGCGCTCGCGGTGACGGGCAAGGAGCGCAGCCCGCAGCTGCCCGACGTGCCCGCGGCCTCCGAGACGATTCCCGGCTTCGAGAACACCGGGTGGTTCGGGCTGCTCGCGCCCACCGGCACGCCGAAGGAGATCGTGGACAAGGTCTATCGCGACAGCGCGAAGATCCTCGCCTCCGACGAGTTCCGCGCGCGGCTCGAGAAGCTCGCCATGGTCCCGGTCGGCAACTCGCCTGCGGATTTCGCCGCGGCCATCAAGGAGGAGAGCGCGCACTGGGCCAGGATCATCAAGGAAAGGAAGCTGCAGGCCAACTGATGAAGGTCGATCCCGCACAGGTCGAGGAAGTCGCGCGCGAGCTCTACGTGCGCGCGTTGAAGGCCCTTCCGCCCGACGTGAAGGAAGGCTTCGCGCGCCTCGCCGCGGGAGAGACCGACGCCACGGCGAAGAAGGTGCTGGGCACGATGATCGCCAACATCAAGGTGGCCGAGGACACCGACAACCTCCTGTGCCAGGACACGGGCATCCCGATCTACAACGTGACAATCGGCCGCGGCGTGGAGATCGACGGCGTGGAGCTCACCGCGGCGATCCGCCGCGGCTGCGAGCGCGCCACCCGCGAGTATCCGTTGCGCTCCTCGGTCGTGCATCCCATCACGCGCAGGAACGAGCACACGTCGTGCGGGCCGGGCGTGCCGCCGATCCACGTGGAGTTCGGCCCCGACGAGCGCCTCGAGATCGAGATGATCCCGAAGGGCAGCGGCAGCGAGAACAACTCGTGGCTGAAGATGGCGATCCCCGCCGAGGGCGTGGGCGCCATCAAGGCGTTCGTCGTCGATTGCGTGCTCGACGCGGGCGGCAAGACCTGTCCGCCGACGATCGTGGGCGTGGGCATCGGCGGGACCTCCGACCTGTGCGTGTCGCTCGCCAAGCGCGCCGCCACGCGGCCCCTGGGCACCGTGTGCCCCGACCCCGAGGGCGCCGCGCTCGAGAAGAGCCTCACCGCCGCGGTGAATACGCTGGGCGTGGGGCCGCAGGGGCTGGGCGGCGATTCCACCGCGTTCGCGGTGCACGTGGAGATCGCCGCGACGCACATCACGATGAACCCCGTGGCTGTGAACATGCAGTGCCATTCGGCGCGCCGCGCGCGCGCCTGGCTCACGCCCGCGGGCGTCGAGTACGGGTTCTAGCGATGTTCCTCGGCCATTTCGGAGTCGCTTTCGCCGCCAAGAAGGTGGCGCCGCAGGTGTCGCTCGGCACCACGATCCTCGCCGCGGAGCTGCTCGACGCCATCTGGCCCGTGCTCGTGCTCTCGGGCGTCGAGACGGTGGAGATCGTGCCGGGCATCACGCGCGTGACGCCGCTCGATTTCGTCTCCTATCCGTGGTCGCACAGCCTCGCGATGGCGATCTTCTGGGGCGCCGTGATGGCGGCCGCGTATTTCCTCATCCGCCGCAACGCCGCGAACGCGCTCTGGCTCGGGGCCCTCGTCGTGAGCCACTGGGTGCTCGACTGGATCGTGCATCGCCCCGACCTTGCGCTCTATCCGGGAGAGGCCGCGCGGCACGGGCTGGGCCTCTGGAACGACATGGCCGTGACGCTCGTGCTCGAGCTGGGATTGTTCGCCGCGGGAATCTATCTCTTCCTTCGCAACTCGCGCGCGCGCGATCGCATCGGCTCGATCGCGTTCTGGGCGATGGTGGCGATGCTCCTGCTTTCGTATGCCGGCGCCGTGTTCGGGCCCCTGCCGCCCTCGCCGCAGGCCGTGGCGGCGAGCGGGCTCGCCGGCTACCTCTTCGTCGCGTGGGGCTGGTGGATCGACCGGCACCGCGAGCCGGAGGTTTCCAGATGACGCACCACGTATTCCAGATGCCGATCACCGAGGAGCAGGCGCGCAGCCTGCACGTGAACGACACGGTGACGATCGAGGGCACGCTCTTCGGCATCCGCGACGCGAACCAGATCGCGCTCTTCGACAAGGGGCGCAAGACGCGCTTCGACATGCGCGGCCATGCGGCGATCCACACCGCGCCCAACGTGCGCAAGGTGGCGCCCTCGGCGCAGCATCCGACCGGCTATGCGCCCGTCTGCGTAGGCACCACGACCTCGGCGCGGATGGAGCGCTTCACGCGGCCCATGATTGCCCAGCTCGGCGCGCGCCTCATCGTCGGCAAGGGCGGCCTGGGCAAGGAATCGCTGGCGGCCTTCCGTGAGCTGGGGGGCGCCTACCTCGCGGTCGTCGGCGGCACCGCGGCGCTCGAGACGACCTGGGTCGAGGCCATCGAGGACGTGGACATGGACGACCTCAATCCCGAATCCCTGTGGAAGTTCCGCGTGCGCGGATTCGGCCCGCTGCTGGTCGCCATGGACAGCCACGGGGCGAGCCTGTACGACGACGTGGACCGCGCCGCGAGGGCGCGCCGCGCCCGGGCATTGGCCGGGCTGGGTGTCAAGTAGTACTACCACTCCCATGTAACAGTGTGTTTACCGAGATTTCCGAATCAAGTCGGATTGGGGTAAAATCGCGTGTTTTTCGAAAGCTGGCGCGGGACTTACAGGGAGACTAAGAGCCCGCAGCCACCCAGATCAAGGCGCCGCCACGAATGGCGCCAGCCACGGGCAGGGCCCTGACATGGGCCTTCGCTGCAGCAAGGAGGTCGGTTAAGTGAACTACGCAGAGCGCGAGCGAAACCCGGCGAAGCACCTGCCGAGCATCGCCATGGTCGTACTCCTCCACATCGCGCTGGGGTACGCGCTGCTCAATGGGCTCGGGCGCGCGGTGATCGAGGTGCTCAAGAAGCCGCTCGAGACCAAGATCATCGAGGAGATCAAGAAGCCGCCGCCGGAGACGCCTCCGCCGCCGCCGCCGAAGCTCGCGGCGCCGCCGCCGCCCTTCATCCCTCCGCCCGAGATCAACATCCAGGTGCCGGTGGTGCAGACCGCGCCCACGATCCAGGCCGTGACGACGCAGAAGCCGCCGCCCGGACCGCCGCCCGTGGTGCGCCAGGAAGCGCCGCCGATGCCGAAGGTCCGCAAGGAATACGTGGCCAAGTACCGCGTGAGCCCCGCCTACCCGCGCAACCTCATGCGCGAAGGCGTCGAGGGCCGCGTGGTGGCGTGGGTGCACGTGGCGCCGAACGGTGACGTGACGAACGTGGAGATCCGGGAATCCACCAACCACTCGTTCGACCGCGAGGTGATCCGCGCGCTGTCGCAGTGGAAATTCAACCCCGAGCCGGTGGGCTTCATCGGCGAGTACGAAATCATCTTCAACCTTAAGGACTGAAGTCCTAGAACATCCAGGAAAGCGGAGAGACCAAGATGAAATTCACCAATCGACTGACGGCGCTCGTCGTGGCCGCGTTCATCGGCATCGCCTCTGCGGTCGCGCTCGTGGCCGTGCCGGGCACCGCACATGCCCAGGCGGCCGAGCCGGCCAAGGCCCCGGCCCCGCCCCCCGGCGCCGGACAGGACGCGAGCACGCAGAAGGAAGTGATCGAGAACCCCTACGGCCTCGAGGCGCTCTGGAAGCAGGGCGACTTCATCTCGCGCGGCGTGCTGATCATCCTCGTGATCATGTCCATGGGCTCGTGGTACATCATGTTCGTGAAGGTGTGGGAGCAGTCCAAGCTCTTCCGCCAGGAACGTGAAGTGCGCGCCAAGTTCTGGGCCGCCAACTCCGTGAACGACGGCGCGGGCCAGCTCAAGGAAGGCACCGCGTTCCGCTACATCGCCGAAAGCGGCATCTCCTCCACGCAGCACCACGAGGGCAAGCTCCTCGAGCAGATCGACCTGAACACGTGGGTCACGATGTCGCTGCAGCGCGCCGTGGACAACGTCGCTTCGCGCCTGCAGGACGGCCTCGCGTTCCTCGCGACGGTGGGCTCGACCTCCCCGTTCGTCGGCCTCTTCGGCACGGTGTGGGGCATCTACCACGCCCTTACCGCCATCGGCATCGCGGGCCAGGCCTCGATCGACAAGGTCGCCGGCCCCGTGGGCGAGGCGCTCATCATGACGGCCTTCGGCCTGGCGGTCGCGGTGCCGGCGGTGCTCGGCTACAACTGGCTCGTCCGCCGCAACAAGGTGGCCCTGGAATACCTGCGCAACTTCGGCGCCGACCTGCACATGGTGCTCATGAGCGGCGGCGGCGCCGGCAAGCGCGCGCCCCAGTCGGCCGTCGCGCGATAGGCGTCCCAGCCAGCCAGGAGTCGAAACATGGCAATGACAGTCGGCCAGGACGCCGAAAGCGCCGAACAGGAGGTGATGGCCGCCATCAACACCACGCCCCTCGTGGACGTGATGCTGGTGCTGCTCATCATCTTCCTGATCACGATTCCAGTGGTGGTGCAGAACGTCCCGCTGGAGCTGCCGAAGGAGCGCAACGTCCCGACGCAGACCAAGCCGGAGAACATCGTCATCTCCGTCAACAAGGATGGCGACGTCTTCTGGGGCATGGAGTATGTGAAGGACTCCAAGGCGCTGTTCGAGAAGCTGAAGGGCATCGCGACCCTCGTGCCGCAACCCGAGGTCCACATCCGCGCCGACGGCAACGCGCGCTACGAGTCGGTGGGCCGCGTGGTCGCCACCTGCCAGCGCGCCTCGATCCTCAAGATCGGCTTCATCACCGAGCCGCCGGTGCGCACGGCGACGGGCTTCTAGCGCCCGCCGCGCAACGACAAGGAACGCAGCAATGGCAATGAATGTTGGCGGAGGGCGCTCGGCCGATCCCGAAGTGATGGTGGACATCAACACCACGCCGCTGATCGACGTGATGCTGGTGCTCCTCATCATGCTGATCATCACGATCCCGATCCAGACGCACGCGGTGAAGCTCAACATGCCGGTTGGCAATCCGCCCCCGCCGCCCGAGCCGCCCGTGGTCGTGCAGATCGACGTGGACTTCGACGGCACGGTGCTCTGGAACGGCGACCAGGTGGACCTTCCCACGCTGGACGCCAAGTTCCGCAGCGCGGCGGCGCTTCCGGTGCAGCCCGAGTTCCACCTGCGGCCCAACAAGCTCGTGACCTACAAGCACGTGGCCCACGTGATGGCGGCTGCGCAGCGCCTGGGAATCACCAAGATCGGCCTCATCGGAGCCGAGCAGTTCCTGGACGATTGACGGGAGAACCAACGATGAAACGCATTGCCCTGCACGTGGTCCTGTGCGCGAGCCTCGCGCTCTTCGCCGCGAGCCTCCCGGCGCGAGCCGAAGGCGTCCGGCCCGAGGTGGGCAAGCCCCTGCAGGCGGCCCAGGCCCTCATCAAGCAGCGCAAGGGCCGCGAGGCCATGGCCGAGATCGCGAAGGCCGAGGCGGTGCCCAACCGCACCGCGTACGAGAACCAGATCATCGCGCAGATGAAGGCCGCGGCCTCCTCGTCCATGGGCGACAACGACGCGACCATCAAGAACAACCTGGCGGTGCTCGATTCCGGCAAGGTGTCCGGGCGTGAAGCCACGGCGCTCGTCGAGGGCATCGCGGTCGCCTACTACAACAAGAAGGACTACGCCGAAGCGGTGAAGTGGTCGCAGCGCTACTTCAAGGAAGGCGGCACGGATTCGGCGATGCGCACGGTGCTGCTGCAGAGCTACTACCTCGGCAACGACTGCGCGTCGGTGAACAAGATGCTCGGCAACGGCAGCGAAGAGCGCAAGGCCTCGGAGGAAGAGCTCCAGATCCTCGCCAACTGCTACCAGCGCCAGAAGGACACCGCGGGCTACGTGGGCGCGATCGAGAAGCTCGTCCTCTTCTACCCGAAGAAGGACTACTGGATCGACCTGCTCTCGCACGTGCAGAGGAAGCCCGGCTTCGCCTCCGACCGGCTCGCCGTGCACGTCTATCGCCTGCGCATGGCGATCGGCATGACGCTCGACACGAACGACTACATGGAGATGGCGCAGCTGGCGCTCCAGGCGGGCGTTCCCGCCGAAGCCAAGGCGATCGTGGACAAGGGCTACGACTCGAAGGCCCTGGGCACCGGCAACCAGGCCGAGCGCCACCAGCGCCTGCGCGACCTCGTCTCCAAGAGCCTCGCCGAGACGCAGAGGAACCGCGCCAGGGAAGAGGCGGACGCGATGGCCGCGAAGGACGGCAACGACCTCGTGAAGGTGGGCCTGAACTACGTCTACGAGGGCAAGACCGACAAGGGCCTGCGCCTCATGGAGATGGGCATCAAGCGCGACCTGCTCAAGCGCCCCGAGGACGCGAAGCTGCTCTACGGCGAAGCGCTGCTCAAGGCCGGCCAGGCCGCCAAGGCCGTCTCGGTCTTCAGGGAAGTGCGCGGCACCGACGGCACCGCCGACCTCGCCCGCCTCTGGATCCTCGAGGCTCGCGCCTAGGCCGGGGACCGACCCCGGTTTCCCCCGCGTGAGACGCGCGAAGACCGACGTCCTCATCCTCGGCGCCGGCGGCGCCGGGCTCTTCGCCGCGCTGCACGCGAAGCGCGCGCGGCCCGATCTCACAGTCACAATCGCCGTGAAGGGCCTGCTCGGAAAGTGCGGCTGCACGCGCATGGTCCAGGGCGGCTACAACGTGGCGCTCGCCGAGGGCGATTCCGTCGAGCGGCACTTCATGGACACGATCGAGGGCGGCAAGTGGCTCCCCGACCAGGAGCTCGCGTGGACGCTCGTCACGAAGGCGGTCGAGCGCATCCACGAGCTCGAGAACGAGCTGGGCTGCTTCTTCGACCGCAATCCCGACGGCACCGTGCACCAGAAGGCCTTCGCGGGGCAGACTTTCGACCGCACGGTGCACAAGGGCGACCTCACGGGCATCGAGATCATCAACCGCCTCGCCGAGCAGGTCTGGGTCGCCGGCGTGGAGCGCCTCGAGGAACATCGCGCGGTGGAGCTCGTGAAGTCCGCCGACGGCGCCATTGCCGGAGTCGTGATGATCGACATGCGCGAGGGCGATTTCGTCTTCGTGCAGGCGAAGAGCGTGCTCCTCGCCACGGGCGGCGGTCCCACGATGTACCGCTACCACACGCCCTCGGGCGACAAGAGCTGCGACGGGCTCGCGATGGCATTGCGCGCGGGGCTCACGTTGCGCGACATGGAGATGGTGCAGTTCCACCCGACGGGCCTGCTCGCGGGCGCCGGCACGCGCATGACGGGCACGGTGCTCGAGGAGGGGCTTCGCGGCGCGGGCGGCTATCTCCTCGACGCGAGACGCGAGCGCTTCATGCACAAGTACGACCCGCGCAACGAGCGCGCCACGCGCGACATCGTCTCGCGCTCCATGTTCGCCGAGATGCGCTCGGGCAACGCCACGCCCAATGGCGGCCTCTACATCTCGATGTCGCACCTCGGTCCCGACAAGGTGCGCGCGGCGTTCAAGGGCATGGTGGAGCGCTGCGCCGATTGCGGGTTCGACCTCGCGGGCGGCCTCGTCGAAGTGGTCCCCACCGCGCACTACATGATGGGCGGCGTGGAATTCGCGCTCGATTGCACGACGTCGCTCCCGGGGCTCTTCGCTGCGGGCGAGGACACGGGCGGCGTGCACGGCGCCAATCGCCTCGGCGGCAACGGCGTGGCGAACTCCACGGTCTTCGGCGCGATCGCGGGAGACGCGATGGCCGCATGGACCGCGCGCGAGGGCGAGTGGCGCGAGCCCGAATCCGGCGCGCCCGAAGACGCCCAGGCGCGCGCCTGCATGCCGCTCTCGCGCCCGCCGGGCGACCTCGACGCGATCCGCGAGGAGCTCTACCGCGCGATGTGGGAGGACGCAGGCATCGTGCGCGACGCGGCGAGCCTCGGGCGCGCGCAGTCGTCCCTGCAGGAGATCCGCGCGCGATTGATCGCCACGGGCATCCACGGCGGCGACCTTCGATACAATCTCACCTGGCACGACTGGCTGAACCTCGCGAGCCTCGTCGAGGTGAGCGCGGCGATCTGCACCGCCGCCCAGGCGCGCACGGATTCGCGCGGAGCGCATTTCCGCGAGGACCATCCGGAGGCGGGCGAGCTTGCGCAATCGGCTTTCACGAGGGTGAGGATGGAGAACGGAAACCTGGCGATCTCGTGGAAGAAGGTGGCGTTCACCCGCGTGGCGCCCGGACAATCGCTGGTGAGCTGATGGCCAGGACGATCTCCCTCGACGAGCTGGAGACGCTGATGGTGGCCGCGCTCGAGCGTTCGGGCGCGACCTCGGCCATGGCGCGCGCGACGGCGCGCGCGTTGATCGCGGCGGAAGCCGAGGGCCTCTCTTCGCACGGCGCATCGCGCATCCCGCAATACTGCGGGCACCTCAGGAACGGGCGCGCCAAGGGCTCCGCCGTTCCCGGCGTGGCGCGCGACTCGAAAGCCGCTGCCCTCGTCGATGCGAAGGGCGGCCTCGCGTTCGATGCGTGCGCGCTCGCGGTGGAAGAAGCGGTGAAGCGCGCGGGGCAGTACGGCGTGTCGTACGTCGCTGTCACCAACAGCAATCACTTCGGCGTCGCGGCCTATCACCTGGAAGCCGTCGCGTCCGCCGGCCTGGTGGGCCTCGCGTTCGGCAATTCCCCCGCGGCGATGCCCGCATGGGGCGGCAAGCGCGCCCTCTTCGGCACCAATCCCATCGCGGCGGTGTTCCCGCGCAGGAACGACGCGCCGCTCGTGATCGACCTCTCGCTCTCGGCGGTGGCGCGCGGCAAGATCATGGTGGCCGCCCGCGACGGCAAGCCCATTCCCGAGGGCTGGGCCGTGGACAAGGACGGCAAGCCCACGACGGACGCGAAGGCGGCGCTCGAAGGCAGCATGCTGCCCGCGGGCGGCGTGAAGGGCGCGATGCTGGCCCTCGTGGTGGAGCTGCTCGCCTGCGCGCTCTCGGGCGCGGCCTACGGATTCGAGTCCGACAGCTTCTTCACGATGGAAGGCGGCCCCACGCGCATCGGCCAGGGCTTCCTCGCGATCGATCCGGGCGCGCTCGCGGGCGACGACGTGTACCTCGATCGCGTGGAAGCGCTCGTGGACGCCATGACGGAGGATCCCGAGGTGCGCCTGCCCGGCGAGCGCCGACTGCACAACCTCGAGCGCGCCACTCGCGAGGGCGTGGCGATCCCGCCGGATCTCCTCGACAACATCCGTGCGCTCGCGGGCGTGAGCGTGGAGCCCACCCATGCGTGAGCCCGACCCGTCCGCATTCGACGCCTGCGTCCGCACGCCCTTCGCCACGCTCGGCATCACGGCGACCGGCACGCACGTGACCGGCATCCGTTTCCTCGCGCCCTCCACGCCGGCCAAGGTTCCGAAGAAGAACACAATCGCGCACCTCGCCTGCGTGGAGCTGCAGGCCTATCTCGACGACGCCAGGTTCGTCTTCGACGTGCCGATCCGGCTCACGGGCACGCACCATCGCCTCGCGGTATGGGAAGCGATGCAGAAGATTCCCGCCGGCAAGACCCGCACCTACGGCGAAGTGGCCACGGCCCTCCATTCGTCGGCACGCGCGGTGGGCGGCGCGTGCGGCGCGAATCCGATCCCCGTGATCGTGCCGTGCCATCGCATCATCGCGGCCGGCGGCGACATCGGCGGCTTCATGGGCGCGCGCGGCCACGAGGGATTCGAGATCGGCATCAAGCGCTGGCTCCTGGAGCATGAAGGCGCTCTCTGAAGCCGACACGAAGGTCCTCGACCGCTTCGCCGACGGCCTGTGGCTGAACGACGGCCTCGCGCGCAACACGCTCGAGAGCTACCGCCGCGACCTCTCGCAGTTGGCCGCCTGGCTGAAGGACGCCGGCGGCGCGACGCTGGTCGAGGCGAGCTCCGCGGACCTGCATCGGCACCTCGCGTGGCAGGTCGAGACGCGGCACGCGAAGCCGCGCACCACGAGCCGGCTCGTCTCGTCGATGAAGCGCTTCTACCAGTTCGCGTTGCGCGAGGGCCTGCGCGGCGACGATCCGGCCGCCGAGCTCGATTCGCCGAAGCTCCCGCGCTCGCTCCCCAAGTCGCTCTCCGAGGAAGAAGTCGAGGCGATCCTCGCCGCGCCCGACGTCGAGGCGGTGCAGGGCGTTCGCGACCGCGCCATGCTGGAGACGCTCTACGCGAGCGGGCTTCGCGTCTCCGAGCTGGTGGGACTGAAGACGCAGCAGGTGAGCCTCGACATGAACGTGATCCGGATCCTCGGCAAGGGATCGAAGGAGCGCCTGACGCCGTTGGGGGAAGAGGCCGCGTCGTGGATCGAGCGCTACCAGCGCGAAGCGCGGCCGCAGCTCCTGGGGGCGCGCAAGTCCGAAGCGCTCTTCGTGACCTCGCGCGGCGGCCCCATGACGCGCCAGTCGTTCTGGGCGCTCGTGAAGCGCTACGCCATCGTGGCGGGCATCCACCGCGCGATATCGCCCCACACGCTGCGCCATGCGTTCGCCACGCACCTCATCAACCACGGCGCGGACCTTCGCGTGGTGCAGCTGCTGCTCGGGCACGCGGACATCACCACCACGCAGATCTACACGCACGTGGCGCGCGAGCGCCTGAAGGCGCTGCACCGCAAGCACCACCCGCGCGGATGATCGACCTCGCGCACCTCGAGAACCTCTCGCCGTGGCTGATCCTGCTGGCCCCGGTCGTGATCACCATTGCGTACACGGTGTTCGGGCTCTCGGGATTCGGATCGACTGTGATCTCGGTGCCGATCCTCGCGCACTTCCTGCCGGTGTCGTACCTCGTGCCGCTCATGGCGCTGCTCGACATGACCTCGGCCACGATCATGGGCACCCAGGGGCGCGAGCAGGTCGCCCGGGCGGAATTGAAGCGGATCCTGCCCTTCATGTTCATCGGATTCGTCGTGGGCGCGACGCTGCTCGTGGGCGTTCCCGACCGCTACCTGCGCGCGGCGCTCGGCGTGTTCGCGATGGGCATCGGCATCTACAGCATCGTGAATCCGGTGGTCGTGCGGAAGGTCTCGACGTGGTGGAGCGTGCCCGTCGGTGTCGTGGGCGGCGCCATCGCGACGGTCTTCGGCGCGGGCGGGCCGATCTACGCCTCATACCTGCACGGGCGCCTCGACGACAAGACCGTGATCCGCTCGACCATGTCGGCGCTGATCGCGATCTCCGCATTCACGCGCGCGATCGTCTACACGGTCTCGGGCCTCATCCTGCACCTGTCGATCCTGGCGGGCGCCGTGGCGCTCGCGCCCTTCGTTTGGGTGGGCCTGAAGCTCGGCCACGCGATCCACGTGGGCCTCACGCAGCAGCAGATGCGCCGCGCGATCGGCGCGCTCCTCCTGGTGACGGGCGGCTCGCTCCTCGTGCGCGTGTTCTCCTGATGGCCCGGCACTCCGCCACCCCCGCCACGGCGTTTCTCGCGAAACACGGCGTGCAATACACCGAGCACGAGTTCGAATACGTCGAGCACGGCGGCACGTCGCACTCGTCGGCGATGATGGGCGTGCCCGAGCACCAGGTGGTGAAGACGCTGATCATGGAGAACGAGAAGGGCGAGCCGCTCGTGGTGCTCATGCACGGCGACCGCAAGGTCTCCACCAAGGAGCTCGCGCGGGCGGCCGGCGCGAAGAAGATTGCGCCCTGCAGGCCGGAAGTCGCCACGCGGCACTCGGGCTATCTCATCGGCGGCACTTCTCCCTTCGGCACGCGCAAGGCCATGCCCATCTACCTCGAGAAAAGCGTGCTGGATCTTCCGCGCATCTACATCAACGGCGGCCAGCGCGGCTACCTTCTCGGCATGGACCCGGGAGTGCTCACGACGGTGCTCTCGCCCGTGCTTGTGACGGTGGGGCTCGAGGAGTAGCCTCGGCGAAATGAACACGACTGCCACCGCGCCCGCGCCCGCCGATCCCGCGGCGGGCCTCGAGCTGGTGCTGCCGGGACGCGGCGTCTCCTTCGGCGCCGCCGTGAGCTGGGTCACGCGCAGCTGGAAGATCTTCATGCAGGCGCCGCTCATGTGGATCGTGGCGCTGCTGATCATGTTCCTCGCCAACGTCGTGCTCTCGTTCGTGCCGCTCATCGGCACCATCGCCATCAACCTGCTGCAGCCGGTCTATCTCGCGGGCTTCGCCGCGGCGTGCCGGTCGCTGGAGACCGGCGGCGAGTTCGAGATCGAGCAGCTCTTCGCGGGCTTCCGCACGCGCTCGACCGACCTCATCATGGTGGGCCTGGTCATGATCCTGGGCATGATCGTGATCTTCGCGATCTTCATGGGCTTCGTGGGCTGGGCCATCGTGGCCGCGATGTTCACGGGCGACGTGCACGAGATCGAGCGGATGATCGAGGGCGCGGCCCTCCAGATCGTGCTGGGGATGCTCGTGTGCGCGCTCTTCGTGGTGCCGCTGCTCGCAGCCTACTGGTTCGCACCGTTCCTCGTGTACATGCACGGCATGAAGCCGCTCGACGCGATGAAGGCCTCGTTCATGGCGTGCATCAAGAACTTCTTCCAGATGTTCGTCTACGGCGTGGTGGTGCTCGTGATCGCGGGGCTCGCGACGCTCGTTGCGGTGATCCCCTTCATCGGCTGGCTCTTCACGCTCGCCGT
>DATJVS010000136.1:0-3489 GCA_035501715.1 Usitatibacter sp.
TTGGTCTGGCCGAACTGGCCGCGCACCGCGTTCACCGACGAGATGTTGATCACGCGGCCCCAGCCGCGCTCGATCATCGCGTCGATCGCGTGGCGCGTCACGTTGAAAACGCTGTCGAGGTTTGTCGAGAGGACCGCGCGCCACTGGTCGGGCGTCATCTTGCGGAACGTGGAGTCTCGCGTGATGCCCGCGCAGTTCACGAGGATCTCGACGGGCCCGTGCGTGTCGGCGATCTTCTTCACCATCTCGCCCATGGCGTCGAAGTCCGAGACGTCGCCGAAGGCGAGGGAGACGCTGCCGTTCAGGCCCGCGCGGTCCATGGCCTGGCGCCACTTGGCCTCGCTGCCGGGGATCGCGTAGTTGGCGACGACGTCGTGGCCGTCATGGGCGAGGCGCTTGCAGATCGCGGTGCCGATGCCGCCGACGCCGCCCGTCACGAGGGCTACTCTCTTCATCTTGTTGTTCCTGTTGCTCCGGGAGCGCTACCAAAAAAAACCCCAAGGTTTGGGCCTTGGGGTTCGAACCTTTATCCAACTGCGATAAAGGAGGAGGAGACTTGAAAGGGGTCGGGCCGCGTCTTATTTCTTCCGCGGCTTGCTGCCGCCGGCGCGAACGCTCGCATCGGCGAGGCTCGCCGCGTGCTTGGCGGCCTTGGAGAAGCTGTCGAACGCGGCGGTGGTGGCCGCGAGCGAGGACTTGATCGCGGCGACGGCGACGTCGCTGCCGGCCGGGGCCGACTTGGCGGCCTGGTCCACGCCATCGGTGACGGCCTGCTGGAAGGAGCTCAGGCGCTCTTCGGCGAACTTGCCGAATTCCGACTGGGTCTCGGAGGCCACTTCGTAGAGGCTGCGCGAGTAGCCCATGAGGCTCTCGAGCGACGCTTCGGCCATCCGGGTGCGCAGGGCGATGAGCTCCTGCACGTCCTTCGCGTGGGCGAGGGCGAGGGCATCCGTGGTGGCCTTGCTGAGCGCGCCCTTGGCGAACTCGAGCTGCAGGCTGATGGCGCGCTCGGCGCCGTCCATGGAGATGCGCGTGAAGCGCGTGGCCGATTCCATCGTGGTGGTGGCGAGGTCGGCGATCGGGTTGGCGGTGTTGGGCATTGCGTGGTTCCTTGGGGGCGCGTGGATTGTGCGCCGCAACAATTCCATTCTAGGAAGGGGCGATGGGGTGTGTCAAGCGAATTTTGGTGCATCGCACCAGACAGGCCCGCCCGCGCTGCAACGGACGGGCAAAATGTAATAAAATGAAGTACTTGAACCGGCGCGGAGTAGCAGGCCTTCACTCCTGCACATGCCGGATTTGATGTAGCGCAGCAACCAAGGGAACCCCACATGGCCGCGCCCAGAATCATCAAGAAATATCCCAACCGCCGCCTCTACGACACCGAGACGTCGACCTACATCACGCTCGCGGAAGTCAAGGAGCTGGTCCTGGGCTACAAGGAGTTCCAGGTCCAGGACGCGAAGACCGGCGAGGACCTCACGCGCTCCATCCTGCTGCAGATCATCCTCGAGGAGGAATCGGGCGGCGTGCCGATGTTCTCCAGCGACATGCTCGCCAACATCATCCGCTACTACGGGCACGCGATGCAGGGCCTCATGGGCTCGTACCTCGAGCGCTCCATCCACGCGTTCCACGAGGCGCAGAAGCGCTTCCAGGAGCAGGCGCAGTCGCTCTACGGGGAGCTGCCGAAGATGCCCGCCGACGCGTGGGCGCAGTTGATGGCCCCGGGCCAGCAGATTCCCAACGTGATGGGCGGCTACCTCGAAAAGGGCGCCAAGGCCGTGATCGACATGCAGGAAGAGCTTCGCAACCAGGCGCTCAAGCTCTTCTCGGGATTCCCGTATCCCAACGCGCCGGGCGAAGCGCCCGCGGAGAAGGCGCGCCCGAAGGCCGGCAAGGCGAAGGCCGCGCCGCGCAAGGCGCGCAAGTAAAGATCCGGCCTCGACCATGACGCGTTCCGCGTCCCGCGCGCGACCTGCACCGGCTCCGCGCGTGGGCTTCGTCTCGCTGGGCTGCCCCAAGGCCCTCGTCGACAGCGAATCGATCCTCACGCAGCTGCGCGCGGAGGGCTACGACATCGCTCCCAGCTACGAGGGTTCCGACCTCGTGGTGGTGAATACGTGCGGTTTCATCGACGCGGCGGTGCAGGAATCGCTCGATGCGATCGGTGAGGCGCTCGCCGAGAACGGCAAGGTGATCGTGACCGGCTGCCTCGGCGCCAAGCAGGGCGGCGACGCGGTGCGCAAGGTCCACCCGCGCGTTCTCGCGGTGACGGGCCCGCATGCCACGCAGGAGGTGATGAGCGCGGTGCACGAGCACCTGCCCAAGCCGCACGATCCTTTCGTCGACCTGGTGCCGCCGCAGGGCATCCGGCTCACGCCGCGCCATTACGCCTACCTCAAGATTTCCGAGGGCTGCAACCACCGCTGCACGTTCTGCATCATTCCGTCGATGCGCGGCGACCTCGTGAGCCGTCCCGTGGGGGACGTCATGAAGGAGGCCGAGGCGCTCGTGAAGGCGGGCGTGAAGGAGCTCCTCGTGATCTCGCAGGACACGAGCGCGTACGGCGTGGACGTGAAGTACCGCACGGGCTTCTGGGGCGGGCGTCCCCTTCGCACGCGCATGACGGAGCTTTGCCAGGCGCTGGGCGAGCTGGGCGTGTGGGTCCGCTTGCACTACGTCTATCCGTATCCGCACGTGGACGAGGTGATCCCGCTCATGGCGGAAGGAAGGATCCTTCCGTACCTCGACGTTCCCTTCCAGCACGCGAGCCCGCGCATCCTCAAGCTCATGAAGCGCCCGGCCTCCAGCGAGAAGAACCTCGAGCGCATCCGCGCGTGGCGCGAGGCGTGCCCGGACATCACCATCCGCTCCACGTTCATCGTGGGCTTTCCCGGCGAGACAGAAGCCGAGTTCGAGGAGCTGCTCGGGTTCGTGGCCGAGGCGGGGCTCGATCGCGTCGGCTGCTTCGCCTATTCGCCGGTGGAGGGCGCGAAGGCGAACGAGCTTTCGGGGACTGTCCCCGAGGAAGTGAAGGAGGAGCGGCGCGCGCGCTTCATGCAGGCGCAGGCGCGGGTGAGCGCCGGGCGCCTCGCGGGCAAGGTGGGGCGCACGCTCGAGGTCCTCGTGGACGAGGTGGCCGGCACGAAGGCGGTGGCGCGCAGCGCGGCCGACGCGCCCGAGATCGACGGCGTGGTGCGGGTGGCGGGCGCGCGGGGCGCGAAGCCCGGCGACATGCTCCGCGTCAAGGTCATGGCCGCGACCGAGCACGACCTCGAGGCGCGGGTCGTCGCCTGACGGGATTCGCGCCGCGCCATGTCCCCCCGCGTTCGCGCCGCGCTGATCCACCTGGGCCTCTCGGCCATCGTCGCGCTGCCGGTGGCGCTCTCGATCCACATCGCGTGGTATCCGGATGTCCTCATCCTGGGAGCGGCCGCGGGGCACCTGTTCTTCCTCATCGTGGGCCTCGTCGTGACGATGGGCCCG
>DATJVS010000137.1:0-3952 GCA_035501715.1 Usitatibacter sp.
AAAAAAAAGCCCCCGCAACGCGGGGGCCCGTCCGACGGAGTAACCCGTCCGTCTGTCTTAGCGCTTCTTCGACTTGGCAGCCTTCGCCGTGGCCGACTTCACCGTGGCGACGTTCTGCTCGACGGTCTTCTCGACCGTGTCGTAGATCTGCTTGTTGATCGCGGCGACGTTGTCGTAGGCGCTCTGCGCGGCGGCGATCGCGGTCTTCAGGTTCTCGACCATCGTCTCCGAGCCGGCCGGCGCGTACTTGAACGCTTCTTCGAGGGCGGCAACCGCGGCCTTGTTGAACTCGGCGGTCTGCTTCTCGAACACGCGCTTCACTTCGGTGTTGGTTTCCGCGGCCGTCTCGTAGGCGGTGCGCGAGAGGGCGTAGGCGCGCTTCATCACCGGCTCGACCGCGGCCGAGTTGAGGGCGATGACTTCATGCACGTCCTTGGCACCGGCCAGCGACTGGGCGTGGGCGGCGGCCTGCTCGACGGACTCGCGCGCGGCGCCCAGGGAAAGCTCGGCGAAGCGCTCGACGTTGGCGAGGGACAGTTGCGCGAAGTACGCGAATTGGTTGATCGCAGCCTCGTTGGCCGCGCTGAATTGGTCGATCTTGAACATGGCGTTGATCCTTTGTCTGGGTGTCGGTTTAGCGGCATTTGCTGCGCTGCACAAACTCCATTTTAGGCCGATCGCCCCTGAAGTCAAGCGAAATTTTGTGCGCCGCAACATAACCGGTGAACCCCTTGTGGATCAATTACCTGGAGGATTGTTGGTGCTTGCACACCCAGCCCTGGAACATCAATTCGCAGCCAGGCCCCGCTTCCCGCGATGCCGCACCGCACCGAAGAACGAGGAATCGGCGGGGCGCGCCCGGGACCTGTCGGCGGCCTTCGAGGAAGTCCGCGGCGAATACCCGTAGAATCCACTCCTGTGGCGCGGGCGGCCCCGAAAAACATCCCTCCAGAGAAAACGATGACCGCACAAGTGATCGGCGTTCCCAAGGAAACGTTCCCCGGCGAAAGGCGCGTGGCCACGGTCCCCGAGGTCGTGCCCAGGCTCGCGAAGCTGGGCTTTTCCGTGATCGTGCAATCCGGCGCGGGCGACGCGGCGAGCCTCTCCGACGAGGCCTACGCGGCGGCGGGCGCCACGATCGTTCCCGACGCGGCGTCGGTGTGGTCGAAGGCCGACATCGTCTTCAAGGTGCGCGCGCCGAACGCCGACGAAGTGGGGCACATGCGCGAGGGACAGATCCTCGTCTCGTTCATCTGGCCCGCGCAAAACCCCGATCTCATGAAGAGCCTCGCGGCGAGGAAGGTCACGGTGCTCGCCATGGACAGCGTGCCGCGCATGTCGCGCGCGCAGAAGATGGACGCGCTTTCCTCCATGGCCAACATCGCCGGCTACCGCGCGGTGATCGAGGCGGCCCACCACTTCGGGAGATTCTTCACCGGGCAGATCACCGCGGCGGGCAAGGTGCCTCCCGCGAAGGTGTTCGTGATCGGCGCCGGGGTCGCGGGCCTCGCGGCCATCGGCGCGGCGGCGGGACTGGGCGCCATCGTGCGCGCCAACGACACGCGCCCCGAGGTCGCGGACCAGATCAAGTCCCTGGGCGGCGAGTTCGTGCCCGTGGACTACCAGGAAGAAGGCACGGGGGTGGGCGGCTACGCGAAGGTGATGAGCGAGGGCTTCCAGAAGGCGCAGCGCGAGACCTTCGCGAAGCAGGCGAAGGAAGTGGACGTCATCATCACCACCGCGCTCATCCCCGGCAAGCCCGCGCCCAAGCTCATCACTGCCGAGATGGTGCAGTCGATGAAGCCCGGCAGCGTGATCGTCGACCTCGCCGCCGAGCAGGGCGGCAACTGCGAGCTCACCGAGCCCAACAAGGTGGTCGTGAAGCACGGCGTCACCATCATCGGCTACTCGGACCTTCCCAGCCGGCTCGCCACGCAATCGTCCACGCTCTACGCGACGAACCTCTTCCGCCTGTCCGAGGATCTCTGCAAGAAGAAGGACGGCGTGTACGACGTCAACATGGAAGACGACGTGATCCGCGGCGCCACCGTGATCAAGGACGGCGAGGTGACGTGGCCGCCGCCGGCGCCGAAGCTCTCGGCGGCGCCGCCCAAGCCGGCGGCCGCCGCTGCAGCGCCCCCACCGAAGGCGCACGGCCACGGCGCGCCGAGCGAGCCGATGAAGGCGGGAACGCTCACGGCGATGTTCGCGGTCGCCGCGGTGCTCTTCCTGTGGATCGGGGCCTTCGCGCCGGCCGCGTTCATCGGCCACTTCACGGTGTTCGTGCTGGCGTGCTTCGTGGGTTACATGGTGGTGTGGAACGTGACGCCGGCCCTGCATACGCCGCTCATGAGCGTGACCAACGCGATCAGCTCGATCATCATCATCGGCGCGCTGGTGCAGATCGCGCCGGTCGGCCAGGGCGAGCGGCCCGAGGTGATCCTCGTGCTCGCGGTCGCGGGTATCGCGCTCACGGCGATCAACATGTTCGGCGGCTTCGCGGTGACGCAGCGAATGCTGTCCATGTTCCGCAAGTAGGGGGCCGCCATGTCTTCCAACATGATGGCCGTCTACTACATCGCCGCGATCATCCTCTTCATCCTGAGCCTGGGCGGCCTGTCGAGCCCCGAGTCCTCGCGCCGCGGCAACCTCTACGGAATGATCGGGATGACGATCGCTGTCGTCGCGTCCATCGCGGGGCGGGTGGCGCCGGGGGGATACTCGTTCGTCATCGGCGCGCTGGTGATCGGCGGCTCGACGGGCCTGTATCTCGCGCGCACCGTGAAGATGACGCAGATGCCCGAGCTGGTGGCGTTCATGCACAGCCTCGTGGGCCTGGTCGCGATGCTCGTGGGCTACGCGAGCTTCATCGACCCGTCGTCTTCGGCGGGAATGTCTCCCGCGGAAGCCACGATCCACCACGTCGAGATCTACGTGGGCGTGCTGATCGGCGCGGTGACGCTGTCGGGTTCGGTGATCGCGTTCGGCAAGCTCTCAGCGCGAATCAGCGGCAAGCCGGTGCTGCTTCCGGGCCGCCACTGGCTGAACCTTGCGCTGCTCCTCGTCGTGATCTACTTCGGGTACGCGTTCCTCGGCGTCCATTCCGTCGAGGACGGCATGACGCCGATGATCGTGATGAGCGTGCTCGCCCTCGCCTTCGGCGTGCACATGGTGATGGCGATCGGCGGCGCGGACATGCCGGTCGTGGTCTCGATGCTGAACAGCTACTCGGGATGGGCGGCGGCCGCCACGGGCTTCATGCTCTCCAACGACCTGCTGATCGTGACCGGCGCGCTGGTGGGATCTTCGGGCGCGATCCTCTCCTACATCATGTGCCGCGCGATGAACCGCAAGTTCCTCGCGGTGATCGCCGGCGGATTCGGCAGCGACGGCGGCGCGCCCAAGGCGGCCGCGGCCGGCGGCGCCGCGCAACCCGCGGGCGAGGTGGTCTCCGTGAGCGCGAAGGAGACCGCGGACCTGCTCAAGGAAGCCAAGAGCGTGGTGATCGTTCCCGGTTACGGCATGGCGGTGGCCCAGGCGCAGCACACCGTGTACGAGATCACGAAGCGACTGCGCGACCTGGGCAAGAACGTGCGCTTCGCGATCCACCCGGTGGCCGGGCGCATGCCGGGGCACATGAACGTGCTCCTCGCCGAGGCGAAAGTCCCCTACGACATCGTGCTCGAGATGGACGAGATCAACGAGGACTTCCCCGACACCGACGTCGCGATGGTGATCGGCGCCAACGACATCGTGAACCCGAGCGCGCAGGAAGATCCCACGAGCCCCATCGCCGGCATGCCCGTGCTCGAGGTGTGGAAGGCGCACACGTCCATCGTGATGAAGCGCAGCATGGCCTCGGGCTACGCCGGCGTGGACAATCCGCTCTTCTACAAGGAGAACAACCGGATGCTCTTCGGCGATGCGAAGAAGATGCTCGACGAGGTGCTCG
>DATJVS010000138.1:0-6757 GCA_035501715.1 Usitatibacter sp.
CAAGCTCTTCCGCGACGCGATCGGCAACCTCAAGGCCGCGCGCAAGGTGCGCGACGAAGGCGGCTACTCCTGCGGCCTCTACGCCTCGAGCATCCAGTACGACGGCGCCCAGCAGGAGCGCATGCAGGCGCTCGTCGACGATATCCTTCCGTTCCTGGACGAGCACTACTGGCTGCCGCTGTATTCGATGGGCTCGCTCGCCAAGGAGCGCGAGCGCGAGCTGGGCTACCGTCCCATCGCCGGAAACCAGGGGCGCATCGGCGCGATGCGCGAGCCGCTGCCGTGCTGGTCCGCGTTCACCGAGGGCCACATCACGCACGATGGAAAGCTCTCGGCGTGCTGCTTCGACGCGGGCGACCGCTGGGTGATGGCGGACCTGAACGACGTCTCCTTCACCGAGGGCTGGAACAGCCCGCGCTTCCGCGGCCTGCGCGAGGCGCACCTGAGGCGCGACGTGAAGGGCACGCCCTGCGAGGCGTGCGTGGCCTATCGCTGAATGCGGATCTCGCGCGCGCCGTCGGCGCGCCGCGGTCCCATCATGTCGAGGAGCGTATCGAGGGCGTGGGCGTCGGTGCCTTCGCCGCGCGCGTCGCCCGAGAAGGACAGCTGCGCGGGCGGCGTGAACGTGCCGTGCCCCGAGAGGCGCAGCGGGCCCGAGATCGTCGTGAGGTCGATCGAGACCGGGCCGTCCTCGGCGTTCGCCTGGACGCGGTATTTCCCGAGCGGTTTCACGTCCGAGAGCGAGATCGCCGCGTCGCTCCACGTGGCCTCGAGCTTTCCGCGAGCGGTGCCGTCGTCGCGTAAGCGAAGCTCCGGCGTCGAAATCGCGATGCGCCCCTCGGGGTGCGTCGCGGCGACGAGCGGCGTGAAGACGGCGGCGATCCGCGCGTCCATGTGCGCATCGACGGAAGCCATGAGCCAGCGCGAGAGGCCGCGGCCCACGCGCGCGCTCGCATCGAGGCCATGCCCGCTCGCGGTCACGTCGAAGGCGAGGTGCCCGCCGGCGAGCGCCGCGGGCGCGAAGCGCCACTCGATGCGATCGAGGACGAGCGATCCGCCGGGAGCGAGCAGGCTCGCGCTCGCCTCGCCGTGCCAGAGCGTCCCGGTGGACTCGTTCACGCGCACCAGGCCGTTGGAATCCGCCGCGACACGGGCCGCGACCACGCTCGCGGGAATCGTCGCGACGAGGAACATCGCGTAGGCCGCGATGCCGATGGCGGCGAGGGAGCGCGCGCGCACGGGCTAGGACCGCACGAGGGTGAGGTCGGCGCGCACGCGGCCGGCGGCGTCGAGCGCCTCGATGCGCGCGTTCTCCACGCGCAGGCCGTGCGTCGATTGCACCGTCACCAGCCAATCGAGAAGGCGCGTGAAGCCCACGTCCGGGGCGATGACGTGCACGTGCTTGCCGTCGGGCACATTCAGCTGCGCGCCGGCGAGCGGCTGCTGCGTGGCAAGCGCGGCGAGCGGAGCCGGATTGCCGGCGACGGTGGGCGGCACGGCCTTCAGCCGCTTCACTTCATCGGCTTCGCGTTGCAGCGCCGCGATCGAGGCGCGCAGCGGGGGAAGCTCGGCGGCGAGGCGCGCGCGCGAGCGCTGCAGCGGCAGCCACACGAGAGCGAAGACGAGGAGGATCGCTACGATGGCCGCGCCCGTGGAAATCATGCGGCGCTCGCGTTCCGGGCGCGATCTCCAGAGCGCGGCGTAGCTCATCGCGCCGCCTCCGTGACGGGCCCATTGCCGCGGCGCACGAGCAACTTGCCGCCCGAGTACTCGATGGACTTCGCGGGGCCGCCGGGCTCGGAAGCGGCGCGCGTGAGCCGCACCAGGAAATCGTCCTCGACCACGATGCCGCGCGCGCGCTTCAGTTCCGCGAGGTTGCGGCTCATCTGCAGGTCGGGATCGACGACCACCTTCGCCTCGGGGAACGCCGCGCGGAAGATGGCCTCGCGCTCGCCTTCGAGGCGCACCCGCTCGCGCTCCAGCCGCAGCGCGTCGAACCCCACGAAGGCCACCTGCAGCACGGCGATGGCGGCGAGCAGCACGACCGCGGCGCGTGGAATGCGCGGAAGGCTGCGCCGGCGCGGCGCGAAGTCGCCCTGCAGCAGCTCGAAGCGCGAGCGGTCGGGATTGCCCTTCGCGAGCTCTTCCCAGCGCGAATCGTTGGAGAAGGCCACGCCGGACTCCGCGCTCCACGCGGCCAGGTCGGGAAGGCTCGCGTTGCCTTCGAGGTGAATGCGCGCGCCGGCCGGCTTCGCTCCGCGCGCCGCCGCTTCGTCCAGCGCCAGGCGCAACGCCAACGGAAGCGCGCCGGAGGCTTCGTGGTCGAAGGTGGCGCCCGCGCCGTCGTCGTCCACGAGCATGCCGCGGCGCGCGCTCCATGCGACGTGCCATTGCCCGCGCGAGGCGAGGTCGGTCTCGGGCCAGGCGCGCGCCGCCGCGAGGCCCGCGTCTTCCAGGGCGTCGAGCATCGCGCGCAGCCACTCGCGGTCGACCACCGCGACCACGGTCTCGCCGGAGGCGGTCTTCTCGCCCGCGACGGCGTGGATGTGCGAAGGATCGGCGAGGAGCCGATCCTCCACGGCGAAGGGCAGCAGCTCGCGGATTGTGGTGGGGCTCACGCGCGGAAGCTTCAGGCGCGCGAAGAGCACGCGCGAGGCGGGCAGCACGGCCTCGCGTTCCTCGGCGCGCGGCGCCATGTCGAGCGTCGTGGTGTCCTCGCGGAGCACGCCGCCGCGATCGTCCATGAGCATCCACGGGAAGCGCGTCGCTGCGTCGGGGCGCTCGAGGTTGGGAAGGAAGACGCGAAGCTTCATGGCCGCTAGAAACGGGGGCGTTGCCACACCAGGTTCACGCGGCCCTGCGCGCGAACGAGGAGGGCATCGGTGGCGAGCTGCACGTCGTCCTGCGCCACCACGACCTGCGTGGAGAAGTACGCGCTCTTCACGTCGAGGCTCGTGGGCACGACTGTGGCGGCATGCGAGTCCCAGTCCGTGATCGCCTGCGTCGCCTTGAAGGGGCGCGTCGCGCGGGCGGCGATGAAGCTCTCGATCTTGTCCTTGGGCACCGCGGGCATGAGCGCCATCAGCACGAGGTCGGGCGCGGTATTCACGTTGATGGCGGTGCGCTCCGGCAGCGCGGTCACATATGGGCGCAGCTTCGCCACCGTGGGCCCATCGAAGCCGCGGATGCGATAGAGCTCCTCGACCTGCACCATGAGGCGATTGGCCGTGCGATACGGCTTGGCGAGCGAAAGATAGTACGGGTCCTCGGCGCCGCCGCTGCCGGTGACGGTGCTGTCCACGTCGATCCAGTCCACCACGGCATCGGCGAGCTGCGGCGGAAGGTCGAGCAGCGCCAGCAGCCGCTGGAAGGCCTGCATGTCCGCATCGCTCTTCTGCAGGCCATTGAGCAGGTTGTTCAGGTTGAACTTGCCCTGCTCGTCGGTGATGGCGCCGGAGACCACCGCGCGTTCCACGGGCATGCCCGCGAGCGGCCGCGCCCAGCCTTCGTCGAGGCCGTCGTAGCTGCCCGAGGTCGCCATGTCCTGGAGGAGGATGCCGCGCGACCAGTCCACGCCGGCGCGGGCGAAGCTGTCGGCCTGCGCGCGTGCGGCCACGAGCGAGGTCTGGTCCAGCATCGCCGATTGCTGCGCGAGCATGAGCGCGGCGGCCGACGCGGCCACGGCCACGATGAGCACGGCGGTGATGGCGGCGACCCCGCGCTCGCGCTTCATTGCGTCCTCGGGATGTCGAGCAGGCGCACGATCTTCTCGCCGCTCGCGAGCTGCACGGTCACCTCGACCGCGTTGGGCGCGGTGGTCTGTCCCGAGCCCGGAAGCCCCCAGCTCGTGAGCCACTCGCCGTCGGGGTTGAGGAAGCGGAACGAGAGCGACGTGACGTTCTTCAGGAGCGCCGTGGCCACCGCCTCGTCGCGCGGCGCGGCATCGATCCCGCCCCACGCGAGGCGCTCCACGGCGCCGTCGCGAAGCCGGTAGGCGACGCGCTGCGGCGCGGCGAGCGTGTTCTCCTGCAAGGGGCTGCCCGACCGGCTCACCGCGAGGCCCGTGTCCGAAGACGTCGACTGCACGAGCGAGGACACCGGCATGAGCGTCGTGCCCTCGGGCCCGGTGGCCGTGCGCGACGGCAGCACCGCGGCGACGTCGCGCTCGAGCCTTCCCACGAGGAGCGCGATGTCGCGCCACTTGCGCGATTCCTTCTCGAGGGTCACGCGCGTCTCGAGCATCGCATCGAGGCTGCGGTAGGCGAAGCCCGCGACGATCGCGAAGATCGCGAGCGCGACCAGGAGCTCCACGAGAGTGAATCCCTTATGGCGAGACATAGACGGACAACCGGGTCAGCACGCGCGCCGGCTCGCGCGAATCGGACACGGAAAGCTCGACCTTGCGGATCGCCGGGTTGGCCGTATCGCTGACCACCTGCTCGATGGTGAAGGAAGCGTCGCCCTCGGTGGCATCGAGGCTCGTGGTGCCGGTGTTGGGGAAGATGGCGCGCGCGCGAAGCTCGGCCGCGCGATTCTCCGCGGCCCACGTGGCGAGCAGGCGCGCACGTGTTTCGAACGAGCCGTCCGTCGCGACACTGGCCGCGCGCGTGGTGGCGGCGAGCGCGACCGCGAGGATCGCGACCGCGACCAGAATCTCCACCAGCGTGAATGCGCGCTGCGACTTCATCCTCATCCTTCGGAGAGCGTCACCGCGCCGGCAGCGTCGCCTTCGATGGCCCACGGATAGCCGCGCACCTCGAGCGAGATGCGGAACGGCACGCCCAGGCCGTCGGGCAGGAAGACCAGCTTGTCGTTCGCCTTGAGCGGCTGGCCGTCCACGTACACGCTCGTCACGTGCAGCGAGGAATCGAGGCGCTGCTCGTGGTCGCCGTCGCGGCGCCACTCGTTGCCGCGCAGCTGCCACGCGTAGAGGTAGCCGTCGCCGATCGCGAGCGCCATGGGCCGGCCGCCGAACCACGCCGCGTCGCGCGAGCGCTCGATTGAAAGGGCGAGCGTGCCCGATTCGCGCCGCGCGATCTGGCGCTCGTCGGGAAAGAGGTTCACCGCCGCCACCACGAGGATGATGCCCGTGATCGCGACGACCACGAGGATCTCGATCAGCGTAAAACCGCTAGTCCCAGTTGCCGATGTCCGCCGCATTGCCCTCTCCGCCGCGCGCACGGTCGGATCCGAGGCTGAACACGTCGATCTCGCCGTGCACTCCCGGCGACAGGTACTGGTAGTCGCTGCCCCACGGGTCCTTGGGCAGGCGGTCGAGGTAGGGCTTGGTCCAGTTGCCCGGCACCGGATTCGACGCGGGCTTCTGCACGAGCGCGACGAGCCCCTGGTCCGTGGTGGGGTAGTTGCCGTTGTCGAGGCGATAGAGCTTGAGCGCCTGCACGATCGCGCTCACGTCGGCCTTGGCCGCGACGCGCTTGGCCTCGTCGGGTCGGTCCATGATGCGCGGCACGACGATGGCGGCGAGGATGCCGAGGATCGCGACGACCACGAGGACTTCGATGAGCGTGAAGCCATTGCGTTTCATCGGGCCACCAACGAGTTCAGCTGGAAGATGGGCAGCAGGATCGAGAGCACGATCACCAGGACCACGCCGCCCATGAAGAGGATCATCGCGGGCTCGAAGAGCGCGGCGAACGCGGCGAGGCGCGTGGCGATGTCGTTCTGCTGCTGGCGCGCCGCTCGCTCGAGCGCTTCGTCCAGGCGCCCGCTGGCTTCTCCGCTCGCGATGAGGTGCACCATCACCGGCGGGAAGGACTGCGTGGCCGCGAGCGCTCGCGACAGCGCCATGCCCTCGCGCACGCCGCGCGCGGCGGTGGTGAGCGCCTCGCGCATGGGCACGAGCGTCATCACGCCCGTGGCGGCCTCGAGCGCTTGCAGGATCGGAACGCGGCTTCCCACGAGGATGGAAAGCGTCGCGGCGAGGCGCGCGGCATCCAGGTGCTTCAGGATGCGTCCCACGAGCGGCGTGCGCCACGCGAAATTGTGCAGCGCGGCGCGCGAGGCGGGGCGCTTCAACGCCACGCGAAGGGCGACGGCGGCGGCAACGGCGAGCGCCAGCCACAGTCCCCAGGTGGCCTGCAGGAATCCGGAGAGCGCGATCAGCATCCTCGTGAGGATCGGCAGCTGCTGGTGCGCATGGGCGAAGACGCCGACCACCTGCGGCAGGACGTACACGAGGAGCGCGCCCACGACGACGATCGCCACGCACATCACGATGGCCGGGTAGATGAGGGCGAGGGAGAGCCGCGCGCGCAGCTGCTGGCGCTCCTCCAGGTAATCGGAAAGGCGCGAGAGCACGCGCGGAAGCTGCCCCGACGTTTCGCCCGCGGCCACGAGGGTGCGATAGAGCTCGGAAAAGACGTTGGGAAACGACGCGAGCGCCTTGGCGATCGTGTTGCCCGCGATCACCTCGCCGCGAAGGGCCGCGAGCACCTGGCGCGCCCGCTCGTTCTCGGCCTGCTCGATCAGCGCGTTGAAGGCCTGCTCGATGGTGAGGCCCGCTTCGAGGAGCGATGCGAGGCCGCGCGTGAGCTGCGTGAGCTGCGAGTTCGAGAGCGCCACCGGGCGAAGCCGCGACCCGGCGGAGGCGTCGTTCGCGGCGATGACCTCGACGCGATAGGGCGTGAGCCCCTGGTCGCGCAGCGCCGCGCGCGCCTGCCGCGCGCTGTCGGCCTCCAGCACGCCCCGATGGAGCTTGCCCTCGACGTTGTACGCCTGGTATCGGAATCCGGGCATC
>DATJVS010000139.1:0-4142 GCA_035501715.1 Usitatibacter sp.
GCCTCGATCTGACTTCCTTCAAGAGGCGATAAGGACAAATACGTGCCGGCTATGACTAGAAGCTCGCAGCCAACCCCAATGAGTGTGCGATGGCCGTAAGAGAGCGATGGTCGACCGAGAATGAAAAGGACGATCGCCGTGCACACGAACACCACAACAGTTAGCGCTTGTGTGGACATGAAAGATGCTTAACGATCTGCATGTCGATTTGTGAATAGCACCGGCCGCCCACGGCCGTCAAACCGAGGCGGGCTAACGTCCCCTGGTGGCCGATAGCGGCCTCCCCCTAGGACACCGCTAGCCAGCGGTCGAGCCGCTCGCGGTCGGCGAGCAGCGCGTCGCCCGGTCCCTGGTGCACGACGCGGCCGCGTTCCATCACCACGGCGCGCGGCGCGAGGTCGAGCGCGAGCTCCGCGTGCTGCTCGACGAGGATCACCGCGAGCGAGCCGTCCCGCGCGAGCCCCCGCAGCACCTCCGTGAGCTCCTGCACGACGATCGGGGCGAGGCCCTCCATGGGCTCGTCGAGGAGCAGCAGCTTCGGGTTGGTGACGAGCGCCCGCGCGATGGCGAGCATCTGCTGCTCGCCGCCGGAAAGCTGCCCGCCGTGATGGTGCCCGCGCTCGGCGAGGCGCGGGAAGAGCTCCTGCACCTTCTTCACGCTCCACGGCCCCGGGCGCGCTACGCAGGTGAGGTGCTCGGTGACGGTGAGCGACTTCCACATGCGCCGCTCCTGCGGGACCCAGCCCAGGCCCGCGATGGCGCGCCGGTGCGCCTCGAGCCGCGAGATCTCCTCGCCCTGCCAGCGGATCGATCCGTCGCGAAAGCGCGTAAGGCCCATGATCGTCATGAGCAGCGTGGTCTTGCCGACGCCGTTGCGCCCGAGCAGCGCCACGCATTCCCCGGACTCGACGCCCACCGACACGCCATCGACCACGATGGACTCGCCGTAGCCCGCGGTGAGCGACTCGATGCGCAGCAGCTCAGGCACGGGATTCCTTTCCGAGGTACACCGCCTTCACCTGCTCGTCGTGGGCGACCTCGTCGGGCGTGCCTTCCATGAGCACGCGGCCGCCCACGAGCACGGTGATGCGCTGCGCGAAGCGGAACACCAGGCCCATGTCGTGCTCGATGAAGAGGATGGTGACATCGGTGGGCAGCGCCGCGATCACGCCGAGGACCTCGACGCTCTCGGCGGCGGGAATGCCGGCGGCGGGCTCGTCGAGCAGCAGGATCGACGGGCGCGTGGCGAGCGCGAGCGCGATCTCCACCAGCCGCTGGTGGCCGTACGGAAGCCGGGCGGTGCGCTTGTCCGCGTCGCCCGCGAGCTTGAGCGTCGCGAGCAGCGCCATCGCCTCGTCGCGCTCCTCGTGGTGGCGCGATACCGGGCGCATCCAGCGCGCCGCGAAGCCCTTGCGCTCGAGGATCGCGAGCATCACGGACTCCAGCACCGTGAGGTTCGGAAAGAGCGTGTTGATCTGGTAGGTGCGCGTGATGCCGCGCTTCACGCGCCGGTGCTGCGTGAGCGGCGTGATGCGCTCTTCGCGAAGGTACACCTCGCCCGCGCTGGGCTCGAGCACGCCCGTGAGCAGGTTGATGAGCGTGGTCTTGCCCGCGCCGTTGGGACCGATGAGCGCGTGGCGCGCGCCGCGGGAAAGCGAAAGGCTCACGCCGCTCACCGCGGCGAGCTCGCCGAAGCGCTTGCCGAGCGACTCGGTGCGCAGGACCGCGCTCATCGCCGTTTCCACAACGCCTCCAGTGCGCCGAGGATCCCGCCGCGCGCGAAGAATACGAAGAGCACGAGGAGCAGCCCCAGCCAGAACTGCCAGTACACGGGGTTGATGCCCGAGAGGTAGTCCTGCGCGATCATGAAGATCGCCGCGCCCACGACGGCTCCGTAGAGCCGCCCCGCGCCGCCCAGCACCAGCATGATCACGAGGTCCGCGGAGCGCTCGAAGGAAAGCGTGTCGAGCCCCACGAACTGCGTGGTCTGCGCGAGCAGCGCCCCGGCGAGGCCCGCGATCGCCGCCCCGAGCGTGAAGGCGGCGACGAGCCGCCGGTTCACCGGCGCGCCGATGGCGGGCATGCGCTTGCGGTTCTCGCGGATGCCGCGAAGCGAAAGCCCGAAGGGCGAGTTCACGACGCGGCGCAGGAGCAGGAACACGACGAGGAGCACGACGTAGCTGTAGACGAAACCCGTCCGCCCCGCGAGATCGAACGGGAAGATCGCGAACATCTTTCCCATCGTCACGCCCGAGAGGCCATCGACTCCGCCCGTGATCGGCGCCGCGCGGTTGGCCGCTTCGAAGAGAAGGAGCCCGATGCCGAGCGTCACCATCAATCGCGCGAGGTCCTCGCCGCGCACCACGAGGAAGCTCACGACGAAGCCCACGAGCGCGGCCATCGCCCCGCCCGCGAGCAATCCCGAGATCGGCTCGCCCCAGCCGTGCGCGGCGAGAAGGCCCGCGGTGTACGCGCCCACGCCGAAGAACGCGGCGTGCCCGAGCGAAAGGATTCCTGCGTAGCCGAGCAGCAGGTCGAGCGACATCGCGAAGAGCGAGGCGATGAGGATCTGGCTTCCCAGCACGAGGTAACCCGGCAGCAGGAACAATGCCGCCACGGGCAACAGCCAGAAGGCGACCTCGATCGCGCGAAGCCCCGGCCTCATCGCCGCTTCCCGAACAGCCCCGCGGGAAAGAGCAGCAGCAGCACGATCATCGCCGCGTAGATCACGAAGGCGCCCACCTGCGGCACGTAGTACTTGCCCGACACGTCGAGCACGCCCAGCAGCAGCGCCGCGGCGATCGGGCCCTTGATCGTGCCCACGCCGCCCACCACGACCACGAGGAGGAAATACACCATGAACTTGAGCGGGAACGTGGAGTCGAGCCCCAGCACCTCGATGCCCAGCGCGCCGCCGAGGCCCGCGAGCCCCGAGCCCATGGCGAAGGCCACGCTGAAGACGCGGTCCACGTCGATGCCCAGGCCGCGCGCCGCGGTCGCATCGTCCACCGACGCACGCACCTGCGCGCCGAAGCGCGTGTGCGTGAGCAGGTAGCCCAGCGCTGCCGTGAGCACGATCACCGTCGCGATGAGGAACGCGCGATAGACGCCGAAGTCGCCGCCCAGCACGTGGAACTGCCCGCGCAGGAACCCGGGCAGCTGCATCGGCTGCTGCGAGGAGCCGAAGAAATACGTGGCCGTCGCGATCGACATGAAAGTGAGCCCGATGGAGAAGAGCACCTGGTCGAGCTCGCTCGCGTTGTACAGGCGCCGGTAGAGCAGGCGCTCGAGCACCGCGCCGATCGCCGCGGTGACGACGAAGGCGAGCGGAAGCGCGGCGAGGAACGGCATGCCCCATCGCGTCATCGCCACCACGCACGTGAAGCCGCCCGCCATGGCGAAGGCGCCGTGGGCGAGGTTCACGAAGTTCATGAGGCCCATCGTGACCGACAGGCCCAGGCTCACCAGGAAGAGCAGGCTTCCATAGGCGATGCCGTCGAAGAGCACGCCGATCGCCTGGCCCATCCGGGAAGGCTCCTCCTCCTTGGTTTTTCCCGATGATACTGAAGAGGCGCGCGGCCTCCCACCGGCCGTGCGATTACCGGCGGGAAACGCTCATGCGGCGGCCGACGCGCGCGGCGCGACCTGGCGGATGCCCATGTCCTTGAGCGTCTCGGCCACCGCCGAAACGACGTTTCGCATCTCGTTCGCGTCGATGGCGCCGATGCAGCCCACGCGGAAGGTCTCCGCCTGCGTG
The DNA here is from genome assembly GCA_035501715.1 of Usitatibacter sp. Classification (GTDB taxonomy): domain Bacteria; phylum Pseudomonadota; class Gammaproteobacteria; order Burkholderiales; family Usitatibacteraceae; genus Usitatibacter. The sequence continues at coordinate 3,758 of DATJVS010000139.1, forward strand.
AGCTTGCCCGGATAGAGGATGTAGCCGCGCGAGCGGACCTGCTCGTAGAACCTCCTGAACTCGTACGCGGGATCGGCAGGCGCGTGGAAGGTCGCGATCACGGGCGCCTGCATGTTGCGGGGCACGAAGGACTTGAAGCCCAGCGCCGCCATGCCTTCGAGCAGCGTCTCGCAATTGGCGCGATAGCGCGCGCCGCGCGCGGCAGTGCCGCCCTCGGCTATGAACTGGTCCAGGGCGGACCGGAAGGCCGCGACTACGTGCGTGGGCGGCGTGAAACGCCACTGCGCAGTGCGCTGCATGTAGGTCCACTGGTCGTGCAGATCCATCGCGAGCGAGTGCGAGTTGCCCTGGCAGCCTTCGAGTACCGAGCGGCGCGCGATCACGA
>DATJVS010000140.1:0-2685 GCA_035501715.1 Usitatibacter sp.
CTGTACGAGAAACTCTGGGATTCCCACGTCGTTCGCGAGGACCTGATCTATATCGACCGTCACCTCGTCCATGAGGTGACGAGTCCCCAGGCGTTCGAAGGCCTCGAGGAAGCGCATCGCAAGCCGTGGCGCATCGATTCGGTCGTGGCCACCGCGGATCACAACGTCCCCACCGCGCACCGCGAGCAGGGGATCGCCGATCCCATCTCCAGGCTGCAGGTCGATACGCTCGACAGCAACGTGGGCAAGTTCCACGTGAAGACGTATTTCGGGATGAAGGACCAGCGGCAGGGCATCGTGCACGTGATCGGGCCGGAGCAGGGCGCCACGCTGCCGGGCATGACGGTGGTGTGCGGCGATTCGCACACGAGCACGCATGGCGCGTTCGCGGCGCTCGCGTTCGGCATCGGCACGAGCGAAGTCGAGCACGTGCTCGCCACGCAGTGCCTCGTGCAGAAGAAGGCGAAGTCGATGCTCGTGCGCTGCGAAGGCGCGCTCCCCGCGGGCGTGACGGCGAAGGACCTCGTTCTCGCCATCATCGGAAGGATCGGCACGGCGGGCGGCACGGGATGCGCGATCGAGTTCGGCGGCTCCGCGGTGCGATCGCTCTCGATGGAAGGGCGGATGACCGTGTGCAACATGGCCATCGAGGGCGGCGCTCGTGCGGGCATGGTCGCGGCCGATGAGAAGACGATCGAGTACCTGCGCGGGCGGCCCTACGCGCCGAAGGGCGAGATGTTCGACAGGGCGGCGGCGTATTGGCGCACGCTCGTCTCCGATCCGGGCGCGAAGTTCGACAAGGTCGTGGAGCTCGACGTCACGGCGCTCAAGCCCCAGGTCACGTGGGGCACGTCGCCCGAGATGGTCGTCTCGATCGAGGACCGCGTGCCCGATCCGGACCGCGAGAAGGATCCGGTGCGGCGCGAGGCGATGGAGCGCGCGTTGACCTACATGGGCCTCGATCCCAACACGCCGATGACGGACGTGCGCATCGACAAGGTCTTCATCGGCTCGTGCACGAATTCGCGCATCGAGGACCTGCGCGCGGCTGCGAAGGTCGTGCGTGGCCATCGTGTCGCGGGCAACGTGAAGCTGGCGCTCGTCGTGCCGGGCTCGGGGCTCGTGAAGGCCCAGGCCGAGAAGGAAGGCCTCGATCGCATCTTCAAGGACTCGGGCTTCGAGTGGCGCGATGCGGGCTGCTCCATGTGCCTCGGCATGAACGACGACAAGCTTTCGCCGGGCGAGCGTTGCGCCTCGACCTCGAATCGCAACTTCGAAGGCCGCCAGGGCGCGGGTGGACGCACGCATCTCGTCTCGCCCGAGATGGCGGCCGCCGCGGCGATCGCGGGGCACTTCGTGGACATCAGGAGGTGACTGGGCCTACGGAAGCTTGATGCTCGGAGCGACCGACGCCTGGTAGGACTCTTCGTTGATCCGCTTGAGCACCGCCTTGTCGGGGATCGCGCCGGCTTCCTTCATCTTGGCGGCGATCTCGGCCTGGAGCCTGAGGGCGTTGACGTCGCCATCTTCCGAAGCCTTGATCGTCCAGGCGTAGGCCTCCTGGCGGGTCTGGGGACTGTTTCGCAGCCGGCGGGCGATTTCCACCTGCGCCGTGGTGTCTCCCAGCAGCGCGGCCTCGCGGTAGAGCCACAGGATTTCCTCGCGCGAATGCTCGCCGGCCTGGCCGTGGTCGTAGAGCTTGGCGAGGAGGTAGGTCGCCCTGCCATCGCCGTACTGCGCCGCCATGCGGAACGTGCGTTCCGCCGCGCGCAGGTCCTGCGCGGTTCCCATGCCCATGCTCTGTGCCTGGCCCATGAGCGTGAGCGCGTCCCGATAGCGGTACGTCTCCCAGGCCTCGGAGAGCATGTGGTACGCGGTTTCCGCCTGCGCTTGCTTCGGGCCGGTTCCCTTGCCGTCCCAGAGGCACGGCGCGACGACGAGCATCGCGTTGGGCGCGCCTTCCTTGAAGGCCTTCATCGAATCCTGGCATGCGGCGGATTCGTCCTTCCAGATGCCGTAGCCCGTGTATCGATAGTTCGCGAGCACGGCCATGGCCTGCGGGTTGCCCGCGGCCGCGAGCTTCTTGAGCTCGCCGATGGTCCCCTGCAGGTCGTTGGGCGCCTTGGCGACGACGTCCATGACGGTCCGGTCGGGTGTCCATCTCTTGGTGCCCGCGGGAAGCTCGCTCGGCGGGGCGACGGAGGCGGCGTACGCCGTCGTCGCGACTGCGATGGAGAGTGCTGCTGCGGCGCGTGGTGTTCTTTTCATTGTTCCCCCTCGGGCCATTATAATTTCAGGCATGGACAAGTTCACCCTCCACACCGGCCTCGTGGTCCCGCTCGACCGCGCCAACGTCGATACGGACGCGATCATCCCGAAGCAGTTCCTGAAGTCGATCAAGAAAACGGGATTCGGGCCGCACCTCTTCGACGCGTGGCGCTACCTCGACGTGGGCGAGCCGGGCATGGACCCGCGCACGCGCAGGATCAACAAGGACTTCGTCCTCAACTACCCGCAGTACCAGGGCGCGACGATCCTGCTCGCCCGCAAGAACTTCGGCTGCGGGTCGTCGCGTGAACATGCCCCCTGGGCCCTCCAGCAATACGGCTTCAAGGCCGTGATCGCGCCGTCCTTCGCCGACATCTTCTTCAACAACAGCTTCAAGAACGGCTTCCTGCCGATCGT
>DATJVS010000141.1:0-20346 GCA_035501715.1 Usitatibacter sp.
CATGACGCAGCACATGGACGCGAAGTACCTCGGGGCCTGCACCAAGTAGCGATGTCCACCTCGCAGGAGGGCGGCAACCCGTTCGCGCCTCCCAAGGCGGCGGTCCTCGAGGCGGCCGTCGACGAGGGCGAGCTGCTGTCCGAAGGGCGCAAGGTCGCGTTCACGCAGGGCGCCGCTTGGTTCGGCGAGGGCTGGGACCTCTTCAGGCGGGCGCCCGGCGCGTGGATCGTGATCTTCATCGTCTTCGCCGTGCTCTGGGTCGTGCTCGCCATCATCCCGGGAGGATCGCTCCTCGGCAGCCTGCTCTATCCCGCGTTCGCCGCGGGACTCATGCTCGGGTGCCGCAAGGTCGAGGCCGGGCAAGGGCTCGCGCTCGCCGACCTCTTCTCGGGGTTCAGCAGGAACCTGGGCAACCTCCTCCTCGTGGGGCTGCTCTATCTCGCCTCCACGTTCATGATCGGCATCCTCATGGGCATCGGCATGATCGTCGTGGGCCCCATGAGCGGGATCACGCAGGGCGGATCGCCGCCCAACTGGCTCGCGTTGGCGCCGATCTTCGCCCTCGTGTTCCTCGTGGCGGTGGCGCTCATGGTGCCGATCTTCATGGCGATCTGGTTCGCGCCGGCGCTGGTGGCCTTCCACGACGTGCAGCCGATGGCGGCGATGCGCCAGAGCTTCTCCGGGTGCCTGCGCAACTTCGGCGCCTTCCTGCTCTATGTCGTGATCTCCTTCGTGCTCTTCGTCCTGGCGCTCCTGCCCGTGGGCCTGGGGCTGCTCGTGCTCGGGCCGGTGATCTGGGGCACGATGTACGCCGGCTACCGCGACATCTTCCTGCAGCACGACTGATCCCGGCATCCGCAGTGATCGATACGCTGCGTCCCGTATCGCTGCCCGAGGGCGTGGAGATCACGCTGCAGCTGGCCGGCCCGCTCGCCCGCGCGCGCGCCTGGCTCATCGACTTCGCCTGCAAGATGCTGCTCACGATGATGATCCCGCCGCTGCTGCGCCTGCTGGGAGACACCGGCGAAGGCGCGATCCTCGTCTTCCTCTTCGCGGCCTGGATCCTCTACCCCATCCTCTTCGAGGCGCTCTGGTCGGGCGCCACGCCGGGAAAGCGCATCTGCGCGCTCGCCGTCGTGAACGACGACGGCACGCCGATCGGCTGGTCGGCCGCGTTCCTGCGCAACGTGATGCGCATGGCCGACATGCTGCCCATCGGCTACGCGGTGGGAATCGCCTCGATGCTGCTCGACCGGCAGTTCCGCCGCCTGGGCGACCTTGCCGCGGGCACCATCGTGATCCATCGCGAACCCGCCCGCGCCGCGACGAAGTTCGCCGTGGCGAAGCTGCCGGCGCCGGTCGCGCCTCCGATGGGGCTCACCGCGCTCGAGCAGCGTGCCGTGCTCGATTTCGCCGAGCGCCGCCGCTCCTGGTCCGACGAGCGCGCCGCCGAGATCGCCGAGCTCGCCGCGCCGCTGGTGCAGGGGCGCACGGGCGCCGAAGCGGTCGAGCGCATCGATGCCGTGGCCGCCTCCCTCGTGGGGCGCGCATGAACCAGATCGAATTCGAAGCGCGCCACGAAGCCGAGTGGAGCGGCCTCGCCGAGGCGCTCGATGCGAAGAAGCCCTCGGCGGACGCGGCGCCCGGCGTCGCGCGAGTGCCCGCGCTCTTCCGGCGGCTCGCCGCCGAGCTCGCCATCGCGCGAGACCGCCAGTACCGCACCTCGCTCATCGACCGCCTGCATGCGCTCGTAGTCTCGGCGCACTTCGCGGTGCACGGCGCGCGCATCCGGCGCCGTGGAGCATTGATCGCCGACCTGCTGCGGTTCTTCCTGCACGAATTTCCCGTGGAGGTGCGACGCCAGTGGCGCTTCGTGGCGGCCGCGGCGCTCCTGTTCGGCGTCCCATTCGCCGCCTGCGTGATCGCGCTGCAGTGGTTCCCCGATTTCGTCTATTACCTCGTGTCTCCCGACACGCTCTCGCGCGTGCAGGCGATGTACTCGGACGACGCCATGCGCTTCGGCGCGGAGCGCGGCGCCGACACCGACATCAGGATGTTCGGCTTCTACATCTTCAACAACGTGCGCATCAACCTGCAGTGCCTGGCGGGCGGAATCTTCTTCGGCCTGGGGACGATCGCCGTGCTCCTGTCCAACGGCATCTTCATGGGCGCCATCGGCGGGCATCTCACCCAGGTGGGCCTCGGGCACAACTTCTGGGGATTCGTGGTGGGGCACAGCGCGCCTGAGCTCGTGGGCATGACGCTCGCGAGCGCCGCGGGGCTCATGATCGGCTACGCGCTCGCCGCGCCCGGGCGCAAGACGCGCGTGGCCGCGCTGCGGGAGCGCGCGCGTCCCGCGGCGGTGATGCTCTACGGAGCGGCGCTCATGACGGCGTGCGCGGCCGTGATCGAGGCCTTCTGGTCGTCGCGCGTGGATCTTCCACTCGAGCTCAAGCTCGCGGTCGGCGCCGTGGTCGCGCTGCTCACAATCGGATTCCTCGCGCTCGGAGGCCGCGAACGTGGACCTTGAGCGCATGACGCTGCGGCTTCGGCCGCGCAACGCCTGGGAGGCGCTCGACCTGGGCCTGCTGCTCGTGCGCAGCCACGGGCGCAGGGCCTATCTCGCGTGGGCCGCCGTCTATCTTCCAATCGCCGGCGCCGCGCTCGCGTTGTCCTGGGACGATCCGCTCTATGCGTGGCTGGGGTTGTGGTGGCTCAAGCCCCTCTTCGATCGCGTGGTGCTGGAAGTCCTTTCGGTCGAGCTCTTCGGCGGCGACGTGCGAATCGCGACGGTGGTGAAGCAGCTGCCCGCGACCCTGTGGCGAAGCGGCATCGTGGGCGCGCTCACGTGGCGGCGCTTCGACCTCGCTCGCTCGCTGCACCTGCCCGTCTACCAGCTCGAGCGCCTCTCGGGCAGGCCTTCGCGCCAGCGCATTCGCCTGCTCGACCGCGAAGCGCGCGGAGCGGCCGTGTGGCTCACGTTCCTGCTCGCCAACGTCGAGACCATCTTCGGCTTCGCGATCTCGATCGGCGTGGCCTTGCTCCTTCCGATCCAGGTCCCGGTGGACGTGATCATGGAGAACTGGTTCCGGGGCACCTTCGGGCCCACGGCCGACATGATGCGCGGCGTGGTGGTGGGCGCGATCGCCATGAGCGTGATCGAACCGCTCTACGTCGCGTGCGGCTTCACGCTCTACCTGCAGCGGCGCACGCAGCTCGAAGGCTGGGACATCGAGCTGCGATTCCGCCAGCTCGTCTCCCGCATCGAGCCCGCGCCGCGCGCCGCTCCGGTCGCCGGTATCGTCGCGTCGCTCGCCCTGGCCGCCGTGCTGGCGATCGCGCCCGCGAGCGGGCCCCGCGCCGCCGAGCCCGATCGCCCGAGCGCCGAGATCCGCGAGATCCTCAAGGATCCCGAGTTCGGCCACGACGAGCAGCGCTGGCACCTCGTGTACGTGGGCCCGAAGGCGCCCGAGCGAAAAGGCGAGGCGCCCAACCTCGACTGGCTCACGAAGGTCATGGAGGCGATCGCGAAGCTCACGCGTGCGGGCGCCTGGATCGCCTTCGCGCTCGCCGCCGCGTTCCTGCTCTATCACCTCGCGCGCTACCTGCGCCTTCGCGCCCGGTCGAGCACGCGCGCGGCGCGCCCCGATTTCCTCTTCGGCCTGGACGTGCGTCCCGAGTCGTTGCCCGGCGACGTGGCCTCGGCCGCCGAATCGCTCGCGCGCGAAGGCCGCATCCGCGAGGCGCTCTCGCTCCTGTATCGCGCTTCGCTAGTCCGCTTCATGGACGAAGGCCTCGAGTTCACGCAAGGCGACACCGAAGGCGATTGCCTTCGCCGCGTGCAATCGGCCGCGGCGGCGCCGCGATCCACCTACTTCACGCGCCTGGTGAACGCGTGGCAGCTCCTCGCCTACGGGCATCGTCCGGTCGCGGCAACCATCGCGGGCGATTTCGCGCGCGAATGGCGATCGCAATTTCCCCTCGCCGGCCCGGCGAGCGAAGCGAGCGCTGCATGAACCGCAAGCTCCTGCTGCGCGCCGCGCTCATCGCCACGCCGCTCGTGGCGGCGCTGCTCTACATCGCGCTTAACTGGTACCGCGTGGAGTACGAGACGTTCCGGGTGGGCGCGGGCCACGTTGCGCTTCGCGACCCCTATCTCGCGTATGCGAGGCTGCTGGAGCGCATGGGAGCCAAGCCCACGATGATCCGCTCGCCTTCGGGCCTGGACGACCTTCCGTATCGGGCGACGCTGGTGCTCGCGGCCCCGCGCCTCGCCTACATGACGCCGGCGCACGTGAGAGGCATCCTCGATTGGGTCGCGCGCGGCGGGCGCCTCGTCGTGGAATCGGAGCGCTGGGGCGTTTCCGACCCGCTGCTCGAAGCGCTCGGCGTCAAGAACGTCGCGCCGCCACCGCTCAAGGGGCCGCCGCGCGGAGTGCCCGACCTGCCGCCGCCAAACGTGGACGCGCCCACGACCTTCGCATGGCCCGGCGCGGAACGGCGCATCACCGTGAACTTCGTTCCGGTTTCCGCGGATCTTCGCGACCAACGCGGCCGCGCGGGCTTCACCGCCGTGAAGGCGGGCAAGAACATTGCCGCCCTCGATTTCGACGAGGGCGAAGGCCACGTCACGATCCTCGCCAACTTCCGGATGTTCACCAACACGCGCATCGGCAGCAGCGACAATGCGACATTCGCATGGCTGCTCATGGGGCCGCGCGCGGCCGAATCCCCGGCGCTGCTCTTCATGCGGATGGACTCGCCGCCGCTGCCGGAGTGGATCTGGCGCGAGGCATGGGCCGTGGTGATCGCCGCATCGCTGCTGGTCGCGCTGTGGCTCGCGCGCATCGTTCCGCGCTTCGGTCCCCTCTCGCCCGACCCGCAGCCCCAGCGGCGCAGCCTCGGCGAGCACATCGCGGCCAGCGGGCGCTTCCTCTGGTCGCGGGCCGAGAGCGCCTACCTGCTCCAGGCGCTGCGCGAGCGGGTCATGCGCGCGGCGCGAAAGCGCGGCATCGCCGCATCCGCGTCGCCGTCGCAGGCTGCGACGCCCATCGCGCAGCTCACGGCGCTCCCCGAGGGCTCGATCCGCGTGGCCCTGGGAAGCGACGCCGCCACCGAAGCCCAATTCACTGCCGCCGTAGCGACGCTTCGCGACATCGAGTCGCGGCTCGCGCGGCGGTCCTCACGCCCCAGCCGGCCCCGGAGAACGAGAACATGAGCCAGCCCCAGGAGATCAACCCGGTCGAGTTGCAAGCGGCCGCTTCCGCCATCGAGTCGGTCGTGTCCGAAGTGCGCAAGGTCGTCGTGGGCCAGCGCGAGATCATCCAGGACGCGCTCACCGGCCTCGTCTCCGGCGGGCACGTGCTCGTGGAAGGCGTCCCGGGCCTCGGCAAGACGCTGCTCGTGAAGGCGCTCGCGCGCACCATCGGCGGGCAGTTCGCGCGCATCCAGTTCACGCCCGACCTCATGCCCTCGGACATCACCGGCCACACGCTCTACGACCCGTCCTCGGGGAAGTTCGCCACGCGCAAGGGCCCGGTCTTCGCGCACTTCGTGATCGCCGACGAGATCAACCGCGCGCCGGCCAAGACGCAGGCGGCGCTGCTCGAGGTGATGCAGGAAGCGCAGGTCACCATCGAAGGCGAGGCGCACGTCCTGCCGCAGCCCTTCATGGTGTTCGCGACACAGAACCCCATCGAGCACGAAGGGACCTATCCGCTGCCCGATGCGCAGCTGGACCGCTTCCTCCTCAACGCCCACATCGACTATCCCGGCGCCGAGGAAGAGATCCAGCTCACGCGCCAAGTGACGACCGCGACGGTGGGCGACCGGCTGAGCGTGGACGCGGTCGCCACCGTGATCGACGCGGCGCACGTATCGCGCTTGCAGGCCCTCGCGGCGCGGCTCGTGGTGGACGACAACGTGCTCGACTATGCCGTGCGCCTCGCTCGCGCAACGCGCGACAACGCGGCGCTTTCACGCGGCGCGGGGCCGCGCGCTTCAATCGCGCTCGTGCGCGCCGCCCGGGCGCGGGCTCTCATGGCGGGCCGCGCCTTCGCCACGCCCGACGACGTGAAGGCCGTGGCCCCTTCGGTCCTGCGCCACCGCATCTCCGTCACTCCGGAGCTGGAGATCGAGGGGCGTGGCACCGATTCGGTGATCGCGGACCTCCTCGCGCAAGTCCAGGCGCCGCGGCTTTGACCCTGCCCGTTCCCTCGCGAAGGATGCTCCGGTTGGCGGCGGGCCTGCTCGCGTTCGCCTTCCTCGCCTCGTGGGTGAAGGAGCTCGCACCGATCTGGGAGGCGGGGATCGTGCTCTTCGTGGCCGCGGCCGTCGCCGACCTCGCCGCGGCGCGCGCGCTGGCCCCGCGCCTCGAGCTCGAGCGATTCGTCCCCACGTCGCTCGCCATCGGCCGCTGGCGCGATTGCGACCTTCGCCTGCACAACCGCGGAGGCTTCGCGCTGCGCTGCGAGCTCTACGATCACCATCCGGCGGCATGCGAGGTGCAGGGCCTGCCCATGGACCTCGTGGTGCCCGGCGGCGGATTCGCGCAGGGCCGCTATCGCATCCGCCCCGGCGAACGCGGCGACCTCGCGATCGAGCCCGCCCACGTTCGCGTGCTCTCGGCCCTGGGCCTGTGGCAGGCGCGCCTTCGCGTGGGGCCCGCGCAGGTGCTGCGCTGCTATCCGGATTTCGCCGAGCTCGCCGACTACGCGCTCTTCGCCACCGAGAACCGCCTCTCGCGCATCGGCGTGCTGCATCGCCGCAGGCGCGGCGAGGGACTCGAGTTCCACCAGCTGCGCGACTATCGCGAGGGCGACGCGATGCGCCAGATCGACTGGAAGGCCACGTCGCGCCGCGGGCGCCTCATCGCCCGCGAATACGAGGACGAGCGCGACCAGCACATCGTCTTCCTGGTCGATTGCGGCCGGCGGATGATCGCGCGCGACGGAGCGCTCTCGCATTTCGACGAGGTGTTGAACGCCGTGCTGCTGCTCGCCTACGTGGCGCTGCGCCAGGGCGATTCCGCGGGCCTCATGACCTTCGCCGGCGACGAGCCGCGCTTCGTGCCGCCGCGAAAATCCCGCGCGACGCTCAACGTCTTCCTGAACACGCTCTACGACGCGCAGCCGACCCTTCGCCCGCCCGACTACTACACCGCCGCCGTGGAGCTCTCGCGGCGACTGAAGCGCCGCTCGCTGGTGATCGTGGTCTCGAACCTGCGCGACGAGGACGAGGAGACACTCCTTCCCGCCCTGGTGCTGCTCAAGCGCAAGCACCTCGTGCTCTTCGCGAACCTGCGCGAGGCCGTGCTCGACGAGATGCGCTCGGCTCCGGTCGCGAACCTCGAGCAGGCGGTGACGTTCGCCGCCGAGGCGCTCTACGAGCGCGACCGGTCCGCCACGATGCGCGGCGTGCAGTCGGCGGGCGCGATCCTCATGGACACTCCGCCCGGCGAGCTTGCCGTGGCGCTGGTGAACCGCTACCTCGATCTCAAGCGCTCGGGGCGCGTCTAGGCGGGAATTGGGCGGCGACCGGGTTCATGCAGGCAGCGCCTGCAGGCACCTCTTCGCTTCCTGGGCGACGTGATGCCCCGGAAACTTCGCCAGGATGTGTTCGAGGATCTTGCGCGCCATCGCGGTGTTCTTGAGGTCCTCGGCAAGGATTTGCGCGGAGAGCAGGTACACCTCGGGGATGGTGGAGTGGCCCGGGTTGAGCTTGTCGAAACCGCGCAGAGCTGCGATCGCCGCGTTGGGATCGGCCATGGCACGCGCGGCTTTCGCGAGTGGTAACGCTTCCTCAGGTCGAGCAGGACGGAATGCCGGATCCGCGGCGAGGCACATCTTGAAGACGCCGACCGCCTCGGGATTGCGGCGCGCATCGAGCAGCTGCGTGATGTAGCGCTTGCCGGCTTCCAGCCCCATCTTCTTGTCCGGCAGCGCCATGGCCGACTGGAATTGCTGGCCGGCCGTCTTGAGGTCATCTTCGGCCTTGCTCGCGGCGCTTGGGGCAGTGCTCGACGCGCCCTTCGCTTTCGCCGCAATGAAATCCGGATCGTTCTCCATCTTGCGCGACGCCTTGGAGGCAAAGACCTCCGCCGCGCCTGCGTGGTCTCCGCGCATCTTGCGGAAGAGCCACAAGACGCCCACCACCGCAATGATGATCGCCGAAACGGTCCACTTGAATTTCCTGTAGCGGCTTATCTTGAACGTGTAGGCCCGCTCGATGTTGATCGACTGCTCCCCGACGCGATCGCCATCGAGGTATTGGATGAACGTGTAGCGCCCTGTATCGAAGTCCTTCGCGTCCGTCTCGCCGCCGCAGACCGTGTATTGGTCCGTGGGATTGTCCTCGTCGATGTAGTTCTCGTCGAAGACGGTCTCTCCGTCGCTATCGTTGACCACGCACCGCACCGTGGTGCGGTTGGGATAGTTCTTCCACTTGATCCAGTAGTAGACGCCCTCGCCCGCATTGATTTGCGTGACCGTGTTCGCGGGCCGGGGATTGTGCTCGTTGTCTTCGGTGACGCGGCTCGCGAAGCCCTCATCGACCTTGATGGGGGCGGCGATCGATGCGAGCGGATTGGCGGCCAGCACCAGCGCCAGGCAGGCCATGAATCGTCCGGGGATTGCCGCGATTGTCATGAGTGGCCGAACGATCCTGTTGCTCGGTTGCGTTGCAATCAAAAGGCAGAACGGAATTTTTGTCAAACCGAAAATTGCGTCAAGGCGCGTCCCCCGATGTCCATCGCATCAGGGTGGCGAATCCATCATCGGGCGGAAGTCTAGGGCGCCGTGGGCTTCGCGGCGGAGCGGATCTGCTCGAGCGCGACCGGATCCTCGATTGTGGTGAGGTCGCCGGGGTCGCGCCCCTCGCAGATCGCCTGGATCGAGCGGCGCAGGAGCTTGCCGGAGCGCGTCTTCGGCAGGAGCGTCACGAAGCACACGCGCGCCGGGCGCGCGATGGCGCCGATCTCGCGATCGACTGTCGCCATGATCTCCTTCTCGTGCGCGGCGGCCATCTCCGGCGTGGCGGCCTTCGAGGGATCCTTCAGCACGGCGAAGGCCACGGGGACCTGGCCCTTCACGGCGTCGTTCACGCCGACCACCGCCACCTCGGCCACGTTGGAATGGGCCTGGATGGCTTCCTCGATCTCGCGCGTGCCGAGGCGATGGCCCGCGACGTTGATCACGTCGTCGGTGCGGCCCAGCACGAAGTAGTAGCCGTCGGCGTCGCGCGTGGCCCAGTCGAAGGTCGTGTACACCAGCTCGTCCTCGAACGAGCGGTAATAGGTCTGCACGTAGCGCTCGTCGTCGCCCCAGATGGTGGTCATCGCCCCCGGCGGCAGCGGCGGCACGATGCAGAGCACGCCCTTCTCGTTCACGCCCACCTCGGCGCCGGTCTCCTCGTGCTTCAGCTTCACCTGGTAGCCGTAGGCGGGGAACGACGGCGAGCCGAACTTGCGCGGCGTGTCTTCCACGCCCGGGCACGCGGTGAGGATCGGCCAGCCCGATTCCGTCTGCCAGTAGTTGTCCACGATCTGGCAGCCGAGCGATTCCGACACCCAGCGCGCCGTGGGCTCGTCCAGCGGCTCTCCGGCGAGGAACAGGTATCTCAGGCTCGAGGTGTCGTACTTCTTCATCCACGACGCGTCCTGCTTCTTCAGCACGCGGATCGCCGTGGGCGAGCTGAACATCGAGGTGACCTTGTACTCCTCGACGATGCGCCACCAGATGCCCGCATCGGGACGCACCGGCACGCCCTCGTACATGATCGTGATCGAGCCGTTGATGAGCGGCCCGTACACGATGTACGAGTGGCCCACGACCCAGCCGATGTCCGAGGTGCAGAAGTACGCCTCGCCGGGGTTGGAGCAGAAGATGTTCTTCATCGACGCGGCAAGCGCCACGGCGTAGCCGCCGGTGTCGCGCTGCACGCCCTTGGGCTTGCCCGTCGTGCCGCTCGTGTAGAGGATGTACGAGGGCTCGTTGGACTCGAGCCACACCACGGGCACCTTCACGCCCGCATGCTTCTCGCGCTCCGCGGCGTAGTCGAGGTCGCGGCCCGCCACGCGCGTCATCGACTTGTCGAGGCCGCGATCGACGATGATCACGCGCTCCGGCGGCGAGGCCGCGAGCCGGATGGATTCGTCCACGAGCGGCTTCAACGCGATCAGCTTGCCCATGCGCATGCCCGCGTCGCTCGTCACCATGACCTTGGGCTTCGCGTCGTCGATGCGCGCGGCGAGGCTCGCGGCGGCGAATCCGCCGAACACCACCGAGTGGATCGCGCCCAGGCGCACCGTGGCGAGCATCGCGAAGACCGCCTCGGGCGTCATGGGCATGTAGATCAGCACGCGGTCGCCCTTGCCCACGCCCTGCGCGGCGAGGATCGCGGCGAAGCGGTTCACCTCGTCGGCGAGCTGCGCGTACGTGAACGTGCGCTTGGCGTCCACCTCGGTGGAGATCCAGATGAGCGCGGGCTGGTTCGGGCGCGAGATGAGGTGCCGGTCCACGGCGTTGAAGCAGAGGTTGGTCTCGCCGCCCACGAACCACTTGCGGAACGGCGGCTTCGAATAGTCGAGGGCCTCGACGGGCTTCTTCCACCACTCGATCAGGTTCGCCTGCCGCATCCAGAAGACGGCCGGGTTCTGCACCGAGCCCGCGTAGAAGCCCTGCGCGGTGGTGAGCGTCTTGTCCAGGTCGGGACGCGGAGCCTTCGCGGGTTTCGAAGGCTTGGGCGCCGCCGCGGGCGCGGCCTTCGGTGCTTCAGCCGCCGCTTTCGCCTCCAGGCGGTTCACGTCCACGACGATGCGGCCGCGCACCTTGCCGGCGAGCACGTCCGGGGCACGCGCGACCGCCTCACCCAACGCGATCTCCGTGGTCATCGTGTCGAGGAGCGCCGGATCGACCTCGCGCGCGAGGTGCGCCCACGCCTTCTCGCGAAGCTCGCGCGGCGCGTACACGCTGTTGATGCCGCGAAGCGTGACGCCGCGCAGGATGAAAGGTGCCACGGTCACCTGCAGGTCCATGCCCTGCGCGAGGCCGCATGCCGCAACCACGCCTTCCGACATCGTCTGGGCGCAGGCGTTGGCCAGCGTGTGGCTGCCCACCGAATCCACGACTGCCGCCCAGCGCTCCTTCTGCAGGGGCTTGCCCGGCTCCGAGAGCGACTTGCGGTCGATCACCTCCGTCGCTCCGAGGCGACGCAGGTATTCTGCCTCGGACGCCTTGCCGGTCGAGGCGACCACGCGATAGCCGCGGCGCGCGAGGATCGCCACCGCGACGCTGCCCACGCCGCCCGTGGCACCCGTCACCAGCACCTCGCCGCGCTCCTTCGTCACTCCGAGGCGCTCGATCTCGAGCGCGCAGAGCATCGCCGTGTAGCCCGCGGTGCCGATGGACATGGCCTGCTTCGGCGACATGCCGAGCGGAAGGCGCACGAGCCAGTCGCCTTTCAGGCGCGCCTTCTGCGCGAGGCAACCCCAGTGGCCCTCGCCCACGCCCCAGCCGTTGAGGATCACGCGATCGCCCGGCTTCCACGCGGGGTGGGCGCTCTCCAGGACCGAGCCCGCGCCGTCGATGCCCGGCACCATCGGCCACTTGCGCACGATGGGCGAGGCGTTGGCGAGGGCGAGCGCGTCCTTGTAGTTCACGGTCGAGTACTCGACCGCGATTGTCACGTCGCCTTCGGGCAGCTCCTTCTCGTCCAGGTCCGCCACGCGCGCCTGGAAGAGGCCTTCGGTCTTGTCGAGGACGATCGCCTTGAACATGGCTGTCTATCTCATCAGAGCTGGGCGGGGTGCGGCTTGAGCCCGGTCAACCATTATTTCACCAGAACGCGGGGATCTTCGGCCGACGCGTGTCGGCGCGAGAAGTAGTCCCGCGACTGCATCTCGCGAAGGCGGCTCGCCGTGCGCGCGAATTCCTTCTGCACCATGCGCTCGTGGGGCGCCGCCGAATCGAGGGCCTGGACCAGGTCCTCGGGCTGGGCGTCGGCCGAGAGCACGAGCTTCACGCGCTGGTCGTAGAAGACGTCCACGAGCCAGGTGAAGCGGCGCACCACGTCGGTCTGCGTGACGCTCATGCGGCGCACGTTGGACACCAGGACCGTGTGATAGGCGCTCGCGATCTCGAGGAAGTCCACCTGCGAGCGGGGCTTGTCGCAGAGCTCGGCGAACTCGAACCACACCACGCCCTTGGCGCGGCGCCGGAAGGCGAGCGGCCGTCCGCCCACCTCGATCGTGCCGTTCTCGGCATAGCTCGCCTTGGTCATCGCCTCGAAGAACATGGCGAGGTGCGGGTCGGCGTCCTCGTCGATGGGCGTGTAGTACACCGAGAGCGCGTCGAGGATGCGCCGGCGGTGGTCCGTGCTCCCCACGAGCTCGACCACCTCCAGGTCGCGATTGAGGATCTCGATGGCCGGGAGGAACCGCGCGCGCTGCAGGCCGTTCGGATAGAGGTCGTCGGGCCGGTAGTTCGAGGTCATCACGAGGACCACGCCGCGCGCGATCATCAGCTCGAGAAGGCGCCCCAGGATCATCGCGTCGGCGATGTCGCTCACGTGGAACTCGTCGAAGGCGAGCACGCGAAGCTCGCGCGCGATCTGCGCGGAGATGGGATCGAGCGGATCCTCCTGCCCCGGGAGGTCCCGCATGCGGGCATGGATCTCGCGCATGAACTCGTGGAAGTGCACGCGGCGCTTCCTCTTGTGGGGCAGCACCTTGAAGAAGGCGTCCATCATGAGCGACTTGCCGCGCCCCACCCCGCCCCAGATGTACATGCCGCGCGGGGGCTTGCGGCCCGCGCCGAGGTTGGTCACCAGGCGATTGATCTTCCCCGCGCGGTAGTGGCGGTAGTCCTCGAGGTCCTCGAAGAGCTTCTGCAGGTGCTCGAGGACGCGAAGCTGGTCGCTGTCGGCCTGGAAGTCGTGCCTCTGGCTGAAATGCCAATACCACTCGAGGGGACCCGAGAATTCCCCCGCCTCGATCTCCTCGACGCTGTCCTCGAACTCCGGAATTTCGACGGGGGTCATGGGCCCGCTACATGTTGAGCGACCGCTTCTCCACGTTGAGCGCCGCCTCGCGCACCACCTCCGAGAGCGTCGGGTGCCCGTGCGTGATGCGCGCGATGTCTTCCGAGGCGCCGGCGAATTCCATCGTCGTGACACCCTCCTGGATGATGTCGGAGGCGTGCGCGTGGATGATGTGCATGCCCAGCACGCGGTCGGTGGCGGCGTCGGCCACGACCTTGACGAAGCCCACAGGCTCGTTGATGCCGAGCGCACGGCCGTTGATGGAGAACGGGAACTGCCCCGTTTTCACCGCGATGCCCTCGGCCTTGCACTGCTGCTCGCTCTTGCCCACCCACGCGATCTCGGGCGACGTGTAGATGATCCACGGCACGCAGTTGTAGTCGATGTGGGGCTTCTGCCCCGCGATGAGCTCCGCGGCCATCACGCCCTCGTCCTCGGCCTTGTGCGCGAGCATGGGTCCGCGAACAACGTCGCCGATCGCATACACGTTGGGCAGGTTCGTGCGGCAATGATCGTCCACCTCGATGAATCCGCGCGCATCGACCTTGAGGCCGACGGCGTCGGCGCCCAGGCCGTCCGTGTTCGGCACGCGGCCGATGGAGACGATCAGCTTGTCGCACTCGAGCTTCTGCACGGCACCCGCACCGTCCTTGTACTCGACCGTGACGCCAGTTTTCTTCGTCGTCACCTTCTCGATCTTCACGCCCATCGAGATGGCGAGGCCCTGCTTCGTGAATTGCTTCCACGCTTCCTTGGAGATGGCCTCGTCGCAAGCGCCGAGGAAATTCGGGAGCGCCTCGAGTATCGTCACCTCCGAGCCCAGGCGTCTCCACACGCTGCCCAGCTCCAGGCCGATGACACCCGCGCCGATCACGCCGAGGCGCTTGGGCACGGCGCCGAAGGCGAGCGCGCCCTCGTTGTCGCAGACGGTGTCGTTGTCGACGGGGACGTTGGGCAGGTGCCGCGCCTTGGAGCCCGTGGCCACGATCACGTACTTCGCGGTCACCTGCTCCGCGCCCACCGCGATCGTGTACGCATCGCCGCCGCCCACGAACTTGCCGAAGCCCTGCAGCCAGGCGACCTTGTTCTTCTTGAAGAGGTACTCGACGCCCTTCGTCATCTTGGTGACGATCGAGTCCTTGCGCGCCTGCATCTTCGCCACGTCGATCTTCGCGCCGGTCACGCTGATGCCGTGGTCGTCGAGGTGCTTGCCGACCTTCTCGTACTCCTCGGAAGTCGCGAGCAACGCCTTGGAGGGAATGCAGCCCACGTTGAGGCAAGTGCCCCCGAGCGCGAGCTCGCCCCTGGCGTTCTTCCACCCCTCGATGCAGGCGGTCTTGAGCCCCAGTTGCGCGCAGCGGATCGCGGCGATGTAGCCGCCGGGGCCCGCACCGATCACGACGACGTCGAATGCCTGTGCCATCAGCTTTTCCTCATCTCAGCCAGAACCTGGCGATGTGCACGCCCATGCCCGCGCAAAGCCCCGCGGCGAGCGGATGGACGTCCTTCAGGAACATGGGTGGGTGCTTGAGCAGGCGCAAGAGCCAGAAGGTGATCGCCACCGCCGCGCCCACCGCGACCGAGACAGCGAAATGGCGCGGCATGTACACGCCCAGCTCCGCGTCCAGGAACACGGTAAGCCAGCCCACCATGAGCGAGCCCGCCACGAAGAAGAAGACGCGCAGCGCGATGGCGCCGGGCGTGAGCCTCTTCTTTCGCGCCACGCCGGCCCTAGACGTCGAGGATCAGGCGCGCCGGATCCTCGAGCGCTTCCTTCATCGCCACGAGCGAAAGGACCGCCTCGCGCCCGTCGATGATGCGATGGTCGTACGAGAGCGCGAGGTAGTTCATCGGGCGGACCACGATCTGCCCGTTCTCGACGACCGCGCGTTCCTTGGTCGCGTGCACGCCGAGGATCGCGCTTTGCGGCGGGTTGATGATCGGTGTGGACAGCATCGAGCCGAACACGCCCCCGTTGGAGATCGAGAACGTGCCGCCCGTGAGCTCCTCCAGCGTGATCTTGCCGTCCTTGGCGCGCTTGCCGAAGTCCGCGATCGCCTTCTCGATGTCGGCGATGGACATGAGGTCGGCGTTGCGCAGGATCGGCACCACGAGGCCACGCTCGCTGCCCACCGCGATGCCGATGTCGTAATAGCCGTGGTAGATCACGTCCGAGCCATCGATGGACGCGTTCACGATCGGGTATTTGCGCAGCGCGTGCACCGCGGCCTTCACGAAGAACGACATGAAGCCCAGCTTCACGCCGTGCTCCTTCTCGAACCTGTCCTTGTAGCGCGCGCGCAGCTCCATCACCGGCGCCATGTTCACCTCGTTGAACGTGGTGAGGATGGCCGCGGTCGATTGCGACTGCACGAGGCGCTCGGCGATGCGCTGGCGAAGGCGCGACATGGCCACGCGCTGCTCGGCGCGCGCGCCGGTGGGAATCGCGACGGGGGCGGGAGCGGGCTTGGCCGCGGCCGGCGCGGAGGCCTGCACGACGTCGGCCTTGGTGACGCGGCCGTCGCGGCCGGTGCCTGCGACGCCGGCCGTGTCGATGCCCTTCTCGGCGGCGATCTTCGCGGCCGACGGAGAGGCGGCGGCCACGGCGGGGACCGCCGAAGCAGGCGCTTTCGCGGGGGTGGCCGCGGGCTGCGTCGGCGCCGCTGTCGCCTTCCCCTCCGTATCGATCACGGCGATCACCTCGCCGCTCGTCACGCTGTCGCCGTCCTTCTTGATGATCTTCGCGAGCACGCCGTCCGTGGGCGCGGGCAGCTCCAGCACGACCTTGTCGGTCTCGACGTCGATCAGGTTCTCGTCGCGCTTGACCGCCTCGCCCGCCTTCTTGCGCCAGGCGACCAGCGTCGCTTCGGAGACCGACTCGGACAACTGCGGAACCTTGACCTCGACTTGCATGTTGTTTTCCTTTTCTGGCGCGTCGCTGCCCGCGCGTTAGGCCGCGGCTCTCTTCGACGAAGGATCGGGCTGCAGCGCCGCTTCGACCAGCTCCTTCTGCTGCTCGGCGTGCAGCTGCAGGTAGCCCACCGCCGGCGAGGCCGAGGACTTGCGGCCCGCGTAATGCAGCTCCTGGTCGGCGCGCATGTGGCGCTGCAGGTAGTGCTGGATGCGGTGCCACGCGCCCTGGTTGCCCGGCTCTTCCTGGCACCAGATCACGTGCTTCGCGTTGGGATACAGGTCGATCTGCGCCTGGAACTCCTCGTGCGGGAACGGATAGAGCTGCTCGATGCGCACGATCGCCATGTCGTCGATGCCGCGCTTGGCGCGCTCGGCCGCGAGGTCGTAGTACACCTTGCCCGAGCAGAAGATGACGCGCTTCACCTTCTTCGGCGCGAGCTTCTCCACCTCCGGAATGATCACCTGGAAGCCCGGCGCGGAGAGCTCCGATAGCGGCGACGTCGCCTCCTTCTTGCGCAGCAGGCTCTTGGGCGTCATCACGATGAGGGGCTTCCTCAGCGGGCGGTCGCATTGCCGGCGGATCATGTGGAAGAACTGCGCCGCCGTCGAAGGCACGCACACCTGGATGTTGTGCTCGGCGCACAGCTGCAGGTAGCGCTCGAGGCGCGCCGACGAATGCTCGGGGCCCTGCCCCTCGTAGCCGTGCGGCAGGAACATCGTGAGCCCGCACATGCGGCCCCACTTCGCCTCGCCCGAGGCGATGAACTGGTCGATCACGACCTGCGCGCCGTTGGCGAAGTCGCCGAACTGCGCCTCCCAGATCACGAGCTCGAAGGGCTGCGCGGTCGCATAGCCGTATTCGAATCCGAGCACCGCCTCTTCCGACAGGAGCGAATCGATCACGACGAAGTTGCCCTGCCCCTCGCGGATGTTCTGCAGCGGGATGTACACGCCCGAATCCCACTTCTCGCGGTTCTGGTCGTGCAATACGGCGTGGCGGTGCGCGAAGGTGCCGCGTCCCGCGTCCTGCCCCGAGAGGCGCACCGGGTGCCCCTCGTCCACGAGGGCCGCGTAGGCGAGGTTCTCGGCCATGCCCCAGTCGAGCGGCACCTTGCCCTCGCCCATGTCGCGGCGCGCCGCGAGCAATCGCTCGACCGAGGGATGGAGCTTGAAGTTCGCGGGAACGTCGGTGAGGCGCTTGGCGAGCTCCTTCAGCTTCGCTGCGGGAACGCCGGTGTTCGTCGGGTGCCGCCAATCGATCCCGATGTAGGGGGCCCAGTCGATGGCGAGCGCGGGCTTGAGCCCATAGAGGATCCTGGGGTTGGTGGTCTTGCCCGCGTCGAGCGTGGCCCGCACCTGCGCCACAAGCTCGTCGCCCGTTCCGGCCTTCACCACGCTCGTCTGCTCGAGCTTGTCGGCGTACAGCTTGCGGGTGCCCGGATGCTGGGCGATCTTCTTGTACATGAGGGGCTGCGTGACGAAGGGCTCGTCCTGCTCGTTGTGCCCGAGGCGGCGGAAGCACACGAGGTCCACCACCACGTCCTTGTGGAAGGTGCGGCGGTATTCCTCGGCGATGGCCGATACGAACACGGCGGCCTCCGGGTCGTCCCCGTTCACGTGGAAGACCGGCGCCTCGATCATCTTCGCGATGTCGGTGCAGTACAGCGACGAGCGCGCGTCGCGCGTGTCCGAGGTCGTGAAGCCGATCTGGTTGTTGATGACGAGGTGCACGGTGCCGCCCGTCCTGTAGCCGCGCGTCTGCGACAGCGCCATCGTCTCCATCACCACGCCCTGGCCCGCGAAGGCCGCGTCGCCGTGGATGAGGATCGGCAGCACCTGGTCGCCGGCGTGGTCGCCGCGGCGATGCTGGCGCGCGCGCACCGAGCCTTCCACCACGGGGTTCACGATCTCAAGGTGCGACGGGTTGAACGCGAGCGTGAGGTGCACGGGCCCGCCGGCGGTCTGCACGTCGGAAGAAAAGCCCTGGTGGTACTTCACGTCGCCCGACGCGAGGTGGTCGCCGTGCTTGCCCTCGAACTCGCCGAAGAGGTCCGCGGGAATCTTGCCCAGGTTGTTCACGAGCACGTTGAGGCGCCCGCGGTGGGCCATGCCGATCACGACTTCCTTCGCGCCGTGGGCGCCGGCGTTCTCGATCACGGTGTCCAGCATCGGCGTCATGGTCTCGCCGCCTTCGCCCGAGAAGCGCTTCTGGCCGACATAGCGGGTGTGCAGGTATCGCTCCAGCGTCTCGGCGACCGTGATGCGCTCGAGGATCCACCGCTTCTGGTCGTTGCCGAACGACGGGGTCGAGAGCGAGCCTTCGAACTTGCGCTGGATCCAGCGCTTCTCCTCCGTCGAGGAGATGTACATGTACTCGACGCCGATGGTGCCGCAATAGGTCTTCTTCACCGCGGCCACGATGTCGCGAAGCCGCATCGGGCCCTTCATGCCCTGCCACGACCCCGGCGAGAACTCGCGGCCCATGTCCTCTTCGCCCAGGCCGTAGAAGGAGAGCTCCAGCTCGGGCACGGGCGTGCGCTCGAGGCGCTTGAGCGGATCGAGCTGCGAATAGCGCGAGCCCATCACGCGGTGCGCGCGGATGTATTGCAGCACCTTGAGCTGCTTGCCGTCGGGGGCGGCCTCGCCCGCGGCGGCGGCCGGCATCGCGTGGCGCACGAGGCCCTCGAACGCCGCGATCACTCCCGAATGGGGCACGTCCTTCCTGCCGGGATTGTCCTTCTGCCACGCGTCGAAGACCGCTCTCCACGATGCGTCCACCGATGCGGGATCGGCGAGGTAGGCCTCGTAGAGCTCTTCGACGTAAGGGGCGTTCGAGCCGAAGAGGTTCGAGGTCGCCTGGAACTGCTGCATCACGCTGGCCATGTCTTACTTCCTCTTGGCGATCGGCACCACGTCGCGCTGCGTCGGGCCCGTGTAGAGCTGGCGCGGACGTCCGATCTTCTGTTCGGGATCCGAGATCATTTCATTCCACTGCGCGATCCACCCGACGGTGCGGGCGAGCGCGAAGATGCACGTGAACATGGAAGTGGGGATGCCCAGGGCCCTTTGCACGATCCCCGAGTAGAAATCCACGTTCGGATAGAGCTTGCGGGAGACGAAGTAGTCGTCCTCGAGGGCGATCTTCTCGAGCGCCATGGCGAGCGGAAGCAGCGGGTCGTTCTGCGCGCCGACGGCCGCGAGGACCTCGCGCGTGGTCTCCTGCATGAGCTTGGCGCGCGGATCGTAGTTCTTGTACACGCGGTGGCCGAAGCCCATCAGCTTCACGTGCGAGTTCTTGTCCTTCACCTGCTTGATGAATTCCCCGATCTTGGCGATGCCGCCCTGCTTCTCGAGGTCGATCAGCATCTGCAGCGCCGCTTCGTTGGCGCCGCCGTGCGCGGGGCCCCACAGGCAGGCGATGCCCGAGGCGATGCACGCGAACGGGTTCGCGCCCGAGGAGCCGGCGAGGCGCACCGTGGAGGTCGAGGCGTTCTGCTCGTGGTCGGCGTGGAGGATGAAGATGCGGTCCAGCGCGCGCACCAGCACGTCGTTCACCACGTACTCCTCCGCCGGCACGCCGAACATCATGCGCATGAAGTTCGCCGTGTAGGACAGGTCGTTCCTCGGGTACATGAACGGCTGGCCCATGTTGTACTTGTAGGCCATGGCGACGATTGTCGGCAGCTTCGCGATCAGGCGGAAGGCCGAGATCTCGCGGTGCTCGGGGTTATTGATGTCGAGCGAGTCGTGGTAGAAGGCGGAGAGCGCGCCCACCACGCCCACCATCACCGCCATCGGGTGCGAGTCGCGGCGGAAGCCCTGGAAGAGGCGCGCCAGCTGCTCGTGCACCATCGTGTGGCGCGTCACGGTCCAGACGAACTTGTCCTTCTGGCCCTGGTTCGGCAGCTCGCCGTACATGAGCAGGTGGCAGACCTCGAGGAAGTCGCAGTTCACCGCGAGCTGCTCGATGGGATAGCCGCGATAGAGCAGCACGCCCTTGTCGCCGTCGATGTACGTGATCTTCGATTGCGTGGAGCCCGTGGACATGAAGCCCGGGTCGTAGGTGAACATCCCGGTCTTGGCGTACAGGGCGCGGATGTCGAACACATCCGGGCCGATCGTTCCGGAGTACACGGGCGCCTCGAAGACCTGCCCGCTCCCATAGTTGATCTTCACCGTGCCTTTGGAATCCATGTGGTCCGCTCCTTAGACTGTGCGCAAGCGCCGCAGCATGGGCTGCAGCTGTGACTCGTTCGTATCCGCGCGCCCCATCACGAGGTCGAGCAGGTCGTTGTCGGGCAACGCCAGCAACCGTTCGAGCATCGCCGCGTCGCTTTCGTTCATTGCCTCGCCCTCGCGCGCCCAGAAGCGCTCGAGGACGATGTCCAGCTCCAGCAG
>DATJVS010000142.1:0-3538 GCA_035501715.1 Usitatibacter sp.
CTGGTCGAGGTGAAGGCCGAGGCCAAGCCCGAGGGCGCCAAGGCCGACGGGAAGGCCGCGCCGGGCGATGCCGCGGCTCCCGAGGGCACGCTGCACCGCCCGGTGCTCAAGCCCGGCGAGAAGGATGCCAAGGGCGACAAGAAAGGCGCGAAGCGCGCCGCGAAGCCCGCGTCCGCGTGGGTCGACGACGTGGCGCGGCGCCGCGCGATCAAGACCCGCGGCGATGCGAGCGGCGGCCGCGACGGCTGGCGCTCCCGCGGCGGCGGACGCCACCGTGACGACGAGGCCGGCGCCTCGTTCGCCGCGCCGGCGGAACCGAAGGTGATCGAGGTGCTGGTCCCCGAAACCATCACCGTGGGCGACCTTGCCCACAAGATGTCGGTGAAGGCCGCCGAGGTCATCAAGACCATGATGAAGATGGGCTCCATGGTCACCATCAACCAGGTGCTCGACCAGGACACCGCGATGATCGTGGTCTCCGAGATGGGGCACCAGGCCAAGCCCGCGAAGCTCGACGACCCGGAGGCCTTCCTCGTGGAAAGCGCCGGCGCCGAGGAGGCGAAGCTCGAGTCGCGTCCCCCCGTCGTGACGGTGATGGGCCACGTGGACCACGGCAAGACCTCGCTCCTGGATGCGATCCGCAAGGCGCGCGTCGCGGTGGGCGAGGCGGGCGGCATCACGCAACACATCGGCGCGTACCACGTGGAGACGCCCAAGGGCGTGATCACGTTCCTCGACACGCCGGGCCACGAGGCCTTCACGGCGATGCGCGCGCGCGGCAGCCAGATCACCGACATCGTGGTGCTCGTGGTGGCCGCCGACGACGGCGTCATGCCGCAGACAATCGAAGCCGTGAACCACGCGAAGGCCGCCAAGGTGCCCATCGTCGTCGCGGTGAACAAGATCGACAAGCCCGAGGCCAACCCGCAGCGCGTGAAGCAGGAGCTGCTCACGCAGGAAGTGGTGGCCGAGGAATTCGGCGGCGAGGTCCAGTTCGTCGAGGTGTCGGCCAAGACCGGCCAGGGCCTGGACAAGCTGCTCGAGGCGATCCACCTGCAAAGCGAGGTGCTCGAGTTGAAGGCGCCCGTGAACGCGCCGGCCAAGGGCGTGGTGATCGAGTCGCGCCTGGACAAGGGCCGCGGACCCGTGGCCACGCTCCTCGTGAAATCCGGCACGCTCAGGAAAGGCGACGTCGTGCTCGCGGGCGCCGTGTTCGGCCGCGTGCGCGCGATGAACGACGAGAACGGCAAGGCCGTGAACGATGCGGGCCCCTCGATTCCCGTCGAGATCCAGGGCCTGCAGGACGTGGCGCGCGCCGGCGACGACGTGATCGTGCTGAACGACGAGAGGAAGGCGCGCGAGATCGCGCTCTTCCGCCAGGGCAAGTTCCGCGACGTGAAGCTCGCCAAGCAGCAGGCGGCCAAGCTCGAGAACGTGTTCGACCAGCTCGCCGAGGGCGCCAAGACCCTCGCGCTCATCATCAAGGCGGACGTGCAGGGCTCCTACGAGGGCCTCGCGCACGCGCTCACCAAGCTGTCCACCGACGAGGTGAAGGTGAACATCGTGCACACGGGCGTGGGCGGCATCACCGAGAGCGACATCAACCTCGCTCTCGCCTCCAAGGCGGTGGTGATCGGGTTCAACACGCGCGCCGACGCGGCCGCGCGCAAGCTCGCAGAGAATTCCGGCGTCGACATCCGCTACTACAACATCATCTACGACGCGGTCGACGACGTGAAGGCGGCCATCAGCGGGATGCTCGCTCCGGAGCGCCGGGAGAGCATCCTCGGCACCGTGGAAGTGCGCAACGTCTTCAAGATCTCCAAGGTCGGCACGGTCGCCGGCTGCATGGTGACCGACGGGCTCGTGCGCCGCGGCGCCTCCGTGCGCCTGATCCGCGGCGGCGTGGTCATCCACACGGGCGAGCTCGATTCGCTCAAGCGCTTCAAGGAGGACGTGCGCGAGGTGAAGCAGGGCTTCGAGTGCGGCCTGTCGCTCAAGAACTTCAACGACGTGCAGGTGGGCGACCAGCTCGAGGTCTTCGAGGTGGTCGAGGTCGCTCGCACGATCGCCTGAGGACGCGCCGTGCCGGCCGCGCGCCACGCACGCATCGCCGACCAGATCCAGCGCGAGCTCGCGGAGCTGGTGCGCACGGAGCTGCGCGACCCGCGCATCGGCATGGTGACGCTCACCGGGGTGGAGGTGTCCCGCGACCAATCGCACGCCAAGGTCTTCTTCACGGTGCTGGGCCCCGAGGGCGCGGCGCGCGAAGCGACCGAGGGCCTGAAGCGGGCGGCGGGGTTCCTGCGCACCGAGCTCGCCCACCGGCTCACGACGCGCTCGGTGCCGGAGCTGCACTTCGAGCACGACGAATCCGTGGAGCGAGGCGTGCGGCTTTCGAAGCTGATCGACGAAGCCGTCAAGCCCGTTCCCACCAGAAGGCGCTCCACGCGTTGAGGGCGAGCCGCTCGGCAGGCCCCGACGGTGTCCTGCTGCTCGACAAGCCCGCGGGAATCACCTCCACGCGCGCGCTCGCGAAGGCGAAGCGCCTGGTGGGCTCGCTCAAGGGCGGCCACACCGGCACGCTCGATCCCTTCGCCACGGGCCTTCTGCCGCTCGTGTTCGGCGAGGCCACCAAGTTCTCGCGCTTCCTCATCGATTCGGAGAAGGCGTACGACGCGACGCTGCGCCTGGGCGAGGTCACGCCCACGGGCGATACCGAGAGCGCCGTCGACAGGCGCAGCGACGTGCACGCCGACGATGCCGCGATCGACTCGGTGCTGGGCTCGCTCCTCGGGGCACAGACGCAGGTGCCGCCGATGCATTCGGCCGTGCGCGTGGGAGGGCGGCGCCTCTACGACTACGCGCGCTCGGGCGAGGAAGTGGACCGCCCCGCCCGCGAAGTGGAGCTCTTCGAGCTCGCGCGCCTCGCAAGGCGCGGCAACGATCTGGACATTCGAGTGCGTTGCTCGAAAGGCACTTACGTGCGCACGCTTGCCAAGGACATCGGCGAGCGCCTCGGTTGCGGGGCGCACCTGGTCGCGCTTCGCCGCACGGGCGTGGGCGGATTCCGCCTCTCCGAGGCCGTCGGCTTCGATACGTTGGAGCGCGAAGGCCTCGATGCGGCCCGAGGCCGCCTGCTGCCGACCGACGTCCTCGTGGCGGGCCTCGAGCGCCTGGATGCCGATGCGGATGCCGCGGAGCGCTTCTGCCACGGAAGGGAGATCGACGCGGCCGGCGGGACGGCGAAGGAAGTCGCCGTTTTCGGACCCCTGGGACGGTTCCTGGGCGTGGCCTCGCGCATGGCCGCGGGGCGCCTTGCGCCCCTTCGTCTCATGTCCACGGGCGAGGCCAAGCTCCCTGATTTTGCTTGAGTTTGTGGATGCTTCCGCGCTAAAATAACGGGCTCAACCGAATAGACAGATTCCAAAGAGAAGTCACGGAGACATTTGCCAATGGCCGTCACCACCGCAGACAAGGCGCGCATCCTCTCGCAGTACCAGCGCGCCCAGGGCGACACGGGCTCGCCCGAAGTCCA
>DATJVS010000143.1:0-9660 GCA_035501715.1 Usitatibacter sp.
CATCGTGCCTTCCTACGCGATCATCGTGCGCGAGCACTTCGAGCCGCGCGAGGCCGGCGCTCGCGTGGGCACCGTGATCATGTTCACGCTTTTCGGCATGGCGCTGGGCGGCTGGATGTCGGGAAAGATCTTCGACCTCACCCACTCCTACCAGGCCGCGTTCCTGAACGGGATCGCCTGGAACGCGCTCAACCTCACGATCGCGTTCTTCC
Organism: Usitatibacter sp.; assembly: GCA_035501715.1. GTDB lineage: Bacteria > Pseudomonadota > Gammaproteobacteria > Burkholderiales > Usitatibacteraceae > Usitatibacter. The sequence goes on from DATJVS010000143.1 coordinate 213, forward strand.
TGATGCAGCGCACGCGCGGAGGTCCGCGCGTGGCCCCCGCGACGTAGCCATCGCTCGTACAATGGCGCCATGGACCCGCATGACGCCGCCCTGCTCGCTACCCAGCTCGCGATGGGATTCGCCCTCGCCGCGTGCGTGGGCTTGCGCACGTTCCTGCCGCTGCTCGCGGCCGGCGTCCTCGCGCGAATGGGCTACCTCGAGCTGGGCGCCAAATTCCAGTGGATGGCGAGCACGCCCGCGCTCGTGGTGTTCGGAAGCGCCATGGCCTTCGAGATCCTCGCCGACAAGATCCCCGGGCTCGACCACGCGCTGCACGCCGCCGAATCGCTGGTGAAGCCCGTGGCCGCGACGGTCCTCGCCGCATCGCTCCTGCCGCAGCTCGATCCCACCACGGCCATGGTCGTGGGCCTCGTCTCGGGCGGCACCGCCGCGGGCGTCGTTCAGGTGGCGCGCGGCACGACACGGTTGGCCTCGACGATGTTCACCGGCGGCCTCGCCAACCCGCTGCTTTCCCTCGCCGACGACGCGATGGCCGCAGCCGGCGTGGCGCTCGCGTTTGCCGTGCCGGTGCTCGCGGCGCTCGGCGTGATCGCGCTGGTCGTTACGGCCGCGTGGTTCCTCACGCGCCGGCGCGCGAAATCGGCCTAAGCCGCCTTCGGCGTCACCACCCACTCGTCGAGATCGTCGCGCAGCCCGATTGTCGCGAGCCCGTTGGCGATCGATACGAACTCGTTGCCGGATTCGATCCGCCCGTGGCCGAAGCGCCGCTCGAAGATCGCTCGCACCGCGGGCACGAACGAGCTTCCGCCCGTGAGGAAGACGCGATCGACGTCCTTCGCGGCGATTGACGCGTTGGCGAGCGCGGTCTCCAGCGTGGCTTCGATCGCGCCCAGCTCCTCGGCGATCCACGATTCGAATTGCGGCCGCGTGATCTCGCGCTCGATCGCGAAGCCGGGGCCGCCGAACGTGAATGTCGTTGCCTCGGCGCTCGACAGCGCTTCCTTCGCATCGGACACGGCCTTGTAGAGCGTGTAGCCGCGGTCGGTCTCCACGAGGCGCACGAAGCGCCCCACGCGGTCGGGCTCCTCGGTGAACGGCAGCAATTCCTTGAGCTCGCGGAAGTCCCGCGAGTGCTTCATCACCGAAAGCTCGTGCCACGAGGCGAAGCTCTGGAAGCACGAGCGCGGCATCTCGAGCACCTTGCCCATGCTGCGGTAGGCGCTTCCCTTGCCCAGCTCGGGGAGCACCACCTGGTCGATGATGCGGTAGTCGAATCGATCGCCCGCCACGCCCACGCCCGCATGTCCCAGCGCCTGGGCGCGCACCTTGCCGCCGGCGATGTCGAAGTGGATCACGGAGAAGTCCGTGGTGCCGCCGCCGAAGTCGGCCACCAGGACCGTGGCGCTTTCCTCGAGGGACTGCGCGTAGAAGAACGCCGCCGCCACGGGCTCGTACACCTGGCGGATGCGCTCGAAGCCGAAGGGCGCGAGCGCGGCCTCGTAGCGCCGCAACGCGAGCGCGTCGTCGGGGCGGCTGCTCGCGTAGACCACGGGGCGGCCCACGAGGAGGTCCTTCGGCAAGTGCTCCAGCTGCGGCGCGGCATGGGCGCGCAGCGCGCGGAAGAAGGCCGCGAAGAGGTCCTCGAACCTGTACGCGCGGCCGTACACGTACGTCGTCTCGAAGAGGCGGCTCGCGGCGAAGCTCTTGAGCGACTGGATGAAGCGGCAGTCCCCGGCGATCTCGATGAACTTCTGGATCGCCCACGGGCCCGCCTCGCTCTTCACCAGGGGCGCGTTCTCGTCGCCCTCGTCCCAGAACGTGAGCGCCGAGCGGAACGAGAAGAGCACCATCGAGAGGAACCGGAACACCACCGGGTCGGCCGCATGGTGCGGCGCGGCCCACGAAAGGACCGTGTTGGTGGTGCCGAAGTCCAGGCCCAGCGCGCGGCGCGCGTCGTGCAACGAACGAGCCTAGTGCTTGACCTGCAGCGCGTTCTGGCTGGCGAAGTAGGCGGCGAGATCCATGATGTCCTTCTCGGTCAGGTTCGCGGCCTGCGCCGTCATGATCGGATTCTTGCGCTTGCCGTTCTTGTAGTGCTTGAGCGCGCTCTCGAGGTAGTCCTCGTACTGGCCCGCGAGGTTCGGGAACTCCGGGCTCACGCTCACGCCGTTGGCGCCATGGCACGCGGCGCAGGGCGTGGACTTCTTCTTGCCCACTTCGGCGTCGCCGGAGGCGGCGGCCACGGGGAAGGCGATCGCGAGGAGCGCCAGGGCGAGCAGCTTCTTCGTCATGGCGGGCCTCATTTCTTGTCTCCCGCCGGGGCGGCGGCATCGCCGCCGTAGTACTTGGCCACGCCCTCGATCTCGGCGTCCGTGAGGTTCGCCGCGATGGCGCGCATCGTCGGGAAATCGCGGTCGCCGCTGCGGTACTCCTTGAGCGCGCTCACGATGTAGGCCGGCTTCTGCCCGCCCAGCTTCGGCACCCGGTACACCTCCGGGAACGCGGTCTTCCAGTCGGGGATGCCGTGGCAGCCCTGGCACTGCGCGATGCGGTTCTCGAGGGTGAGCTTGTTGTCGTCCGCGTACGCGGCGGGCACGCACGCGGCGAGCGCGGCGGCGGCGAGGAGGATTCTCTTGGGATGCATGGGGCCCCTGGGACCGTCGGTCTTGTTGGATTGCGGCAGGCGCAAATTATACAGCAGCATCGCGGTCGAAGAGCGTCTCCCAGGTCCGGGGCGGGGACAGGAAGAAGCCCTGCCCCGTGAGGATGCCGATCTGGACCAGCTTGCGGGCGATCTCCTCGGTCTCGACGTACTCGGCGATGGTCTGCAGGCCGAGGCTCGTGCCGATCTTGTGGATGGACTCCACCAGGGCGTAGTCGAGGTAGTTCTTGGCGATGCCCTTCACGAAGAGGCCGTCCACCTTGATGCCGTCGACGGGGAAATGCTTCAGGTAGTTGAACGAGGAAAGGCCGCTGCCGAAGTCGTCCAGCATGAAGCGCACGCCGATCGCCCGCAGGGACTCGATCAGGGTGCGCGCGCGCTCCACGTTGGCGATGGCCGCGGTCTCGGTGATCTCGAAGTGCAGGCAGCTGGGCGGCACCTGGTATTCGGCGAGCTTGCCCTGGATGAACTCGGCGAAGTCGGGCGACGAAAGCGTGTGGCCCGAGAGGTTGATGGAGAACTCGGCGGGCGAAGGATCGTTGCGCACCTTGGCGAGCCGGCGGAAATCCTGGAACGCGCGCTCGATCACCCAGCGGTCGATGGTGCGCATGAGGTCGTAGCGCTCGGCCACCGGGATGAACGACATGGGCAGGATGAGCTCGCCTCCCGTCTCGCTCATGCGAAGCAGCGCCTCGACGCGCTTCACGCCGGCGAGATCCGGCATCTCGATGGGCACGATAGGCTGGTAGAGCAGCGTGAAGGCGCCCTCGGAGAGCGCGTCGTTGATGCGCTTCAACCACCCGCGCGAGGTCTGGCGCATGTACTGCGAGGCGCTCGCGTCGTGGAAGGCGAAGACGCGATTTCGCCCCTGCTCCTTCGCGGTGAAGCACGCGGTGTCGGCTTCCGAGAGCACCGCCGACTGGCTGGGCGCAAGCCGCGTGATCGCCACCACGCCGATGGACACGCCCACCTGGAAAGCCTTGTCGCCCCACTCGAACTGCCAGGCCTGCACCGCGTCGCGGATCTGCGTGGCCGCGGCCTGCGCGAATTCGGCGCTGCAATTCTCCAGCAGCACCGCGAACTCGTCCCCGCCGATGCGCGCGAGCATCTCGCCCTCGCGAAGGGTGGACTGCATGACCGGCGTGATGCGGCGCAGGAGCTCGTCGCCCGCGAGGTGCCCGAAGGAATCGTTGATGCGGTGGAAGTAGTCGATGTCCACGTAGAGCAGCGCGTGCGTGCTGCCCTGGCTCTTGGCGGTGGCGAGCGCGCTCTCGAGCCGCTCCTCGAGCGCCTTGCGGTTGGGCAGCCCCGTGAGCGCGTCGTGGTTGGTGAGGAAGAAGATCTGCTGGCGCGCGGTGTCCAGGCGCTCCTGCAGGCGCGCGTGCTGGCCCTTGAATTCCTGCGCGAGGCCGAGGACCTCCATCTTGAGCGCTTCGAGCGGCGGCGTGAGCTCCGGAAGCGAAGGCTGGGCCCCGCCCGCGGCCACGTGGCGCACCGCGTCGCGCACCGCCTCGACCTCGCCCACCGCAGTGCGCGCCGTGAGCGACGAGAGCAGGAAGAGCGAGGCCATGCTCGCGGCGAGCGCGAGCGTGAGCGTGATCGCGAGCGCCTGCATCGTCTCCACGCCCATGAACGCGCGCGTGAGCACGAAGAACGCGCAGAAGACCGCGATGGGTATCGCGCCGAAGACGATGAGGCGCCCGGCGATGATCTTGCGCGAGGCCTGGTCGGCCGTCATCACGGGTTCCGGTTCCTGCACGCCGGCGGTGGGGTTGTCAGGCTGCAATGGCCAGCCGCTGCCAGAGGCAGCGTCCCTTGCTCTCGCGCTCGATGCGCTCGCACATGGCGCGGTGCGCGGCGAGCTCGGCTTCATCGGCGCGCACCACCTGCACCGGCACCTTGATGGGCGAGCCCGAGGCCGCGAGCACCGGGGCGGCCACTTCGTCCATGGCGATGTCGAGCGTCTCCTGGCCGCGCGTCATCGCGAGCCACACGTCGGCGAGCAGCTGCGCGTCCAGGAGCGCGCCGTGCAGCGTGCGCCCCGAGTGGTCCACGCCGTAGCGTTCGCACAGCGCGTCGAGCGAGTTCTTGCGGCCCGGATGCAGGTCGCGCGCGAGCTCGAGGGTGTCGGTGACCGTGCACGAGGCCCCGATCGCCGGGCGCCCCGCGCGGCTCAACTCCGAGTCGAGGAACGCCACGTCGAAGGGCGCGTTGTGGATGAGGAGCTCCGCGCCCTGCACGAACTCGAGGAACTCGTCGGCGATGTCGGCGAAGCGCGGCTTGTCGGCGAGATCTTCCAGCGTCATGCCGTGCACCTGGGTCGCGGCGATGTCGATCTCGCGCTCGGGATTCACGTAGCGGTGGAAATGACGGCCCGTGGGACGGCGCCCCGCGAGCTCGATCCCGGCCACCTCGATGATGCGGTGACCCTCGACGGTGTCGAGGCCCGTGGTCTCGGTATCCAGCACGATGCGCCTCACGCCGCGGCCTCCACGCCCTTGTTGGCGAGCGCGTCCGCGCGCTCGTTGCCCTCGTGGCCCGCGTGGCCCTTCACCCAGATCCAGTCGATGTCGTGCTGCGCGGCGGCCTCGTCGAGGCGCTTCCAGAGATCCACGTTCTTCACCGGCTCCCTGGAGGCCGTGCGCCAGCCGCGCGCCTTCCAGCCGCGGATCCATTCGGTGATGCCCTTCTGCACGTACTGCGAATCGGTGTGCAGGAGGACGTGGCTGCGGCGCTTCAACGCGCCGAGCGCCTCGATCACGGCCGTGAGCTCCATCCGGTTGTTGGTCGTCAGGGCCTCGCCGCCGAAGAGCTCGCGCTCCTCGCCGTTGAATCGCAGCAGCGCGCCCCAGCCTCCCGGCCCGGGATTGCCCTTGCATGCGCCATCGGTGTAGATGTGGATGGCCTTGGCTTGCAAGTTACTTGACGAGCTTCAAGTGGGAGACGCTCTGGCGCTTGGCCGCGGCGAGCGCCTTCTCGCGCGCGTCCTTGCGCTCCTGCCACGCGGGCGTGAGCAGGCGCATGCCGCGCACGCGCTTGATCGCCTGCAACATGTACACGGCGCCGCCCACGGCCCACCAGCGGTCGCCCGCGGGCTCCATGAAGCCGAAGCGCCGGCGAAGGCCCGCCTTGTCGAAGGGCGGCGCGTAGGCCACCAGCCGCCCCGCGGAGACGTCGAAGCCCAGCAGCGCCAGCCAGTCCTTCACGCGCAGCAGGGAGACGAAGCGGCCGTTCCACGGGTACTCGTTGCGCGAGAAGCCCACGGCGCTTCGCAACCCCCAGAGGCTCCACGGATTGAAGCCCACGATCACGAGGCGGCCCTCCGGCATCATCACGCGGTCGACCTCGCGCAGGATACCGTGGGGCTCGTCGGCGAATTCCAGCGCGTGCGGGAGCACCACGAGGTCGGCCGACTGCGACGCGATGGGAAGCTCGTGGCACTTGGCGAACACGTCGGGATGGTCGAACGCGGCGATGCGGATGCGATGCGCGATGCGGCTCGCGCGCAGCAGGTCGGTCTCCGGCATGCCCACCTGCAGCGCGTGGAAGCCGAAGATGTCCGGCGTCACGTCGTCGAGGTACGCCTGCTCCTTCTCGAGCAGGTACTGCCCGAGGGGCGTGGCGAACCACTCCTGCAGCGTGTTGGTCGGCATCATTCAATTCTAATAGACTCGGACCCACGATGCAGATCCACACCGTTCCGGCCTTCCGGGACAACTACCTCTGGGTGGTGAGCGAAGGCACCCGCGCCGCCGTGGTGGACCCGGGCGACGCCGCGCCCATCGAGCGCTTCCTCGCGGCCCAGGGCATGCAGCTTTGCGCGATCCTCGCCACCCACCACCACGCCGACCACATCGGGGGCGTCGCGGCGCTCGTCGAGCACTGGCACTGCCCGGTCTACGGCCCCGCGCACGACGGCATCCCGGGGCTCGATCGCGCGCTCGTGGAGGGCGATCGCGTGGAGGTGCCCGGCGTGGGCGCGGAGTTCTCCGTCCTCGACGTGCCGGGCCACACCGCGGGACACATCGCGTACGTGAATCCGGAGGTGGCATTCGTGGGCGACACGCTCTTCGCCTGCGGATGCGGGCGCCTCTTCGAGGGCACGGCCGCGCAGATGACGCGATCGCTCGCCAAGCTCGCCGCCCTTTCCGAGGCCACCCGCGCCTATTGCGCCCACGAGTACACGCTTTCGAACATCCGCTTCGCCGAGGCGGTGGAGCCTGGCAACGCGCGGCTCATGGAGCGCAAGGCGCGCGAGACGAAGCGCCGCGAGCGCGGAGAACCCACGGTGCCCACGACGATCGGCGAGGAGCGCGCCACCAATCCGTTCCTTCGCTGCGCCGAGCCGGAGGTGATCGCCTCGGCCGAGCGCCACGCGGGCCGCAGGCTCGCCACGCCGGTGGAAGTCTTCGCGGAGATCCGCGAATGGAAGAACAATTTCTGAAGGCCCAGGCAATGCCCGAATTCACGATCCGCTGCGCAACGCCCGCCGACGCCGTCGAGATCGCGCGCCTCATCCGCGAGCTCGCCGAATACGAGAAGCTCGCCCACATGGCCGTGGGCACGCCGCAGATGGTCTCCGAAGCGCTCTTCGGCGCGCGTCCCGCGGCCGAGGCGATGATGGCCGAGCGCGGCGGCCGCGCGGTAGGGTTCGCGCTCTACTTCACCACCTTCTCCACATTCCTCTGCAAGCCGGGCCTGTACCTCGAAGACCTCTTCGTGGAGCCCGCGCACCGGGGACACGGCATCGGCAAGGCGCTGCTCGCGCGTCTTGCGTCTCTCGCGGTCGAGCGCGACTGCGGGCGGCTCGAATGGCGCGTGCTCGACTGGAACGCACCCTCGATCCGCTTCTACGAATCGCTGGGCGCGAAGCTCATGCCCGAGTGGGAGCTCGTGCGCATGACCGCGCCGGAGTTCACGGCGCTCGCCTCGCGATGACCAGGCCGCCGGATCTCGCCGCGCACTACGCGCGAGATGGCCATTGACGCCGGACGGCGGCCCCGGTAACATTCAAAAAGCCAAGGGAAACAAGCACTAATGGAATGAATTTCAAGCGAAAACGAGGCCTCGCCGCCCTCCTCCTGGCCTTCTCGGCCGGCCCCGCCTTCCCTTCCTCCCAGCCTCCCGCAGTTCCGCCGCAGCCCTCGCTTCCTCCCGCGTTCGAAGACATCGACGACGTGCCGATGCCCGATCCCGATTTGTGGGATCGCATCCGCCTGGGATTCCGCCTCGACGCGCTCGACTCGCCGCTCGTGGCCGAGCAGGAGGCGTGGTACTCGAGCCGGCCCGAATACATCAAGCGCTTCGTCGATCGCGGAAGCCTCTACCTGCACTACATCGTCGAGCAGGTCGAGAAACGCAAGATGCCCACGGAGATCGCGCTCCTGCCGGTGATCGAGAGCGCGTTCAACCCGAAGGCCTACTCGCGCTCGAAGGCCTCGGGCATCTGGCAATTCATCCCCTCGACCGGGAAGAACTACGGCCTCGCGCAGGACTGGTGGAAGGACAATCGCCGCGACATCGTGGCCGCCACCGACGCGGCGCTGAACTACCTGCAGAAGCTGCGCGAGGACATGGGCGACTGGGAGCTCGCGCTCGCGGCGTACAACTGCGGCGAAGGCTGCGTGGCGCGCGCGGTGGCGTGGAACCAGAAGCGCGGCCTGCCGACGGACTACGCGAGCCTCACGAAGCTTCCGCCCGAGACGCGCAAGTACGTGCCGAAGCTCTTCGCGGTGAAGAACATCGTGCTCTCGCCGGCGAGCTACGGCGTGGAGCTGGAGAGCGTGCCCGACGAGCCCTACTTCACCGAGGTGAAGGCCCCGCCCCGGATCGACGTGAACCTGGCCGCGAAGCTCGCCGACATGAGCGAGGACGACTTCACCGCGCTCAATCCCGCGCACAACAAGGCCGTCGCCTCGAGCGGGACGCTGATCCTGCCGATCGACCGCGCCGATGCCTTCAAGGCGAACCTCGAGGCCTACGACAAGCCGCTCGTCACCTGGACCACCTATCCGGCAAGGCGCGGCGAGTCGCTCGACCTCATCGCGCGGCGCCACGGCATCACGCTCGCACAGATCAAGGCGGCCAACGGCGACCTGAGGCTCGACAAGCGCGGGCGCCTGCGCAGCGCAGGCCCGGTGATGGTGCCGATGAAGCCCGCGCAGGCCGTGAAGGTCTCGCAGGTCGTCTCGGCGGATCGCACCTACACCGTGCGCGGCGGCGACACGCTCTACGGCATCGCCCTCACGCACAAGACCTCGGTGGAGGCGATCACGGAGCTGAACGGCCTCACCGCCGCGGCCGTCCTGCACCCGGGATTGAAGCTGCGCATTCCCTGATCAGCGCTTGCCGGTGATCTCGGCGAAGAACGCGTCGCTGTTGGGCGCGCGGCCGAGGAAGCGCTTCACGAGCGCCATCTCCTCTTCCTGCCCTCCGTTGGCGAGGATCGCGTCGCGGTAGCGGCGGCCCACCGCGGGATCGAGCATGTTCTTCCGGAAGGGCGTGAGCATGTCGAGCGCGAGGACCTCCGACCACATGTAGCCGTAGTAGCCCGCGCCGTAGTTGCTCGCGATGTGGCTGAAGGACGAGGGGAACATCGTGCCCTCGACGTAGCCCAGGGGCGAAGCGGACTCGATCTTCTTCCACAGCTCCAGCGGCGGCTGGGGATTCGTCGACAGGTCCATGTCGAAGGTCGCGTACTGCCACTGGCGCGCGTAGCGCGTGCCCTGGCCGTAGCGGCGCGCGGCCTCCAGGCGCTCGATCTCGTCGTGCGTGAGGTGCGGGCAA
>DATJVS010000144.1:0-11037 GCA_035501715.1 Usitatibacter sp.
TCCTCGTGCTGTCGATGCACGAGGAGCACCAGTACGCAGTGCGCGCCATCCGCGCCGGGGCGGCGGGCTACCTCACCAAGGAGAGCGCGTCGGCCCAGCTCGTGGCCGCGATCCGCAAGGTCGCCGCGGGCGGGGCCTTCATCAGCGCGGAGGTGGCGCAGCAACTCGCGCTTTCCGCGATGCCGGGCGCGCAGGCGCTGCCGCACGAAGCGCTCTCGGACCGCGAGTTCCAGGTCTTCCGCATGATCGCCGAGGGCAAGTCCGTCTCCGACATCGCCGAGCGGCTGAACCTCTCGGTGAAAACGGTGAGCACGCACAAGGCGAACGTGCTGCACAAGATGGACATGGGAACGACGGCGGACCTCGTGCGCTACGCGCTCACGCACCGCCTGGTCGAAAACTAGCCGCCCACCTTCACCTCGCCGAGCCCTGACGCGTCGCGGCGGATCTCGCCCCTCAGCACGGCGGCGGCGGCCGCGAGCTCGGCGGACAGCCCGTCCACGATGTCGTCGATGGAGACGATGCCGCAGACCCTGCCACGGCGGCCCGTCACGACGAGGCGGCGCACGCCGTGGGCGCGCATGAGCTCGAGCGCCTCGTGCGCATCGGCCTCTTCCGCGACCGTGGCCACCACGGGCGTCATTGCCGAACCCACGCTGGATGACTCCGAGGCGAAGCCCTGCAGCGCGATGTCGCGGTCGGTGACAATGCCCACCGGCGCGCCGTCGCTCTCGGCATCGTCCATCACGAGGAGGCTTCCCACCCCGAAGCGCTGCATCGCGGATGCGGCCTCGGCAAGCGACGCGCCGCGCGTCGTCGCGAGCACTTTTCGAGTGTAAATCCTCTCCACTTTCATTCGGCCAATATGGGCGCGCCCGCTCCGTCCGGGTTGACGCCCGTCAAACCACCCGGCACCTGCGATCGATCGTTTTCGCTGCTAGGAGTTTTCCTACCGTGACTCGCCGGGGCGGCCGTTCTCGAGCGGGATGAGCGCCTCGATGCGCGTCCCCTGCCCCGGTGCCGAGTGGTAGACGAGCCTTCCCCTCATGAGGTGGACTCGCTCGCGCAGGCCGAGGATTCCGAAGGCGTCCTCGCGGCGGCGCTGGTTCAGGTCGAATCCCCGCCCGTTGTCGGCGATTACGACCGACAGATGGTCTTCGCGCAACCGCAGATCGATCTCCACGCGCGACGCATTGGCGTGCCGGGCGACGTTGGAAAGGGCCTCCTGGACGATCCTGAACACGGCGGTCGCCTGGGGATCGGGAACGTCGAACTCGGGCGGATTCACGGCGAGATCGCAGGCGACGCCGTGGCGCTGCTCGAACGTCGCGGCGAGCCACTGCACCGCGGCCACGAGCCCGAGATCGTCGAGCATTATGGGGCGCAGGTCGGCCGCGATCCTCCGCACGGCGGTCACGGCATCGTCGGTGAGCTGGCGGATGGACGCGACTCGAGCGGTCTTGGCGGGATTGGCCGGGTCCACGTGATCGGCGAGCCACTCGGTGTCCAGCTTCATGGCAGCCAGCAGCTGCCCCAGCTCGTCGTGCAGCTCGCGGGAGACCCGGCGCTTCTCGTGCTCCTGCGCCGCCGAGCCGAGGGCCGCCGTCAGGATGAGCTCCTCCTTCGACCGCGTGAGGGCCGCCTCGACGCGGACCCGCTCGGTGATGTCCCTCAGCACCACGGTGAAGAACTTGCGGCCGTCGAGCGTGGCGTGGGAAATGGATGCATCGATGGGAAACTCCTCGCCATTGCGCCTCAGGCCCGAGACGACCCGCTGCGCGCTCATGCGCCGTGGCGCCGACGCAGTGGCCCCAAAGCGCTCGAGGTCGCGTGAGTGCTCGGTGCGGAAGCGCTCCGGAAGGAGCGGCGCAAGCGGCTTGCCCAGGACCTCTTCGGACGAATAGCCGAAGATCACCTCCGCGGCCTTGTTGAAGAGGACGATGTTGTAGCGATCGTCCACCGTGATGATGGCGTCCATCGCCGAATCGATGATCCCTGCCAGTCGTTGCCGCGCTTCCCGGCTGGCCATCTCGGCGCGCTGCCTCTCGGCGATCTCGAAGCGCAGCTCGTCGTGGGAGGCCTCGAGCTCGCCGGTGCGTTGCGTGACGCGCCGCTCGAGGAGCTCGTTCAGGCTCGCGAGGTGCCCGTAGAGCCTCCTGTACTCCGCCAGGAGCGCCGCCAGCACCAGCATGGCCGCCAACAGGCCGAACAGGCGGCCCGCATAGAAGCCCAGGTCGAAGCGCCCCGCATTGAGCACCGCCGACAAAGCGATGTCGAAGGTCCATGCGCACATGACGACGACCAGCCAAAGGTCGAGCAACGAGTGCGGTTTGCGACGCCACACCACGACGGCGGCCACGGCACTCAATGCCCACACGGTGGACACGACGCCCACCATCGCCTCCGTGTAGCGGTGGCCCAACATGATCGGCGGCAGGTAGTCGCGCCCCGGCGTCGAAGACCAGACCAGGAGCGCGGCCCCGCCCACGGCCGCCGCCACCGTCGCCGCCATCGCGAGCGCGGTGGCTCCGGGCGCCGCCTCCTCCGGGCGGTTCTTGAGCATCGCGTAGGCGACGATGAAGGCCGGAAAACCCCCGTGCCAATACATATAGAGCCACGCCGTGGTCTGCGGGCCGGAGTCGAAGAGGCCCTGCTCGGCGAAGAGGCCCGGAAACGTGAGCGTGTGGCCGATCGTCACCAGGGCGGTGAACAGATAGCCGCAGCCCAACGCGAGCAGCGCCGAAGAACGCAGGAGCCTGTGCTGCCAGATCAGCAGCGCCGCCGTGAGCAGGTCGCACAGCACCAACGCGGACTGCTGGATGGGGATGAACGCGAACATCGCCCCCAGCTGCACCTTGGCGAAGGGCGCCGTGGCCGCGAAGGCAATCGCAAGCGCCGCGACCACGGCGATCGCGAGACGGGATTGCGTGCCATCCGCCCGGGCGCTTGAGGGCAGGAATCCGCGCTCGATCGACAGTAGCTGGGTCATTGCGCCACACCCCGGGCGTTGGCCCTTGTCCGCGTGCCGATTTTGCGGGGATGACGGCCCGGGGTCAATCTCGCCTTCAGGTTCGTGTCAGACATGCGCTTCGGAGCGCTTCCGGTCGCGGCTGTTGACACCTGTCAAGGGTCGATAGGACTTTTCCGAGCCTTCGCCGGGAGATCGGCCGAAGCCGGAATCGTCCGGGTCCGATGTGCGCCAGGGACGGGCGGCACCACGATGCAGCCATGAGAACGACGAACCCGACCCGCATCTTCATCGTGGACGACTCGGCCGACATCCGCTCCAGGCTCGCAATGATGTTGCGAGAGCTCGAAGGGGTGGAGCTCGTGGGCGAGGCCGCCACCGCCCGCGAGGCGATCCACGGCATCGCCTGCCTCGATCCCCACTCGGTGCTGCTCGACCTGGGGCTTCCCGACGCGAGCGGCGTGGAAGTCCTGCGCGCCGTGGCGCCGCGCCGGCCGGCGACGGTCTTCGTCGTGCTCACCAACCATTCGGAGCCGCAATACCGCCGTGCCTGCGAGCGCGCCGGGGCCGCCTATTTCCTCGACAAGTCCAGCGAGTTCCACCGTGTCGGCGAAGTCATCCAACGAATCGCATCCACGCGCCACTGATCGGAGAAGCGACATGAACGCCACAGCCACCGTGCAACGCCTGCAAGTCGTGAACGGATCCCGCCCCGCGAGGCCGCCGCGCGAGCCCGAGATCACGCGCTGCCCCACGCGCTGCTCCACGTGCAACCTGCGCGAGATCTGCCTGCCCTGCGGCATCAACGGCAGCGAATCCGAGCTCTTCGAGGAGATGGTCTATACGCGCAAGCGCGTGCGCCGCGGCGACGCGCTCTACCACGCCGGCGGGGAGTTCGATTCCCTCTATGCCGTGCGCAGCGGCTTCTTCAAGAGCAGCGTCGTGCTCGAGGATGGGCGCGACCAGGTGACCGGCTTCCACATGGCCGGCGAGATCCTCGGCATGGACGGCATCGGCACCGACAGCCACGCGGTGGACACCACCGCGCTCGAGGACAGCGAAGTGTGCGTGATCCCCTACGCGCGGCTCGCCGAGCCGGCGCTGCAACGCCAGCTCCAGAAGGTGATGAGCCGCGAGCTCGTGCGCGACCAGGGCGTGATGATGCTGTTGGGCACGATGCGCGCCGAGGAGCGCCTCGCGGCATTCCTGTTGAACCTCTCGCAGCGCTTCGTCGCGCGCGGCTTCTCGCAGCACGAGTTCCACCTGCGCATGACCCGCGAGGAGATCGGAAGCTACCTGGGCCTGTCCCTCGAGACCGTGAGCCGGCTCTTCTCGCGGTTCCAGGACGAAGACCTCATCACCGTGCAGCAGAAGCACATCCGCATCCTGGACATCCCGGGCCTGAAGGCCGTGGTCGTCCGGACCGCCGAGTAAGGAGGCCGCAATGTACAAGCACATCCTCGTTCCAACCGACGGATCCAAGCTTTCCCTGAAGGCCGTGAAGGAGGCCGCGGGCGTCGCGCGCACGTGCAAGGCGAAGGTGACCGCGCTCTACGTGATCGAGCCCTACCTGCCGCGCATGCCCGAGGAGAGCCTCATTCCCGTGAGCCTTGCGCGCGACCAGGCCGAGTACAAGAAGGTCTCGGAGAAGGTGGCCGGCGCCGCGCTCGCGAAGGTCCAGAAGGCCCTCGCCACGGCGAAGGTGAAATGCGCCGTCGAATTCGTGACCGACTCGATGCCATGGCACGGCATCCTCGAGGCCGCCAGGAAGCGCAAGTGCGACCTCATCGTCATGGCCTCGCACGGCCGCGGGGGGCTTGCCGGCGTGATCCTCGGAAGCGAGACCCACAAGGTGCTCGCGCACTCGAAGACCCCCGTTCTCGTCTGCCGATAAGGAGGACGCCATGTTCAAACGCATCCTGTTCCCCACCGACGGCTCGGAGATCTCGCGCCGCGCCTCGGACGTGGCCATCGAGCTCGCGCGCAAGCTGGGCGTGGGCATCGTCGGCTTCCACACCATCCCGCCGTTCTCGATCCCGATCAGCGACGGCATGTACGGCTACGTCCCCGCCTACTCCGAGGACGAATACTTCAAGGCCTGCAACGAGGCGGCCGACGCGATCATGAAGGAGGTCGGGGCCGACGCGAAGAAGGCGGGCGTGGCGTTCACCTCGTCGGTGGTCACGGCCCCCGCACCCTGGCAGGCGATCATCCAGGGCGCGAAGGACAACGACTGCGACCTCATCGTGATGGCCTCCCACGGACGCAAGGGCGTGGCCGGCGTGCTGCTGGGCAGCGAAGCGACCAAGGTCCTCACGCACTCGAAGGTGCCGGTGATGGTGTGCCGCTAGGAGGGGCGCCGGTCCACGGCGCGCAACTCGGCCCGCCAGCCGGTGTCCATATCACGACAGCCGCATGAAAGGAGCCCCGATGACCCAACGAGACCAGTTCGTGGAAGATCTCAAATCGCGCCTCGATCGCTGGAACGCGCACGCGGCCCAGTGGGAAGAGCACGCCCGGAAATCGCGCGACGAGTACCTCGTCAAGTACAACGAGCGGCGCGACCAGGCGCTCTACCAGCTGAAGCTCCTCGAGAAGGCGTCCGAGGCCGCCTATGGCGACGTCGCCAAGGGCGCCGACCAGGCGTGGAAGGCGCTTTCGGAGGCCTACGAGAAGGCCGTCGAGCACTTCGAGAAGTCGCCCGCGAAGAAGCACCGCTAGCCGCGAAGGTCGAGCTCGACGACGCGCACGGTGCTGTCGCCGGGCGCGGCGTGCTCGCTGAAGCCCAGCTTGTGGCACAGGGCGAGCATGCCGCGGTTGTCGGCGAGCACCCAGCCGGACATCATCGTGAGGCCCGCGCCGCGCGCCGCGTCGATGATCTTTCGCATCAGGTGGCGGCCCAGGCCCCGGCCCTGCCAGTCGTCGGCGAGCGCGATCGCGAACTCGCATGACGTGGCGTCCGGCATCGTGATGTAGCGCACCACCGCGACCTGGCGCTCGGAGGCGCCGGCGCCCACCGTAGCGATGAGCGCCATCTCGCGGTCGTAGTCGATCTGCGTGAAGCGCGCGAGCATCTCGCCGGTAAGCGAACGCAATCCGCTCATGAACCGAAGGCGCGCGCTCCTCGCGCTCAGCCCCTCGACGAAGGCCATCTCGAGCGCGGCGTCCTCGGGACGGATCGGACGGATCGCCACGCGCTCGCCGCCGAGCGTCGCGGACGACTCGAGGTTCGCCGGGTAGGGACGGATCGCGAGGTGCTCGTAGGGCGTCCTCTGGCGCGGCGCCGCGCGAACGACCACGCGCGCGTCGATCGCCGCGGCACCCCGCGCGTCGGCGAAGAGCGGATTGATGTCGAGCTCCTGCACCTCCGGGAGCTCGCAGGCGATCTCGGAGACGCGCAGCAGCACGGCGTCCAGCGCCGCGCGGTCCACGGCCGGCAGGTTGCGAAAGTCGCCCAGCATGCGCGCCACGCGAGTGCCGCGGATCATGCCTTCGATGAGGACGGCGTTGAGCGGCGGCAGGGCCACGGCCCGGTCGCGCAGGATCTCGATGGCGATGCCCCCCGCGCCAAAAGTGACCGCGGGGCCGAAGATGGGATCGCGCACGATGCCCGCCATGAGCTCTCGCCCTCCCTCGCGCGTGGCCATGGGCTCGACCGACACGCCGTTTATCTTCGCGCCGGGCGCATGGCTCGCCGCGGCGGCGACGATCTCGCGAAATGCGGCGGCGACCTCGTCCGCCCCCGAGACCCCGAGCTTCACGCCGCCCACGTCGCTCTTGTGCGTGATGTCGGGTGAATCGATCTTGAGCGCCACGGGCACGCGCAACGCCGCGGCCGCCTCGATCGCTTCGCGTTCGCTCGCCGCCACCACCGAGCGCACCACGGGAATGCGAAACGCCGTGAGCAGCGCCTTCGATTCCGTGGCGGTCATCACGCTTCGCCCGGCCGCGAGCACACTCGCGACGAGCGCACGCGCCGCCGCGAGATCCGGCGGCTGCTCGGCCGCGAGGGGGCCCGGCGCCTGCCGGAGCTCCGATTGGCTGTGGTAGTAACCCGCCAGGTGCGCGAAGGCCTCCACCGCCTGCTCGGGCTCGCGGAAAATGGTGATCCCCTCCTTGCGCAGGCGCTTGCGCGACTCGCCCACGGAGGCCTCGCCCATCCAGCATCCGATCATGGGCTTCGCCGCGCCGCGCGCCTTCTCCAAGAGGACGTCGGCGACTTCGCCGGGCCGGGTCATCGCCTGCGGCGAAAGGATCACCACCATGCCGTCCACGCCCGGATCCGCGAGGCAGGCGTCGAGCGCCGCGCGATAGCGCGCGGCATCCGCATCGCCGATCAGGTCGAGCGGATTGCCGTGGGACCAGTGCGGCGGCAGCACGGGCGCGAGGCGCTCCGCGGTCGCCGGGGAGAGCGTCGCAAGCGGGATGCCCAGGTCGGCCGCGCGATCCGCGGCCATCACGCCGGGCCCGCCGCCGTTGGTGACGATGGCGAGGCGCTCTCCGCGCGGCTTCACGTTGGCCGCGAGGGCCTGGGCGGCGCCCACGAGCTCGGCGAGCGTCTGCACGCGCACCGCGCCCGTGCGGCGCACCACCGCATCGAAGATGTCGTCGATGCCCACCACCGCGCCGGTGTGCGATACCGCCGCGCGCGATCCGGCCGGATGCCGCCCCACCTTCATGAGCACGATGGGCTTGCTGCGCGCCGCGGCCCTCAAGCTGCTCACGAGGCGCCGGCCGTCGCGAACGCCTTCGATGTAGAGCAGGATCTGGCGAGTCTTCTCGTCGGCGGCGAGGTAGTCGATCACCTCGCCGAAGTCGAGGTCCGTCGAGCCGCCGAGGGACACCACGCTCGAGAAGCCGATGCCGTTCGGTGTCGCCCAGTCGAGCATGGCGGTGCACACGGCGCCCGATTGCGCCACGAGTGCCAGCGAGCCTTCGAGGGCATTGCCGCTCGCGAAGGTCGCGTTGAGTCCCAACGGCGGGCGCATGAGGCCCACGCAGTTCGGCCCCAGCAGGCGAACGTGTGCGGCGTGCGCGGCTTCGAGGAGCTGCCGGTCGAGCGCCTTGCCCTCCTCGCCCGCTTCCGAGAATCCGGCGGTGATCACGACCGCGTTGCGGATGCCCGCCGCGCCGCACTGCTCGATGATTCCGGGTACGGTGGCCGCGGGAGTCGCGATCACGGCGAGGTCCACGGGCTCGGGCAAGCGCCCCACCGTGCGGAAGCAGGCGAGGCCCGCGATCGACGAGTACTTCGGGTTTACCGCGTACAGGCGCCCCTGGAACTTCGCCTCGCGCACGTTCTCGGCGACGAGCGATCCCACCTTCCCGGGCGTCTCGCTCGCGCCGACGATCGCGACGCTGCGCGGCTCGAAGAGCCGCTTGAGATAGTGCTCACCGCTCATCCCGGCTGAGATAGCACGTGAGCGCGCTGCTCGCCGCGCACAGTGCCCAGAAGAAGAGGAAGCCCACAGTGTATGCGCCGAGGCGGCTCGACTCCAGCGGAGCGCCGAAGAGGTGCATCTCCGCCGGATCGAACAGCGTGAACACGATGCCCACCGCGGGAATCGCCATCACGAATCCCGGCCACAGGATCCAGAGCAGGCGCCGCTTCATGGACGCGCGACGCCGAGCGTGAGCGAGCCGGGCGCGCCGCGCATGGCGCCGTCGAGCCTCCACGTGCGCTCGCGGTCCTCGAGCACGATGCGGCTCACGCCCTGCGGGGCCGCCTGCAGCGCGCCCTCGTACACGTTGGGTCCGACGGGCGCCATGTCGATCGCTTCGTCATGCGTCCCGCGCGCCGGATGCGAGAGCGCGAGGCGCAGGCCCGCGGGCGCCGGCACCGACGCGGGCAGCTCCACGCGCACGACACGATCGGCGAATGCCAGCGTGGCGACGATGCCCAGGTCGCCCGCGTGGCGTTCGCGCGCGAGCACGCGATTGATCGTCATGCCCTTGCGGTAGTAGTCCTCGGTGACGAGCCCGTCGCTGCTGCGCACGGCGATCACCGCGGTCCATATGCCGGCCACGACGACCACCGCGGGCCCGCTCATGAGGATCCAGGGCCACGGGTGGCGATACCAGGCGATGTGCTCGTTGCTCATGTCTGACTCCTTCACGGAACGATGAAGCGCGATTTCTCGACGATGCGCGACGTGGTCGAGGCGAGGGTGAACTCGATGGGCTGCAGTCCCTTGGCCGCGCCCGCGGCCGCCCTCACCCGCACGGCGATGGCGCGCGTGGTCACCGGAGCGATCTCGATGGGCTGCGATTCGGCGAGGAGCTCGAGCTCGCCCAGCCCCGCGGGACCGTGCACCGAAAGCGTGAATCGCTGCGGCGTCTCCAGCGTATTCATGACCTGCAGCCGATAGACGTTCTCGATGCGCCCGCCTTCCACCTCGCGGGCGAGCGTGCCCCGGTCGCGGATCACATCCATCTTCATGGGCGAGCGAAGCGCGAGGCCCACGCCGGCCGCCACGACGATCGCGGCGAGTATCGAGGTGTACACGATCACGCGCGGGCGCCTCACGCGCCGGGCCACCTGCTTCCAGTCCCAGCCCTTCTGCATCGCGTTCTCGGTGGAGTAGCGGATCAGGCCCGGCGCGTAGTTCATCTTCGCCATCACCTGGTCGCAGCCGTCGATGCACGCGGCGCAGCCGATGCATTCGTACTGCAGGCCCTTGCGGATGTCGATGCCCGTGGGACAGACCTGCACGCAGATGCCGCAATCGACGCAGTCGCCCAGGCCCAGGGCCTTCGGGTCGGCCTTGCGGCTGCGCGCCCCGCGCGGCTCGCCGCGGCCCGGATCGTACGTGATGATCAGCGTGTCGCGGTCGAACATGGCGCTCTGGAAGCGGGCATAGGGGCACATGTACTTGCACACCTGCTCGCGCATCCAGCCCGCGTTGCCGTAGGTGGCGAATCCGTAGAAGAGCAGCCAGAATGTCTCCCACGGGCCCAGCGAGAAGGACCCCACGCTCGCGGCGAGCGAACGGATGGGCGTGAAGTAGCCGACGAAGGTGAAGCCCGTCCAGAGCGAAAGCGCGACCCAGGCCGCGTGCTTGGCGGTCTTCAGCCCCACCTTGCGCACGCTCGCCTGCGAGCGGTCGAGCTTCGCCTGCGACATGTGGTCGCCCTCGATGGCGCGCTCGATCCAGAGGAAGATCTCCGTGTACACGGTCTGCGGACAGGCGTATCCGCACCACAGCCGCCCCGCGATCGCCGTGAAGAGGAAGAGCGAGAGCGCCGAGACCACCAGCAGCACCGTGAGGTACACGATGTCCTGCGGCCAGAACACGAGGCCGAAGATGTAGAACTTGCGCGCGGTGAGGTCGAAGAGCAGCGCCTGGCGCCCGTTCCATTGCAGCCACGCGGTGCCGTAGAAGACCAGCTGGGTGGCGAAGACGAGCGACCAGCGCCAGCGCGCGAAGTTGCCGTGCACCGCGCGCGGATAGATCTTGCGGCGGACCTCGTAGAGCGACTGCTCGAGGCCGTCGCCGTCGACCGCGCTCATTTGCCCTGCGCGTTCGCGCCCTTCGCCGTCTCCGGATGCGAGAGGCCATACACGTAAGCGGCCAGCACGTGCACGCGCGCTTCGCCCAGCATGTCCTTCCACGCCGGCATCTTGTTGTTGCGCCCGCGGGAAATTGTCTCGACGAGCGTGGCCTCCGACGAGCCGTAGAGCCAGATCGCGTCCGTGAGGTTGGGCGCGCCCAGCGCCTGGTTGCCCTTGCCGTCGGCGCCGTGGCAGGCCGTGCAGTAGGTGGCGAAGGTGGCCTTGCCGCGCTCGGCGCGCACCGCGTCGCTCGAAAGGCCCGAGAGCGAGCGCACGTAGTTCGCGACGTCCTTCACCCCTTCTTCCTTGAGCACCGGGCCCCACGCCGGCATCACGCCGTTGCGGCCGTTCGCGATCGTCTGCTCGATTGTCTCGGGCGCGCCGCCGTAGAGCCAGTCGTCGTCGGTGAGGTTCGGGAAGCCCTTGCCGCCGCGCGCGTCCGACGCGTGGCACTGGGTGCAATAGTTGAGGAAGAGCTTCTCGCCCGCCGCATGCGCCTGCGGGTCGGAGGCGAGCG
>DATJVS010000145.1:0-4994 GCA_035501715.1 Usitatibacter sp.
GCATGACTCGCGGCTTGGAATCCAGCGAATAGCCGGACCCGAAGCACTGCCAGTGCGCGGTCGCGATGTGTTGAAGTCGATTCATCATGTCTCTCGGAAAAACCTCGTGCCTCGTTGATGGCTCGATGCTGCCATGCAACATGGAGAGCGTCAACCCCTCTTTGCGCGATAATTGCGGAAATACAACAGGAGGGAATCCCATGAGGTTCGTCTTGCGCATCGCCGCCGCACTCGCGGCTTCGTCCATTGCAATCGCCAACGCCGCGTGGCCCGAGCGCCCGATCCACTGGGTCGTCCCCTTCGCGCCCGGGGGCGCGAACGACCTCATCACGCGCGCGGCGGCCGAGGGCGTATCGAAGAAGCTGGGCCAGCCCATCGTGATCGACAACAAGCCCGGCGCGGGCGCGGCCATCGGCGCCGACTACGTCGCCAAGGCGAAGCCCGACGGCTACACGTTCCTCATCGGCGCCGCGGGCGTGATCACCAACAGCATGATCCGCAAGGACATGCCCTACCAGGACAGCGACCTCGTGCCCGTGGGCATGATCGCGGTGGCGCCCTCGGTCATCGTCGTGAATCCCTCGGTGCCCGCGAACAACCTGAAGGAATTCGTGGCGTGGGCGAAGCAGCAGGGCGACAAGGGCGTGAACTGGGCCACCGCCGGCACCGGCAGCACGCCGCACTTCGTGGCCGAGATGCTCAAGCAGGCGGGCGTGAACAACATGACCGTGGTCCCGTTCAAGAGCGGCGGCGAGAGCGTGACCTCCGTGGTCGCGGGCAACGTCCAGGCCACGTCCGAGGCGAGCATCGTGGTAATCCCGCAGATCAAGGCCGGCAAGCTCAAGGCCATTGCGTGCACCTACGAGAAGCGCATCACCGCGTTCCCGGAGCTGTCCACCGCGAAGGAGCAGGGTTATCCGCAGGTGGACATCGGGCACTGGGCGGGACTCTTCGCGCCGAAGGACACGCCGAAGGAAATCGTCGAGCGCATGAGCGCCGAGATCTACGCCGTGGTGAAGAGCAAGGAGTTCGCCGACAAGCTCGTGCCCAAGGGCATCGAGCCCGCGCCCTACACGCTCAAGGAGTACATCGCGTTCATCGCCAACGAGCGCGAGCGCCTGGGCAAGATCGCCAAGGCCGCGCACATGCAAGCGGACTGATGTACTCGGTCAAGGAGATCTTCTACACGCTGCAGGGCGAAGGCGCCAACGCCGGGACGCCCGCGGTGTTCTGCCGCTTCGCCGGATGCAACCTCTGGTCCGGCCGCGAGGAGGATCGCGCGGCGGCGACGTGCAACTTCTGCGACACCGATTTCGTGGGCACCGACGGGACGGGCGGCGGCAGGTTCGACACGGCCGATGCGCTCGCCGAAGCGATCGCGATGCAGTGGCCCGCGTCCTCGAAGGCGCATCGATTCGTCGTGTGCACGGGCGGCGAGCCGCTGCTGCAGCTCGATCGCGCGGCCATCGACGCGCTGCACGCGCGCGGCTTCCGCGTCGCCATCGAGACCAACGGCACCATCGCGCCGCCCGATGGGATCGACTGGCTGTGCGTGAGCCCGAAGGCCACGGCCGCGCTCGCGGTGGATTCCGGCGACGAGCTCAAGCTCGTGTACCCGCAGGCCGACGCATTGCCCGAGCGATTCGAGTCCCTCGCCTTCGACCACTTCTTCCTGCAGCCCATGGACGGCCCCGCGCGCGATGCGAACACGCGCGGCGCCGTGGAATACTGCCTGGCGCATCCGCGCTGGCGCCTGTCGCTGCAATCGCACAAGATCATCGGGATCCGCTAGCCCATGGAAGTGAGCTACCAGTTCGGCTTCGATGCCGCGCACCACTTCGACAGGTATCCCGAGGGGCATCTCTACCGCGGCGTGCACGGCCACTCGTTCCAGGTGGAAGTGGCGCTCGCGGGCGAGCCCGATCCGGAGACGGGATTCGTCGCGGATCTCGGCGAAGTCGAGAAGGCCTGCCGCGCGGTGCGCGATTCGCTCGACCACAAGATGCTCAACGAGATCGACGGCCTCGCCCTTCCCAGCCTCGAGAACCTGAGCGTCTGGATCTGGCGTGCGTTGAAGCCGCGTTTCGCGAACCTCGCGCGCGTCACCGTGCGCCGCGACTCGCAGGGCCAGAGCTGCACGTTCCCGGGCCGATAGAACCGGCGGCGATGCGGCTCGCGATCGTCCTGCTCGCGCTCGCTTCCTTCGCGAGCGCCGCGTCGCTCCGCGTGACCGACGCGATGCTGCCGCGGCTCACGGCCGAATTCCACGTGGGCCTCGATCACGCTTCGTCGGTCGTCACCGGATTCGCGGTGGCCTACGGACTGATGCAGATCCTCTTCGGCCCGCTGGGCGATCGCTTCGGCAAGCTGCGCGTCATCGGCTGGGCCTGCGGCATCGCGGCGATCGCCACGCTCGGGTGCCTGTTCGCGCAAGGGCTCGAGGGCCTGCTCGCGGGACGCATCCTCGCGGGCGCCTTCTGCGCGGGCATCATCCCGCTGTCGCTCGCGTGGATCGGCGACGTGGTTCCGTACAAGGACCGCCAGCCCGTGATCGCGCGCTTCCTGCTGGGACAGATCTCGGGCCTCGCGCTGGGCGCGGCCGTGGGCGGGATCGCGGCGGAGAACGCCGAGTTCCGCTGGCCCTTCGGCGTGCTGGCCGCCTGGCTGGCGCTTTGCGCGATCTCGATCCTGCGCGCCGCCCGCAACGATCCGGCGCCACCGCCCGCGAAGGGCACGACTTTCCTGCTCGACGCGATCGAGGTGTTGCGCGTCCCGTGGGCGCGGGTGATCGTCTGCACGGTTTTCGTCGAGGGCATGCTGGTGCTGAGCGCGACCGCTTTCACGCCCACGCACCTGCACATGAACCGCGGCACCGAGCTCGCGATCGCGGGCCTCGCGCTCGTGCCCTATGCGGCCGGCGGCGCGATCTTCGCCATCTTCGCCGGGCGATTCGTGCGCGCGTTCGGCGAGGTGAGGCTCGCCCGCTTCGGCGTGGTGCTCCTCGCGATCGGCTGCCTGGCCATCGCGTGGTCGCCGCACATCGCGGTGGCCACGGCCGGCTGCCTCGTCGCGGGCCTGGGCTTCTACGCGATCCACAACACGCTGCAGACCAACGCCACGCAGATGGCGCCCACGCGGCGCGGCGTGGCGGTGGCCCTCTTCGCGTCCTTCTTCTTCATCGGCCAGTCGGTGGGCGTGGGGCTTGCGGGCTTCATCGCGGCCCGCTTCGGCACGACCGCGGTCATCGTCGGCGACGGCCTGCTGCTCATCCCCGTGGGCTTCGTCTTCGCCCACCTGCGCGCCATTCGCGCCGCCTAGCCGCAGCTCGTCGCATTTCGCGGGTGGATCGCGTCCTCCTGGGTACCATGGCCGTCACCAGGAGGAGCCATGCTCGAGGCAACGGATCTTTGGAAGTCCTACGGCGAGACCGCCGCCGTGGCGGGAATCTCGCTCAGGGTCGAGCCCGGCCAGATCGTGGGGCTGCTGGGCCCCAACGGCGCGGGCAAGACCACCACCGTATCGATGATCACCGGGCTCACCGCGCCCGATCGCGGCAGCGTGCATGTCGATGGCATGGCCCTCGGCGAGACCGCGAACGAGGCCAAGCGGCGCCTGGGCCTCGTGCCGCAGGAGATCGCGCTCTACGAGGATCTCGGCGCCGGGGCGAACCTTCGCCTCATGGGCGCGCTCTACGGCGTCGAGGGCAGGCTCCTCGACGAGCGCGTGGACGCGGCGCTGGCGCTCGTGGGACTCGCCGATCGCGCGGCCGACAAGCCCGCGAAGTTCAGCGGCGGCATGAAGCGGCGCCTCAACATCGCGTGCGCGCTGGTGCACGATCCCGACGTGCTGCTCCTGGACGAGCCCACCGTCGGCGTCGATCCCCAGAGCCGCAACGCCATCTTCGAGAACCTCGAGAGCCTTCGCGACCGCGGCAAGGCGCTCGTCTATACGACGCACTACATGGAAGAGGCCGAGCGCCTCTGCGACCACATCGTGATCGTGGACCACGGCAAGGTGGTCGCTTCCGATACGCGCGAGAACCTCCTGAAGCTCGGCACGGCGCCCGCGGTGCCCAAGGGGCCATCGCTCGAATCCGTGTTCCTGCAGCTCACCGGCAGCGCGCTGAGGGACGGGCGATGAAAGCCCTGCTCGCGCTCGTGCGCACCGACCTAAGGCTGTATTTCTCCAATCGGCGCGCGATTGTCATCTCGCTCGTGGCGCCGATCCTCATCGCCGGATTCTTCGGCGCGACGCTGGGCGGCAATCCCGGCAAGCGCCCCGCGCGCATTCCAATCGCGGTGGTGGACCTCGACAAGAGCGAGGTCACGAAGGCGATCGTGGCGTCCATGCGCAAGGACGACAA
Organism: Usitatibacter sp.; assembly: GCA_035501715.1. Taxonomy (GTDB): domain Bacteria; phylum Pseudomonadota; class Gammaproteobacteria; order Burkholderiales; family Usitatibacteraceae; genus Usitatibacter. Next base: position 4,364 of record DATJVS010000145.1, read on the forward strand.
CTTCGACCTGCGCGACTTCGAGCTCGCGCCCGCCGTCGAGCAGGTGCGCGCCGGCAAGATCCGCGCGGCCGTCGTGCTTCCGAAAGGATTCGGCGAGGAAGCGCCTCGCGCGCTGTTCCGCCCGGGCGCGGCGAAACCGGAGATCGAGATCCACGTCGATCCGTCGCAGGCCGTGACCATGGCGCTCGTGAAGGGCTTGCTCGCGCAGCACGTGATGGAGGAAGTCGCGCGCCCGGCCTTCGGCGGCGGCGCCGGTTTCTCCCTGAAGATGCCGTTCCAGACGAAGGAGCGCGAGGTCACCTCGGGCGACCGCAAGTACAACCCCTACGCGCATTCCTTCGCGGGCATGGGCGTGCAGTTCATCCTCTTCTCGGGCATCGACCTCGGCGTCGCGGTGCTGCTCATGCGCCGCATGGGACTCTGGAAGCGGCTTCGCGCGGCGCCGGTGTCGCGCCGGCTCCTGCTGGGCAGCCGCGTGCTCTCGGGAATGATCGTCGCCACGGTGATGATGCTGGGCATCTACGCCGCGGGCATCGCGATCTTCGGCGTGCGCGTGGACGGAAGCTGGCCGGGACTGCTCCTCGTGATCGCGGCGTTCGGCTTCCTCACCTCGAGCTTCGGCCTGCTCATC
>DATJVS010000146.1:0-2271 GCA_035501715.1 Usitatibacter sp.
CTTCCATAGGCGATGCCGTCGAAGAGCACGCCGACCGCCTGGCCCATCCGGGAAAGCTCCTCCTCCTTGGTTTGTCCGGATGATACTGAAGAGCCGCTCGGCCTCCCACCGGCCGTGCGATTACCGGCGGGAAACGATCAGGCGGCGGCCGTCGCGCGCGGCGCGACCTGGCGGATGCCCATGTCCCTCAGCGTCTCGGCCACCGCCGACACGAAGTTTCGCATCTCGTTCGCGTCGATGGCGCCCATGCAGCCCACGCGGAACGTCTCGGCCTTCGTGAGCTTGCCCGGATAGAGGATGTAGCCGCGCGAGCGCATCCGCTCGTAGAACGGCTGGAACGCGTACGCGGGATCCGCGGGGGCGTGGAAGGTCGCGATCACCGGCGCCTGTGCTTCGCGCGGGACGAAGGACTTGAAGCCGAGCGCGGCCATGCCCTCGAGGAGCGCGTCGCAGTTCTTCCGGTAGCGCGCGCCGCGCGCGGCCGTTCCGCCCTCGGCGAGGAACTGGTCCAGCGCCGCGCGGAAAGCCACCACCACGTGCGTGGGCGGCGTGAAGCGCCACAGGCCCGTGCGCTCCATGTAGGTCCATTGGTCGTGCAGGTCCATGGCGAGCGAGTGCGAATTGCCCTGGCACTTCTCGAGGACCGAGCGGCGCGCGATCACGAAGCCCATGCCCGGCGGGCCCTCGATGCACTTGCCCGAGGCGGCGACCAGCGCATCGACGGCGATCTTCGTGAGGTCGATCTCCACCGCGCCGAAAGCGCTCATCGCATCGACGATGAGTCCCTTGCCGTGGCGTTCGCATGCGGCGGCGATTTCCTCGAGCGGGTTCAGCATCCCCACGCCCGTCTCGAGATGCACCTGCGCCACGTGCGTGATGGACGGGTCGGCTGCGAATGCGGCCTCGAGCATCGCGCCCGTGGGATGCCGGTCCTCCGGAATGTCGATCACCGAGTGGTCGCGGCCGAGGTAGCGAAGGATCTTCGCGATGCGCACGCAATAGACGCCGTTCTGCGGGACGAGCACCTTGCCGTTTCGCGGCACGATGTTGGAGAGCGCCGCCTCCACGGAGAAGGTCCCGCTGCCCTGCAGCGGAACGCACTCGTGCGTGGCGCTCGCGTGGACGACCGCGAGAAGGTCGCGGCGCAACGATGCCGTGACCTCGTTGAACGGCGCGTCCCACGAGCCCCAGTCGCGCAGCATCGCTTCCCGGGTCTGCCGCGATGTGACCAGCGGGCCCGGCGTGAGCAGGATCGGTTCTTTGCCGCGCGTCATACGGGTGTCGCCCTCGTCGTGCCTCGCGAAGAGATGCACGATTATCCCGCAACCGCCCCGCGGGCGTCAGGCGGGCGCGCCGGCCCCGATGAAATTCTTGCCGCGAACGCCGTCGAGCGCATTCACCACCATGCGCCGGGCCTCCTCGGCGCCGACGCCGTAGGCCGCGAAATCGGTGCTCACGCCCAATCCCCGCAGGAACTCGCCGAGGCTGGCGGGCGCGTCTTTCAGGTCCATGTCGAACACCTGCGCCAGGACCGCGTCGCGCGCCGGATCGATGCCGGTGGCGCGGGCGAGCACCATCGGCAGCGTGAACGAGCAGGCGATCCCGTGCGGCAGGCCGTGGTGCAGCGTCATGTCGTAGGAGATCGAATGGGCGAGCGCCGTCTTCGTGTTCGAGAACGCGAGGCCCGCCTTCAGCGCCGCGAGCGACATCCTCGAGCGCAGCTCGGCATTCTTCAGGTCCTTCATGAGCCGGGGCAGCGTCGCAAGCACCTCGCGCGCGGCGGCGACGGCATGGGTATCGGAGATCGGATTCGAGTTCACGTTCCAGATCGACTCGAGCGCGTGCGAGAGCGCATCGAGGCCCGCGGCGAGCGTGGGCCCGGCGGGCAGCGAGAGCGTGAGCTCGGGATCGACGATCGCCGCCTCGGGCCACGTTTCCTTCAGGTGCAGCGAATACTTCTTCATCACGCCGGGCGTCCGGTCCCATACCGTGGCCCATGGCGTGACCTCGCTTCCGGTGCCCGCGGTCGTGGGGACCGTGACCAGGGGCTTCACGCGCGCGGGCACGAAAGGCTTGCCGGTGGCGAGAAGCTGCACCAGTTCCGAGAATTTTCCACTGGGCGTGCCCACCATCAGCGCCTTGGCGGTATCGAGCGCGCTGCCGCCGCCGATACCCAGCACCACGTCGGCATCGCCGTGCTCGCGCCAGAAGCGCTCGTACATTTCCGTGAGGCTCGCCACGTCCGGATTGGGCACCGTGTCCGGCTCGACC
>DATJVS010000147.1:0-3511 GCA_035501715.1 Usitatibacter sp.
GAGTAGCGCATCGCGTCGTGAAGGCGCGAGGGCGCCACGCGCGAAGCCGGAAGCTGTTCCGACAGCACGTGCTCCATGCGGGTGGCGACTTCGCGCGACCACGCGTCGAAATCGGGCGTGCTCACTTCGATTCGGTCTTGAAGTCGCGCAGGCTCTCGCCGTCGAGCACCGCGATGCGGGCCTGGGCATCGGCGAGCTTCGATTCGCAGTACTTGATGAGCTCCGCGCCGCGCTGGTAGGCGCCGAGCGATTCCTCGAGAGGAAGCTTCCCCTCCTCCATTCTCGCGACGAGGGCTTCGAGCTCTTCGAGGGCCTTCTCGAAGGTGAGTCCGGCGGTGGCCGGGGCGGCGGCGGAAGCGGGCATGGCCGCTATTCTACTATCCTGAAAATTTCGCTGAAGGTCTTGAAAGATAAGGTGTCTTGGCGCAAAATAGACACTCGTAGCAATTCCGTCGGGACGGAGCTGCAGAGTTAAAAGCTAGCTGACTCGATTAGCCCGCGTTGTTTCCATCTTCATTGGTATTGGAGGTGTCGATAATGACGGATCTCGCGAGTCAAAAAGCGCTCCAGCGAGCCACCCCGCATCTGCCGCTTTCGTGGTACTTCGACCCGAAAGTGGCCGAGCTCGAATCGAAGCTTCTCTTCGGCCGCGGTCCCGGTTACGTGGGCCACGTGCAGATGGCGCCCAATCCCGGCGACTATCGCGTGCTCGACTGGCGCGCGAACGGCGGCTGGGCCCTGGTGAACAACGACGGGCGCCACGACCTCGTGTCGAACGTGTGCCGCCATCGCCAGGCGATCATGCTGAAGGGGGCCGGATCGCTTCCCGGCGGCACCATCACGTGCCCGGTGCACCGCTGGGCCTACGACGGCCGCGGCAGGCACATCGGCGCTCCTTCGTTCCCGGACATGCCGTGCCTCGACCTGCCGCGCCAGGAGCTGCAGCGGTGGAACGGCATGCTGTTCAACGGCAAGCGCGACGTCGCGAAAGACCTCGCGAAGCTGGGCGTCGCCCGGGAGCTCGACTTCGAGGGCTACATGCTCGGCAAGGTGGACGTCGTCGAGTACGCGTTCAACTGGAAGACGTTCATCGAGGTGTACCTCGAGGACTACCACGTGGGGCCGTTCCACCCGGGGCTCGGGCACTTCGTCACCTGCGACGACCTCGACTGGGAATTCGGCGACTGGCACAGCGTCCAGACCGTGGGCGTGCACCAGGCGCTGGGCAAGCCCGGTTCGGACGTGTACCGGATGTGGCACGAGCAGGTGCTCAAGTACAGGAACGGCGAGCCGCCGCCGCACGGCGCCATCTGGCTCACGTACTTCCCGAACGTCATGGTCGAGTGGTATCCGCACGTGCTCGTGATCTCCACGCTGCACCCGCGCGGGCCCGAGAGGCACGTGAACGTGGTGGAGTTCTACTACCCCGAGGAGATCGTGCTCTTCGAGCCCGAATTCATGGCCGCGCAGCAGAAGGCGTACCACGAGACGGCGCTGGAAGACGAAGAGATCTGCATGCGCATGACCGAGGGGCGCCGCGCGCTGCTAATGGAGGGCCGCGAGGAGCACGGGCCGTATCAATCGCCGATGGAAGACGGCATGGTCCACTTCCACGAGTTCGTCCGGCGCGAGATCGCGCAGCACGTCGAGTAGGGATTCACTCTCCGTCGAACTCGTGCACCACCGCCCACAGGGTGGCGAAGGTGTACTGGCCGAAGTCCAGGTGCAGCTCCTCGTAGTCCTCCGCGCGGACGGGCTCGCGCTCCTTGCCCTTGCGGATCTCGAACCAGCGCTGCTGGATCTTCTCCCGCACCGCGTGCGGCGGCATCGCGGGCCGGCGCAGCGCCGAGCTCGTGCCCGAGAAGAGGCGCCGCTTGAGCGTCACGTCCGCCGACGAGATGCGGAAGAGCTTCGAGAGCATGTTCGAGGTGGCGCCGTGAGTGACGAAGTACTCGAGCTGGCGCGAGCGCTTGTTGAGGTAGTCCACCTGCCTCAGGCCGTGCTCGAGCGAGCCCACGTCGATCTGCACCGCCACGCGCGGCTCGGTCATCTCGGCGAGCTTCACGAGCTCCGCCGACGAGATGGCGGCAAGCTCCTCGGCCTGCGCCTGGGTGAATCCCTCCGGCGGGGGCGTCTTGTCGTGCGCCGCCTGCTGGAGCTCGCGAATGAGCTGCCCGAGGACGAGCAGCCGCAGCTGCTGGTCGCGAATGACGAACATGGGGGCCTCCCTGCAACCGCCTGACTCTTGTCGATGCGTGTGCGCCGTGCCTCGGGTAACAAATTGCTACCGGCGGTGGCCGAAGTCAATCGGAAATCGGAAAGTTTCTTGGCCCTGTGGATAGCCCTGTGGAAAAGTCGCGGCGCGGCACCGCGGTTGCTTCGCTAGCGGACGTTAGTCCTCTTCCTGCTGCAGCTTGAACTGGGAGGCGAGCTGGGCCTGCATCTGCGGCGGCACCGGCGCGTAGTGGCTGAATTCCATGGTGTAGGCGCCCTGGCCGCCCGTGACCGACCGCAGCCGCGACTGGTACTCGGTCACTTCCGAAAGCGGCACCATCCCCTTGATCGCCATGAGGTCGCCGCCCGTGGATTCGGTGCCGGTCACCTGGCCGCGCTTGCTGGAGATGTCGGACGCGAGGTCGCCCACGAAGCGGTCGGGCGCGGTGATCTCGATGTTCACGATGGGCTCGAGCATGATGGGCGAGGCCTTGAGGATCGCGTCGACCACGGCCTTGCGCCCCGCGGTCACGAAGGCGATCTCCTTCGAGTCCACGTCGTGGCTCTTGCCGTCGTACACGATCACGCGCACGTCCTCCACCGGGTAGCCCGCGACCACGCCGTGGTCGAGCGCCATCTTCACGCCCTTCTCGACCGCGGGGATGAAGACCGTGGGGATCACGCCGCCCTTCACCTCGCTCGCGAACTGGAAGCCCGTGCCGCGCGCGAGCGGCTCGATCTTGAGGAACACCTCGCCGAACTGGCCGGCGCCGCCCGTCTGCTTCTTGTGCCGGCAATGGCCCTCGCTTCGCTTGGTCACCGTCTCGCGATAGGGAATCTTCGGCGGCTTGGTCGCCACGTCCATCTTGTATTGCGTCGCGAGCTTCTCGAGCTTGGTGCGCATGTGCAGGTCGCCCAGGCCGCGCATCACCGTCTCGTGCGTCGTCGGGTGGCGCTCGACCCACAGGCACGGATCCTCGACCTCGAGCTTGTGCAGCACGTCGAAGAGGCGCTGCTCGTCGCCCTTCTTCTTGGTCTCCACGGCGATCGCGTGCATGGGCGTGGGGAACTCGAGCGAGCGAAGGCGGATGTTGTCCTCGTCGTGGGAATCGTGGAGGACGGAGTTGAAGTCGATCTCCTCGATCTTCGTCACCGCGCCGATGTCGCCGGGCAGGAGCGAATCGACCTCGATGTACTCCTTGCCCTGCAGCTGGAAGAGGTGCCCGGTCTTGAACGGCTTCTTGCCCTCCCCGATGTAGAGCTGCGTGTCCTTGTTGATCGTGCCCTGGTGCACGCG
>DATJVS010000148.1:0-29216 GCA_035501715.1 Usitatibacter sp.
GCTACACCATCGGCGGCTTCAACGACAGCATCATGACCATGTTGCCGAACGTGGGCACGAAGCTGCCGTGGGACATCCTCAGGGACTTCGAGCCCGTGTCGCTCGTGGCCACGATCGAATGGGGGCTCGTCGCGAACAACGGCACGCCCTATCGCAGCGCCGCCGATCTCGTGGCCGCGGCGAAGGCGCATCCGGGCGAGATCAACTACGGCTCCGGCGGCGTGGGCAGCCCGCAGCACATCGCGATGGCGCTCTTCGCCTCGAGCGCGGGAATCAGGCTCACCCACGTTCCCTACAAGGGCGCGACGCAGGCGGCCGTCGGTGTGGCCGCGGGCGAGGTGCCCGATGCGTTCCAGGGGCTCGCCACGGTCGCGGGCCTCGTGCGCGGGGGAAAGCTGCGCCTCATCGGCGTCACGACGCCCGAGCCCCTCGCGCAATTCCCGGGAGTGCCGACGGTCTCCACCTCCGGATTGCCGGGCTTCACCTTCAATTCCTGGTTCACGATCATGGCGCCGGCCGGGACGCCGAAGGAGATCGTCGCGCGCCTCAACGCCGAGATCGTGAAGGCGCTCGCGGATCCCGAGGTGCGCGAGAAGCTCAACAACCAGGGCCTCACCATCCGCGGTTCCACGCCCGAGGAGCTGGGAGCGGCGACGCGCGAGCAGCTCGCGAAGTACGCGCGGCTCTTCAAGGAGGCGGGCATCAAGTCCGAGTAGAATCGTGCGGCCTACCTTCGGGCCCACACCACAAAAAAGGGAGAATCATGCAACGCTCGTTCCTCGCGGTGGCTTCGCTCGCCGTGTTGCTCGCAGTCACTGCCGCCTCCGCCCAGACGATGGCCGACGCCAAGAAGCGCGGCGCCCTTCGCCTCGGCTACTCCGAGACTTCCGCGCCGTTCGCATTCAAGTCCAAGAACGACGGCCAGCCGGTCGGTTACTCGGTCGAGCTGTGCAAGCGCATCGCTTCCGCCGTCGCGTCCGCGGGAGGCCCTTCCAAAGTTGAATGGGTCTCGACCACGCCGGCCACGCGCCTCGAGGCCGTCGCGAAGGGCGACGTCGACATCGAGTGCGGCACCACGACGATCACGATGTCGCGGCGCGAGAAGGTGGACTTCAGCCTGCCCATCTTCGTGGACGCGGCCACGATCCTCGCGCGCAAGTCCTCCGCCACCACGATCGCCGAGCTGCAGGGCAAGAAGATCGCCGTTGCGGAGGGAACGACGACGCTGGACGCGGTCGAGAAGGGCCTCGCCAAGCGCTTCGTGAAAGCGGAAGTGGTCAAGACCAAGACTGTGATCGAAGCGTTCGAGATGCTCAAGGACGGCAAGGTCGACGCGATGGCGAGCGATCGCACCAAGCTCGTGGGCACCTTCCTCGTGGGCGGCGGCGCGGAGGGCCTCATCGTCTTCTCCGAGGACCTTTCCTACGAGCCGTACGGGTTGGCCGTGCGCAGGAACGACGCGGAGTTCCGCCTCATCGTCGACCGCACGCTCGCCTCGCTCTATCGCTCGGGCCAGATCGAGGAGATCTACGGCCAGTGGCTTGCGCCGCTCGGCAAGCCGGGCATCCCGCTGCTCAGCATGTACCTGCTGAACGGCTATCCGGAATAGCGCCGCCAAAAAAAACGGGGCAGGAAGAACCTGCCCCACAAGGCGCACTCTTGAATACAGGAGGGTGACACATCCCTCCATGTGCAAGGACGATGCCAAGAGCGCGAATGCGCGTCTCATCAACGACTTAGCGTAAGACGGGCGTTGGCATCCGCGCTCCGCGGGGCGCAGAGCGTCGCAACGCAACGACAGCCATCCACGGAAGTCGGCTCAACTTGTTGATTCGGCGCGCGAATGCCATGTCGCCCGCGAGCGACAGGGCCGACGCGCTTCGCGCCTATTTCGCGTCGGCTTTCGCGTCGCCCTTGGCGTCGGCCTTGAAGCTCGCGGCCTCGATGCCGTGGCGCTGCAGCAGCTTGTAGAACTCCGTTCGATTGCGCCGCGCGAGCTTGGCGGCCTGCGTGACGCTGCCCTTGGTGAGCTTGAGGATGCGCGTGAGGTAATCGCGCTCGAAACGCTTGCGCGCGTCCTCGAACGACGTCATCTCGTGCATCTCCACCTGGATCGCCTGCTCGACGAAGGCTTGCGGGATGATCTGCGTGGGGCAGAGCGCGATCGACTGCTCCACCACGTTGAAGAGCTGCCGCACGTTGCCGGGCCACTTGCCCTTCACGAGGAGCTCGAGCGCTTCCGGCGCGAACGCCGCCTTCTCGCGCCCGTAGCGCGGCGCGAGCTTCGCGGCGAAGTGCTGCGCGAGGAGCGGAATGTCCTCGGGGCGCTCCTCGAGCGTGGGCACCTTGAGCGCGACCACGTTCAGCCGGTAGAAGAGGTCCTCGCGGAACGCCCCTTCGTCCTTCTCCTTCGCGAGGTCGCGGTGCGTGGCCGAGATGATGCGGACGTCGAAAGGGATCGTGCGCGTCGCCCCGATCGGGCGCACCTCGCGCGTCTCGATCACTCGAAGCAGCTTCACCTGCAGGGCGAGCGGCATGTCGCCGATCTCGTCGAGGAAGAGCGTGCCCTTGTCCGCGGCGACGAAGAGGCCCCGCTGCTCGGCGATGGCGCCGGTGAACGCGCCCTTGGTGTGGCCGAAGAGCTCGCTTTCGAGCAGCGTCTCGGGAATGGCGCCGCAGTTTATCGCGACGAAGGGCTGGCTCGCGCGCGCGCTCGCGCGATGGATCGCCCGGGCGAGCAATTCCTTGCCGCTGCCGCTTTCGCCCTGTATCAGCACGCTCGCGTCCCCGGCGGCCACGCGCTGCACCTTCGCGAGGAGGTCCTCCATGAGCGAAGACTGCGTCACGATGTCCTCGCGCCACAGCGCGGAGGGCCCCGACTGGCGCGGCGATCCCGAGCCGTGCAGGGTGAGCGCGCGATCGATCTGGAAGAGCAGCTCTTCGGCGTCGTAGGGCTTGGTGAGGTATCCGAAGACGCCGCGCCGGGTCGCGGCCACGGCGTCGGGAATCGTGCCGTGCGCGGTGAGGATGATCACCGGCAGCCCCGGATAGCTCGCCTGCACTTCCTGGAAGAGCGCCATGCCGTCCATCGCGTCCATGCGAAGGTCGGTGAGCAGCAAGTCGGGGCGCGACGCGGCGATCGATGCGAGCGCCCGCTGGCCGCTGTCCACCGCGGTCACGTCGTAGCCGTTGGCCTTGAGCCGGATCGAGAGCAACCGCAGCAGGTCCGGATCGTCGTCAACCAGCAACAGGGAGGCCTTCGCGTGCCTGGGCATCAGGGCCTCGAGGGAAGCTTGTCGCAGTGCCATCTCGTCGTCGCAGTCGCCACGCCGTGGATTCGGCGCTCGAGGGAAGGCACGTGCAAGAAATCTGCCATGGTCATGCGGCCGCCTCTTCCTCGGCGCCGGTCTTCTTGCGCGGGAAGCGCACGCGGAAGTGCGCGCCGGGGCCGTCGAGGACCTCGATGCGGCCTTTGTGGAGCTGCACGTATTCCTTCACGATCGACAGGCCCAGGCCGCTGCCCTTGATCGCCGCCACCGGAGAGTCGGCGCCGCGATGGAACGCCTCGAAGATCTTCTCGCGGTCCACGGGCGGGATGCCGGGGCCCTCGTCGAGCACCTCGATCACCGCGTCGTTGTGGTCCTTGTAGAGCTTGATGGAGATGAGCCCGCGGTCGGGGGAGTACTTGATCGCGTTGGACAGCAGGTTGTCCAGCAGCACGCGGATCTTTTCCTCGTCGCAATACGCGGTCACGTTCTCGCAGTTCAATTCGATGCGCATGTCCTTGGCGACGATGGGCAGCTTGCGGTCGTTCACCACGCGACGAACCACTTCGCGCAGCTGGACGATCTTCGCGTCGAGGTAGGAGGCCTGCGCGTGCACGGCGCTGTAGTTGAGCAGGCCCTCGATCAATTTTCGAAGCTCGATGGAATTCTCCTGCAGGATGCGCGCGATCTCGCGCTGCTCGGCGTTCAACGTGCCCACGACTCCCGAGGAAAGCAGGTCGGAGCCCTCGCGAAGCGCCGTGAGCGGGGTCTTCAGCTCGTGCGACATGTGCTGCAGGAAGCGCGTCTTCTGCGCCTCCAGCGTGGCGAGCCGCTCGCGCAGCCAGTCGAGCTGCTCGCCGAGGCGCACCATGTCGCCCGGCCCCTCGATCGCGATGGGCTTGGCGAACTGTCCTTCGCCCAGCTCGCGGATGCGGTCGCTCACCTGGCTGATGGGCCGCGCGATGAGGAAGGTGACCGAGGCGATGAGGATGACGGCGGTGGGGATCAGCGCGACAATGAGCCAGAAATTGCTGTCGCGCGACTTGGCCGCCTGCGCGCGCAGCTGCTCGATGGCCTGGTTGGTGACCTGGTCGCCCTCCTGCACGAGCGCCTGCCCGCGTTCCGAGAGCGTGGCGAACTCCTGGGGAATGCGCCGCGAGAGCTCGGGCGTGGGCCCGGTGCGGGCGATGAGCTGGCTCACCGCATCCTCGTCCCGCTCGATCGCCATGAGCTCCGAGCGCTGCGCCTCCGAGAGGTCCATGTCGTCGAGCTGGCGGGCGATGCGCTGGAAAGCCGCACGGGCGCTCCTGTAGGCCTCCAGGGGCGCCGCCTCGCCGGCGACGGCATACTGCCTCGAGGTGCGATCGAGGGTGGCGATCACCGACGCAAGGGCGCGGCTCGCCTGTGTCACCTTCACCGAGGAGTGGACCGCCTGCTCCGCCAGCCGCGACAGCCGCTCGAACGCGAGCGCGTTCGTGAAGAGCGCGAACAGCAACGGCGCGACCACGACGGCGAAGCCGATCAGCAGCAGCGACAGGAACGAGCGCGGATAGGTGAGCCTCATCCTTCGCCAATTATAGGATGGTAAAATCCGCGCATGGCGTACGAATCGGACCTCACGCGCTTCATGCGCGAATTCCTCGCGAAGAACCCGCAGGTGGTGGAGCTGCAGAAGGCCAACCGGGCCACCTGGTGGGACAAGCCGCAGGACCTCGACACCGCGCGCGAGCGCGCCGAATCGGCCGTGCCGCAGCCCGGCTACGTGTACTTCTCCCACCTCAAGGGCGAAGACGAGCCCGCTTAGGCGGGAAAGAGATTGAGCACGCCGTCCAGCCCCGAGTGGTCGAGGGCGTAGGAGGCCTCGGCCTTCACGACGGGCTTCGCGTGGTAGGCCACGCTCGTTCCCGAGACGCGCATCATCGGCAGGTCGTTGGCGCCGTCGCCGATGGCGATCACGCGGTCCCTCGGGATCCCCATCTCGCGGATGAGGCGCTCGACGTGCCCCACCTTGCCCTTCGCGTCGACGAAGGGCGCCACGACGGTGCCCGCCAGCTTGCCGTCCTTCACGACGAGGTTGTTCGAGTGGGCTTCGTCGATGCCAAGGCGCTCGCGCACGCGGTCGGTGAAGAAGGTGAAGCCTCCCGAAACCAGGAGCGTGCGCAGGCCATTCTTCTTCGCCGCGGACACGAGGCGCTCGGCGCCCTTGTTCAATCGCAGGCGCTCCTCGTACACGCGCTCGAGCGTCGACGCGTCGAGCCCCGCGAACGCCTTCACGCGGCGATGCAGGCTCTCCAGCCAGTCGATCTCGCCGCGCATCGCGGATGCGGTCACGGCCGCGACCTCGGCCTTGCGCCCCGCGAAGTCCGCGATCTCGTCCACGACCTCGATGGAGATGAGGGTGGAGTCCATGTCCATCGCGAGGAGCGCGAAGTCCGAGAGCCTGCGGCCTTCCTCGACGAATCCCCAGTCGAGCTTCGCCGCCGCGCAATGGGCCGCCACCTGCGTGTGGGCCGATTGGTCGGCGCGCGTGATCCGGAAGGCGTCGTCGGAGACCCGCTCGATGGTCGAGCCCCGCACGATGCCGTGCAGGGCCTTCAGCACAGGGGTCGGGATTTCCTCCCCTTGGACGACGAGGTTCATCGGCGAATCTTATCCGCGTTCATCTGCGTTCATCCGCGGATCCCGGCCGTCACGCGAGCTTGCGCAGGAATTGCCGGACCTCGTTGGCTCGCAGCTTGAGGTCCTCCTGCCGCACCTCGATCTTCACGCGGTCCGGCCCCGGCAGGCGATAGATGCGGCTCGATTGGACGAGCGAGAGCACGCGGCGCGGGTCGACCGGCGGCTGCGGCACGAACTGCACGACGATGCCGCCGGAGGAAGCGTCGATCTTCTGCACGCCGAGCGGCGCACCCTGGATGCGCAGCTTGTGGCACTCGAGGAGCACGCGCGTGGCATCCGGCAGCGCGCCGAAGCGATCGACGAGCTCCTCGGTGAGGCGTTCGAGCTCTTCCTCGGAGTTGCAGTTCGCGAGGCGCTTGTAGATCACGAGCCGCTCGTGCACGTCGCCGCAATACGCTTCGGGAAGCAGCGCGGGCGCATGCAGGTTCACTTCCGTGGCGACGCTGAGCGGCGCGGCGAGGTCGGGCTCCCGGCCGCTCTTCAGCTGCTTCACCGCATGCTCGAGCATCTCGTTGTAGAGCGCGAATCCCACGTCGTGGATTCCGCCGGACTGCGATTCGCCGAGCACCTCGCCCGCGCCCCGGATCTCCAGGTCGTGCATCGCGAGGTAGAAGCCCGCGCCCAGGTCTTCCATCATCTGGATCGCCTCGAGGCGTTTCCTCGCCGCCGCCGAGAGCGCTTCCTCGCCATGGGTGAGCAGGTATGCGTAGGCCTGGTGGTGCGAGCGGCCCACGCGGCCACGGAGCTGGTGCAGCTGCGCGAGGCCAAATCGGTCCGCGCGATGGATGAGGATCGTGTTGGCGGTGGGCACGTCGATGCCGGTCTCGATGATCGTCGAGCAGAGCAGCACGTTGGTGCGCTGGTGGTAGAAGTCGCGCATCACGCGCTCGAGCTCGCGCTCCGGCATCTGCCCGTGCGCCACCGCGATGCGTGCCTCGGGCAGCAGCTCCTCCAGCTCCGCGCGGCGGTTCTCGATTGTCTCCACCTCGTTGTAGAGGTAGTAGGCCTGGCCGCCGCGCTTCAGTTCCCGCAGCACCGCCTCGCGCACGATGCCCTTGGAGATCCGGTTCACGAACGTCTTGATGGCGAGGCGCCGCTGCGGTGCGGTGGCGATCACGGAGAAGTCGCGCAATCCCTCGAGCGACATGGCGAGCGTTCGCGGGATGGGCGTGGCGGTGAGCGTGAGCACGTCCACGGAAGTGCGCAGTTTCTTCAGCTCCTCCTTCTGGCGCACGCCGAAGCGATGCTCCTCGTCGATGATCACCAGGCCCAGGTCCTTGAAGTGCACGTCCTTCTGGATGAGCTTGTGGGTGCCGATCACGATGTCGATCGATCCCGCGGCGAGGCCCTCGAGCGACTTGGCGATTTCCCTGGGGCTCCTGAAGCGCGAGAGCTCGGCGATGCGCACGGGGAACGCCGCGAAGCGGTCGGAGAAGTTCTGGAAGTGCTGCTCGGCCAGCAGCGTCGTGGGCACGAGGATCGCCACCTGGGTGCCGCCCGCCACCGCGATGAACGCCGCGCGCATCGCGACTTCCGTCTTGCCGAAGCCCACGTCGCCGCACACGAGGCGATCCATCGGGCGACCCGTGGTCATGTCCTCGATCACCGAGTGGATCGCGGCGTTCTGGTCGGGCGTCTCCTCGAAGGGGAACGTGCCCGCGAACGCTTCGTAGTCCTGCACTTTGAGGGGGAAGGCGTGCCCCTGCCGCGCGAGGCGCTTCGCGTAGAGGTCGAGGAGCTCCGCGGCCGTGTCGCGAACCTGGCGCGCGGCCTTGCGCTTGGCCTTCTCCCACTGCCCGCTGCCCAGGCGATGCAGGGGCGCGTCCTCGGGCGAGGCGCCCGTGTAGCGGCTGATCGCGTGCAGCTGCGATACCGGAACGTAGAGCTTGTCCCCGCCCTCATACTCCAGGTGCAGGAACTCCATCGCGCCTTCGCCGAGGTCCAGCGTCACGAGCCCCAGGTAACGCCCGATGCCGTGCTGGCTGTGCACGACCGGGTCGCCCGCCTTCACCTCCGCCAGGTCGCGCACCATGCCTTCCGCGTTGGTGGGCGCGCGTCCGTCGCGCCTCCTCGCCTGGCGCACCTGTCCCGGGTAGAGCTCCGTCTCGGTGACCACGGCGATGCGCTCGCCCTCGAGGAGGAAGCCCGAGGCCACGGGGCCGTACGCGATCGCGAGCGGATGTTGCGATTCGGCGAAGCGCGCCCAGTCGTCCACGAGCGCCGGATGGAAGTCGTGCTCGGAGAAGAACGACGTGAGCGTCTCGCGCCGGCCCGCGCTCTCGGCCACGATGAGCGTGCGCCCCTCGAACGATCGCACGAACTCCGTGAGGCGCCTGAGGGGCTCCACCGAGCGGCGGTCCACGTCGATCGCGGGAACGTCGGGGCCCTCGCGCGCCACGTCGATGCGCGGCAGGTCCTTCGTCGCGACGAAGAGCTCCTCCACCGGAAGGTAGAGCTCGCGGGGCTCCAGCAGCGGCCGGTCGCGATCGCCCTTCAGCAGGTCGTGGCGGGACTTGAGGTCGCGCCAGAACGCTTCGGCGAAGCCCGCGACGTCTCCGTGCGCGACAATCGTCGTTTCCGCCGGGAGATAGTCGAAGAGCGTCGCCGTGGCGTCGAAGAAGAGCGGCAGGTAGCACTCGATGCCGGGGGGCGCGATCCCGTTGGAGACGTCCTTGTACACGCGGCTTCGCGTGGGGTCGCCTTCGAAGCGCTCGCGGAACGCTTCGCGGAAATGCGCACGGCCCTCCTCGTCGAGCGGGAACTCGCGCGCGGGCAGCGTGCGCACCTCCGACACGGGATAGATCGAGCGCTGCGTGTCCACGTCGAAGGAGCGGATCGTCTCGATCTCGTCGCCCACGAGGTCGATGCGGTAGGGGACGGTGCTGCCGGTCGGGAACAGGTCGACGAGGCCGCCGCGAACGCAGAATTCGCCCGGGCTCATCACCTGCTGGACGTGCGCGTAGCCCGCGACCACGAGCTGCGCGCGAAGCGCGTTGAGGTCGAGCCGGGTCTTCGCGCGAAGGTCGAAAGTGCGCGCGGCGAGATAGGAGCGCGGCGCGAGGCGCTGCAGCGCGGTGACCACGGGAACGAGGCCGACATCGAAGCGGCCGTGCGCGAATTGCCAGAGCGTCGAGAGGCGCTCGGAGACGAGGTCCGGGTGCGCGGAGAACTGGTCGTACGGCAGGATCTCCCAGTCGGGCAGGCGATGCACCGAGAGCTTCGGATCGAACCACGCGATTTCCTCGCGCAGCCGCTCGGCGTCCTGCGCCGAGGCGGTGAGCACGAGCAGCGGCCGGCGCCCGGCCGCCTCGCGCGCGAGCCAAAGCGCGTCCGACGACCCGCTCTTCCGGAGCGTGGTCCGCGACATGGATGCGGGAATCTCCCTAGGCGACGGCGACCGGGATCTTCCCGATCTTCGCGCGCCACTGGGCCGGCCCGGTCTTGTGCACGGAGTTGCCCGAGGAGTCCACCGCGACGGTGACCGGCATGTCCTTCACCTCGAACTCGCGGATCGCCTCCATGCCCAGGTCCTCGAACGCGAGGATCTTCGACGAGCGGATCGCCTTCGAGACGAGGTACGCCGCGCCACCGACCGCGATGCAGTACACGCCGCCGTGCTTCCTGATGGCCTCGATCGCGACGGGCCCGCGCTCGCTCTTGCCCACCATGCCGATGAGGCCCGCCTGGCCCAGCACCGTGTCCACGAACTTGTCCATGCGCGAGCTGGTCGTCGGTCCGGCGGGCCCAACCACTTCGTCGCGCACCGCGTCCACGGGGCCGGTGTAGTAGATGAAGCGGTTCGCGAGCGGCACGGGAAGCGGTTCGCCCCGCGCCATCATGTCCACCATGCGCTTGTGCGCGGCATCGCGCCCGGTGAGCAGCTTGCCGTTGAGCAGGATGCGCTCGCCCGCTTTCCACGTCGCGATCTCGGCCTTCGTGAGCGTATCGAGGTTCACGCGGCGCGCGGACGACGTGTCGAACGTGAGCTTGGGCCAGTCCTCGAGGGACGGCGCTTCGAGCCTGGCCGGGCCGCTGCCGTCGAGGACGAAGTGCGCGTGGCGCGTGGCCGCGCAGTTGGGCAGGAGCGCGACGGGCTTCGAGGCCGCGTGCGTGGGATAGTCCACGACCTTCACGTCGAGCACCGTGGAAAGCCCGCCGAGGCCCTGCGCGCCGATGCCCAGCGCGTTCACCTTCTCGTAGAGTTCCAGGCGCAGCTCCTCGGCGCGAGTCTTCGCCCCGCGCGCTTTCAGCTCGTGGAGGTTGAGCGGTTCCATCATCGCCCACTTGGCCATGAGCATCGCCTTCTCGGGCGAGCCGCCGATGCCGAGCGAGAGCAGGCCGGGCGGGCACCAGTCGGCGCCCATGGTGGGAACGACGGACAGCACCCAGTCGACGATGCTGTCCGACGGCAACAGCATCGCGAACTTCGACTTGTTCTCGCTGCCGCCGCCTTTCGCGGCGCAGATCACCTCCACCTTGTCGCCGGGAACGAGCTCCACGTGCGTGACGGCGGGCGTGTTGTCGCCCGTGGATCTGCGCTTGCCGTCCGGGTCGGCGAGCATCGAGGCGCGAAGCGGGTTGTCCTTGTCGGTGTAGGCGCGCCGCACGCCTTCGTTCACGAGCTGCTCGAGCGACATCTTCGTGTCCCACTTCACGTCCATGCCGGCGCGGATGAAGACGATGGCGATGCCCGTGTCCTGGCAGATGGGACGGTGGCCCTCGGCGGCCATGCGCGAGTTCACGAGGATCTGCGCCATCGCGTCCTTCGCGGCCGGCGATTCCTCGCGTTGATAGGCGGCCCAGAGGTCGCGGATGTAGTCGGCCGGGTGGTAGTAGCTGATGAACTGGAACGCGTCGGCGACCGACTGGATGAAGTCTTCCTGGCGGATCGTGGTCATGGCGGGCCTTCGGAGTTGCGCGGAAAAATCCCTACGCCGCCGAACGCGCCGTCGCGATCCGCGGAGTGATTTCCCGACGCAGAATTTTACCATTGGGGGTGCGCGGAAAATCGTTCGCGATGTAAACGATCTTCGGCGCCTTGTAGGCCGCGAGCCGGTCCCTCCCGAAGGCGAGAAGCTCCTCCGGCGTGACCGCGATCCCCGGATGCGCGATCACGTAGGCCACGACGAGGCGCTTGTCGGGCCCGGCGTCCTCGGCCACGCACGCGCAGTCGGCCACCGCCGGATGGCTCTTCATCACGCGCTCGACCTCGTAGGGCGACACGCGGTAGCCGAAGCTCTTGATGATGTCGTCCTTGCGCCCGAGGAACCAGAGGTAGCCGTCCTCGTCGTAGCGCGCGTAGTCGCCGGTGAAGAACCAGCCGTCGTGGCGGAGCTTCGCGGTCTCCTCCGGGAGGTTCCAGTAGCGCAGGAACAGGCCCGGGTCCGACTCCGGCACGCAGATCATTCCTTCCTCGCCACGCGGCGCCTCGGCGAGCGTCTCCGGGTCGAGAAGGCGGATGTCGTGGCCCGGCTGCGGAAATCCCGCGCTGCCCGGGCGTATCGGGCGGAACTTGCCCTGCGACAGGTAGTAGCTGAACTCGCTCATGCCGACGGCCTCGAAGATGTCCAGCCCGAAACGCTCCTTCCATTGCGCGAACACCTCGTCGGACAGGTGCTCTCCCGCGCTCATGCAGTGCCGCAGCGTCGGCACGTCGGCGCGCGTGAACGGGGTCTTCTGCAGGATCTGCCGGTAGATCGTCGGAACGCCGATGAAGATCGTGGCCGAATGCTTCGCGATGAGGCGCGGCCATGTCGCCGCGTCGTTGCGCCCCTCGTGCGCGATCACGGTCTTGCCGCGCGCGAGCGGGTCCATGAGCGCGGAGCCCAGCACGTAGGTCCAGTTGAACTTGCCCGAGTGGACGATGCGGTCGACGCCGTCGCCGTCGTAGTCGAACCAGTACGTCGATGCCGGCGCGCGCCCCACGAGCGAGCGGTGCGCGTGAAGCACGCCCTTCGGATAGCCCGTCGTGCCCGACGTATACACGAGGTAGGCGGGATCGCCGGCGCGCGTGGCGTGCGCCGATTCGACGCGGCCGACGGCCGCGAGCTCGCGCTCCAGCGCCGCGCCCGCGAGGATCACGTGCCGGAGCGCTCCCGCGCCCTCGAGCTTCGCGCGCATCGCGTCCCACGCGGGCGCGTCGATCACGATCGCGGCGGCGCCCGAATCCTCGATGAGATAGAGCACCTCGTCGGCGGTGAGCAGCGTCGAGGTGGGCACTGCGATCGCGCCGCGCTTCATCGCGCCCAGGAACGCGGTGGGATAGTCGATGGAGTTGGGAAGGCGCACGAGCACGCGATCGCCCGCGGCGACGCCCATGTCGCGAAGCCGCTGTGCGAACCGCGAGGTGCGCCGCGCGAGCTCCCCATACGTGATCGAGCTCGTGCCCAGCGCGTCGTCCTCGACGATCATCGCCGTGCGCGATTCGGCGGGCGTGCCGAGGTGCGCGTCGGTGCAGGCGGCGCCGATGTTGAGGAACTCCGGGACCTCCCACTTCCAGCCGGGAAACGGGGCCGGCGGCTTCGTCAAAGGATCACGCCGTACGGCCAGTTCTCGCGAACCACCTGGGCCGGGAGCTTCCTCAGCACCTCGATCGCGAAATCCGTGTCGCCGGCCGACAGCGCGTGAAGGGCATGCGCGCGAAGCAGCGTCTGCAGCGCCTTGCCGAACATCGGCGGATCCAGCATCTCGCCGCGGAACTTGATCGCCCCGCCCAGCAGCGCGTCGGCCTCGATCGCCGCCTGCAGGATCGCGATCTTGGTCTTGATGTCGGAGGGCGACGGCGTGAACGCGACCTTGCACGGGTGGATGTGCGAGGGATGGATCACCTGCTTGCCCGAGAGGCCGAGCGAGGCTTCCTCGAGCGCATGGTTGTACACGACGCGCGATTCCTCGTCGCCGTGCAGGTCGAGCCAGCGGCGCACGTCGTCGGGCTCGACGATGTCCCCGGGCATCGCCGATTGGCCGATCAGCGTCTCGACGGCGCCGATCACGCCCTTGCCCGCGATGCGCGCCTCGAAGAGGATGTCGTGCAGGTAGAACTTGAGCTCCTCGATCCAGTGGCGCGGCGTGATGTGGATGCCCATGGCCTTGGAGAAATCGTGGATGCCGAAGACGACGTGCTTCACCGTCGAGTACTGCATGAGCTCGGGCGCGATCTTGAGCGACTTCGGGTGCTCGATGATCGGCTGGATCGTGATGCGGTGGTTGAGCCCCACGAGCACCGCGGAGAGGTCGCGGATCTCCGGCGAGCCGTACGCCTCGCCCGCCTTGGCGAGCATCACCACGTCGAAGCACGGCGCGAGGTCGCGCACGAGCTGCAGGTCCTTCTCATACTCCTCGGTCCGGAACGGGTTGATGCGCATCGCGATCTGCACTTCCTTCTTGCGCGGCAGCGACGGCAGCTCGCGGCGCAGCAGCTCGCGGCTCATCTCCTTCTGCCGGCAGCCGTCCTCCAGGTCGAAGAGCAGCGTGTGCGCCGTGGTGTTCCATCCGTGCTTGCGGAAGCGCTGCGCCGCCTGGTCCAGGTCCTCGTAGATCCCCAGCGACGGCGCGTACTTCACCGGCGGGTAGTAGATTTGGATGCCCGGCCAGTAGTCGCCCAGGATGTCCACGGCGCTACGGTTGGCGGCTTCGGGCAACGGGCTCGAGGGAGGATGCAGGACGGCGTTCATCCGTCCAACCGTAGCACCTCATGTTGCGCTGCGTCAATTTGGAACGGCCTGCCCGTGGAATGCTGCGGGTCTGTGCTATAAAACTGAAAAACCCACGAGGAGAAGCCCGCATGTCCACCATCGAGTCGGTGCTGCAGGAAACGCGCGTCTTTCCGCCCCCCGCGGAGCTCCAGAAGACCGCCAACATCCCCGGCATGGCCGCCTACGAGGCGATGGTGGCCGAAGCCGACAGGGACTTCGAGGGGTTCTGGGCGAAGCACGCGCGCAACGAGCTCCTGTGGTCCAAGCCCTTCACGAAGACGCTCGACGAATCCAACGCGCCGTTCTTCAAGTGGTTCCATGACGGCGAGCTGAACGCCTCGTACAACTGCCTCGACAGGCACCTGAAGACGCAGCCCGGCAAGGTCGCGATCATCTTCGAGGCCGACGACGGCAAGGTGACGAAGGTCACCTACAAGGAGCTCTATCACAGGGTCTGCCAGTTCGCGAACGCGCTGAAGGCGCAAGGGATCAAGAAGGGCGAGCGGGTGCTCATCTACATGCCGATGTCGATCGAGGCCGTGGTCGCGATGCAGGCGTGCGCGCGCATCGGCGCCACGCACTCGGTGGTGTTCGGCGGCTTCTCGGCCAAGAGCGTGCAGGAGCGCATCGTGGACGCGGGCGCCGTGGCGCTCATCACCGCCGACGGCCAGATGCGCGGCGGCAAGGAAATCCCGTTGAAGCCTGCGTGCGACGAGGCGATCGACATGGGCGGCTGCGATGCGTTGCGCACCGTGATCGTCTACAAGCGCACCGGCACGAACGTCGCGATGAAGGAAGGGCGCGACAAGTGGTGGCACGACGCGGTGAAGGGCCAGGCCGAGGACTGCGAGCCCACGCCGGTGAACGCCGAGCATCCGCTCTTTATCCTCTATACGTCGGGATCCACGGGCAAGCCCAAGGGCGTGCAGCACTCCACCGGCGGCTACCTGCTCCACGCGATCCTCACCATGAAGTGGGTGTTCGACAGCAAGCCCAACGACGTCTTCTGGTGCACGGCCGACGTGGGCTGGGTGACGGGGCACACGTACATCACCTACGGCCCGCTCGCGGTGGGCGCCACCGAGATCATCTTCGAGGGCGTGCCGACCTATCCGGACGCGGGGCGCTTCTGGAAGATGATCCAGGACCACAAGGTGACCGTGTTCTACACGGCGCCCACCGCGATCCGCTCGCTCATCAAGGCGGGCGGCGACCTCCCGAAGAAGTACGACCTGAAATCGCTGCGCATCCTCGGTTCCGTGGGCGAGCCCATCAATCCGGAAGCGTGGATGTGGTACCACGAGACCGTCGGCGGCGGTCGCTGTCCCATCATGGACACGTGGTGGCAGACGGAGACCGGCGGGCACATGATCACGCCGCTGCCGGGCGTGACGCCGCTCAAGCCCGGCTCCTGCACGCTGCCGCTGCCCGGGATCATCGTGGACATCGTCGACGAGACGGGCCATTCCGTGGGCCGGGGCAAGGGCGGCATCCTCGTGATCAAGCGCCCGTGGCCCTCGATGATCCGCACGATCTGGGGCGATCCGGACCGGTTCCGGAAGAGCTACTACCCGGACGATTTCCAGGGCAAGTACTACCTCGCCGGCGACGGCGCTTCCACCGACGAGGACGGCTACTACCGCATCATGGGCCGCATCGACGACGTTCTGAACGTCTCGGGCCACCGCCTCGGCACGATGGAGATCGAGAGCGCGCTGGTGGCGAATACCAAGCTCGTCGCCGAGGCTGCCGTCGTGGGCCGCCCCGACGACCTCACCGGCGAAGCGGTGGTGGCGTTCGTGGTCACGAAGGGGCCGCGCCCCTCGGGAGACGATGCCAAGAAGATGGCCAAGGAGCTGCGCGACTGGGTGGCCCAGGAGATCGGCCCCATCGCCAAGCCCAAGGACATCCGCTTCGGCGACAACCTGCCGAAGACCCGCTCCGGGAAGATCATGCGCCGGCTGCTGCGCTCCATCGCCAAGGGCGAGGCCATCACGCAGGACGTCTCGACGCTCGAGAACCCGGCGATCCTCGACCAGCTGAAGCAGAACCTGTAGGGAGAACGGCCCAACGGAAACAGCTTGCAGGAGGGGGCGAAAGCCCCCTAGCATCCACCCATCCCAAGCCTCACTGCCGAAGTTGTTATAACACTGAAAAGGAGGGGAGACATGGCAACCGCAACACCCACGATGCCCACGGGCTCGGAGCGCCAGGAGGAGAAGCGAGTCATATTCGCATCCTCACTCGGGACCGTATTCGAGTGGTACGACTTCTACCTTTACGCAATCCTCGCGCCGTTCTTCGCGGCGCTGTTCTTTCCGCCCGGCAACGCCACGGCGGCGCTGCTGTCCGCGTTCGCCGCCTATGCCGCCGGCTTCCTGGTGCGCCCCTTCGGCGCGATCGTCTTCGGCCGCATCGGGGACCTCGTGGGCCGCAAGTACACGTTCCTGATGACGATCATCTTCATGGGCGGTTCCACGTGCCTCGTGGGCTTCCTGCCCAAGTTCGAGACAATCGGCTGGGCGGCACCCGTGTTGCTGGTAACGCTGCGGCTCGTCCAGGGCCTTGCGCTCGGCGGCGAGTATGGCGGCGCGGCGACCTACGTGGCGGAGCACGCACCGCACGGCAAGCGCGGGTACGACACGAGCTGGATCCAGACGACGGCCACACTTGGAATGCTGCTGTCGCTGGTCGTGATCGGGCTGTGCCGCTTCGGCGGGTTCATGGATGCGAAGGACTTCTCCGACTGGGGCTGGCGCATCCCGTTCTGGGTGTCGATCATCCTGCTCATCTTCTCGGTGTACATCCGGCTCAAGCTGAACGAGTCGCCGGTGTTCCAGAGGATGAAGGCCGAGGGGCGCGGCTCGAAGGCGCCGCTCACCGAGAGCTTCCTGCATTACCCGAACAACAAGTACGTGCTGCTCGCCCTGCTGGGCGCCACCGCGGGCCAGGGCGTGGTCTGGTACACGGGCCAGTTCTACGCGCTCTTCTTCCTCACGATCACGCTCAAGGTCGACGGCGCTACCGCGTACACGCTGATCGGGCTGTCGCTCATCCTCGCGACTCCGTTCTTCGTGGTCTTCGGGGCGCTTTCCGACAGGATCGGCCGCCTCAAGATCATCCTTGCCGGATGCCTCATCGCGGCGCTCACGTACTTCCCGTTGTTCCAGGGGCTCACGCACTACGTGAACCCGGCACTGGAAGCCTTCCAGGCGGCCAACCCGATCACGGTACAAGCCAAGGACTGCAACTTCCACGTGTTCGTGGGTCCGTGGTCGAAGTTCAGCGACTGCGACCGGGCGAAGGACTTCCTCACGAAGTCGGGCCTGTCGTTCTCGTCGTCGGACCTGCCGGCCGGTTCCCCCGACAACGTGGTGATGAAGATCGGTCCCACCGAGCTGAAGGGCTGGAAGGAAGCCGACGCGAAGAAAGCGCTCGCGGACCTCAAGTATCCGACCTCGGCGAAGAAGGAGTCGATCAACTACCCGATGACGTTGCTGATCCTGTTCATCATGGTGATCTACGTGACCATGGTCTACGGGCCGATCGCGGCGTTCCTGGTGGAGCTCTTCCCGACGAAGATCCGCTACACGTCGATGTCGCTGCCGTACCACATCGGCAACGGTTGGTTCGGCGGGATGCTGCCGCTGCTCGCCACCGCGATGGTGGCGGCCTACGGCGACATCTACTACGGCCTGTGGTACCCGATCGTCGTGGCATTGATGACGGTGGTGATCGGTTTCCTGTTCCTGAAGGACAACAAGGACCGGGACATCAACGAGTAGAGGCATTTCGCCCCAGGATGGCCCCGCCGCGACCCGGCGGGGCCATTTTCTTCTAGAGTCACGCAATGGCGGCCGGTGACATCTATCGCAAGACCGCCCTCGGTCTTGCGGAAATCCAGGAGCGCAAGCTCAGGTTGAGCCCGCGGCTGCGGACCATGCTCATCCTCGTGGACGGCGTGCAGACCGAGGAGATGCTCCAGGAAGGCGCGGCGGGCGTGGGCGCCCCGGCGGACTTCATCGCGCAACTTGTGGCCCAGGGGCTGATCGAACGGGCAGCCGGGCCCGCGCCGCAGGCCGAGGCGGCGCAGCCGGCCACGGCCGGTCCCCGGGACGCCTTCTCGAGATTCCGCGAAGCCAAGGCGTTCATGAACACGACAATCGTGGATGCGCTCGGGATAAAGTCATTCATGTTCACGATGAAGCTCGAGCGCGCCAACGGGATCGCCGAGCTCTCGGACCTCGTCGACGCGTTCCGCACCGCGCTCGCGGGAGCCAAGGGCGAGGATTACGCGCGCACGATGACCGCCAGGCTGAAGGACCTGCTCCGCTAGATGCTGCTGCGCTACTTCACCCGCGAAATCCTCCTCACCACCCTGCTCGTGCTGATCGCGCTCGTCGCGCTCTTCGGATTCTTCGACATGATCCGCGAGCTGGACGACCTGGGGCGGGGCACCTACCGGCTGGGTTCGATGCTCGCGTACGTGGCGCTCACGCTTCCCTCCCATACGTACGTGCTGCTGCCTGCCGCGGCGCTCATCGGCACCCTCTTCGCGCTCGCCCGCATGTCGGAGAATTCCGAGATCACCGTGATGCGCGCCTCGGGGCTTTCTCTGCGCCAGCTCGCGGCCTACGTGTGCGTGGCGGGCGCCGTGATCGCCATCGTGACGCTCGCCTTCGGCGAGCTCATCGCGCCGTACACCGAGGAAGCGGCCAAGGGGCTGCGCCTGAAGGCCACGCGCTCGATCGTCGCGCACGAGTTCCGCTCGGGATTCTGGGTGAAGGACGACCGCAGCTTCGTGAACATCCAGGACGTGACCGCGGACACGCAGCTGCTCAACCTGCGCATCTACGAGTTCGATCCCACCTTCCATCTCACCTCGATCAGCCGCGCCGAGAAGGCCACCTACGCGGGGCCGAACAGATGGGACCTCACCAACGTGGAGCTCACGCGCTTCGAGGGCGACCGCGCGGTGCTGCAGAAGATGCCGTCGGCCACTTGGAACTCGGTGCTCACGCCCGACATCCTGGCCGTGCTCAAGATCGTTCCCGAGCGCATGTCGGCGCTCAACCTGCGGGCCTACATCGAGCACCTGCGCGAGAACCGCCAGAAGGCCACGCGCTACGAGATCGCGTTCTGGGGAAAGCTCTTCAGCCCCGCGGGCGCCGTGGTGATGATGATCCTCGCGATCCCGTTCGCCCTGCAGTCGGCGCGCGCCGGGGGCGTGGGCGCGAAGATCGTGCTGGGGATCCTGATCGGGCTTTCCTTCTTCTTCGCCGGCCGCCTCTTCTCGCACGTGGGCCAGCTCAACGACTGGCCGCCGCTCTTCTCGGCGGGCGCTCCCGCGTTCATCGCCGCCTTCGTGGCGCTGGCGCTCCTCTATCGCGCCGAGAAGCGCTGAGCGTCTGCCGCGGTTTCGCC
This sequence comes from Usitatibacter sp., assembly GCA_035501715.1. Classification (GTDB taxonomy): domain Bacteria; phylum Pseudomonadota; class Gammaproteobacteria; order Burkholderiales; family Usitatibacteraceae; genus Usitatibacter. The sequence continues at coordinate 19,064 of DATJVS010000148.1, forward strand.
GCGCGCGTCGACGATCGCAGTGCCCGCGATGCGGTCGTGGAGGAACTGGCGGTCGCGGTCCACCAGCGCCCAGAGGAAGCCCGCGCCGAGCGCCGCAAGCCCCACGACGGCGGCTACGTAGCGATGCAGCGCCTGGAACACGCCAAGGGGCGAGCCGTCGCGCCGCACGACGCGCATGCGCCACGTTTTCATCGGCAGGGTCTGGCCGCCGCGGGTCCAGAAGCCGACGAAGTACGCCCCGCAGACCACGACGATCCACCCCTGCAGCGCATGGCGCCGCCAGCCTTGCGTCGAGTCGCCGAAGAAGGCAATGAAGGGCCACGTGGCGATGAACACGAGGGCGACGAGCAGCAGCGATTCGTAGATCGCGCTCGCGAAGCGGCGCGAGATCGCGGGCGCCCTGAGCGGGCGCGGCTCGCTCACCGCGAGCCCTGGGTATGCGACGGTGTTCGAGGCGAGCCGGCGCCGCGCGACCCATGCTCCGCGAGCCAGCGCTCGCGAAGCTCGTGCTGCTTCTCGGGCGGCAGCTTGCGCAGCCCCTGGAACGTCTCGCGGGCCGCCTTGCGCTGGTCGGGCGTCATGGCCGACCACTCCTTGATGCGCTCCTCGAAGCGCTGCTTCTGGATGGGCTGCATCTGCGGGTAGCGCCGTGCCGAAGCGATGAGCCTCTGCTGCTGGTAGCCCGGCAGCTTCTCCCAGTCGTTCGCCACGGGCCCGAGCACGCGCTGCTCCTGGGGCGAGAGCTGCGCCCACGGGATGGCAGGCACGTTCGGATCGTAGGCGAGCGCGGCTGCCGGCAGGGCGAGCAGGACAGCCGCGACGATCAGTCCTGCTGCTTGCTGAGCCAAGTGCGGAAATCCTGGTCGAGATAGGCGTCCGGCGGAAGCTCCTGCGTGAGCAGCTGGGCATCGAGGTCGCCCACGTCGGTTTCCTGGAGGGACTGGAACGCGAGCGCGGCGAGCAGCGCCACGATCGGCAGGAAGAGCAGCGCTCGCTGGACCAGCGAGTACCGGATCATCTGGGCCGTGCCGTCTGCCACCGTGAATAGCCCGTAGAGCCGCACCGGCTCCCGGTAGGCGTCCAGGGCACGCAGGCGCGCAGCCCTCAGGCGGGTGTCCTGGATCTCGCCGAGCGTGTGCGCGGAACGCTCGAGCCAGGGTTTCAACTTCGATGCAAATTCCTTTTCATTCATAGCGTTATCCCCTTTTCCTTCAGGGCTTTTGCCAAAGCGTGCGTTGCCCGGGAGCAATGCGTCTTCACGCTGCCCTCCGAGCATCCCATGACCTTGGCGGTCTCGCTCACGTCCAATTCCTCCCAGTAACGCAGCATGAAAGCTTCGCGTTGACGATCCGGAAGGGCCTTCACGGCCTCCTCGATGGTGGCCATGACCTGCGATTGCTCCAGGCGCTCCGCGGGAGACGCCGGTATGTTCGCCAGCTCTTCGACCTCGAGCGTCTCGAGGGGATCCGCGTCGTCGTCCTCACCGCCCAGTCCCAGTGCCGACAGGGCGGTGGTCCACGTCGAGCGCACCTTCTGCCGGCGGAAATGATCGCGGATACCGTTCTGCAGGATGCGTTGGAACAGAAGCGGCAATTCCGGAGACGGCCGGGTGGAGTACTTCTCCGCGAGCTTCATCATGGAGTCCTGCACGATATCGAGCGCCACCTCGTCGTCCTGCACCGAGAACACGCATTGCTTGAACGCGCGCCGCTCGACCGAGGCGAGAAAATCGGACAGCTCCTTTCGTGTGGCCAGGGGGTCTCCTCGAGTGGGCGCATGCCGCTTGCCGCGAGATGTTAGCAAACCGTTTCCGCGTCCCGGCGGCTGCGGCACGTCAAACCGGGACGCATTCCGGCTTGACCAATCCTGATCGAGCCGCTAATGTCATCGATCCACCCCTAAAAACTCTCGATTTACAAGGCGTTAGCATGGAACTCCAGCTCCCCCCGCTCGCGGAAACCGGCGCGACCCTGACGGGCGCCGAAATCGCAATCCGCTGCTTGCAGGAAGAGGGTGTCGAATACGTATTCGGCTACCCCGGGGGCGCCGTGCTTTTCATCTACGACGCGCTTTTCCGGCAGAAATCGGTGAAGCACATCCTGGTGCGCCACGAGCAGGGCGCGTTGCACGCGGCTGACGGTTATGCGCGCGCCACCGGCAAGCCCGGCGTGGCCCTCGTCACCAGCGGCCCTGGCGTCACCAACGCGGTGACGGGCATCGCCACGGCCTACATGGACTCGATCCCGCTCGTGGTGATCACCGGGCAGGTGCCCACCGCGGCCATCGGCGAGGACGCATTCCAGGAATGCGACACCGTGGGAATCACGCGCCCCACGGTCAAGCACAACTTCCTCGTGAAGGACGTGAACCAGCTCGCCGTCACGATCAAGAAGGCTTTCCACATCGCCACGACGGGCCGCCCGGGGCCGGTGCTCGTGGACATCCCGAAGGACGTGTCGAACCAGAGCGCGCCGTTCCACTATCCGGCCAAGATCGCGCTGCGCTCCTACAACCCCGTCACGAAGGGCCACGCGGGCCAGATCAAGAAGGCCATGCAGCTGCTGGTCGAAGCGAAGCGCCCGATGATCTACGTGGGAGGCGGCGCGATATTGGGAGAGGCTTCCGCGGAGGTGACCGAGCTCGTGCGCCTCCTGGGCTACCCGGTGACGAACACGCTGATGGGCCTGGGGTCGTATCCGGCCAACGACAGGCAGTTCGTCGGCATGCTCGGCATGCACGGCACGGTGGAAGCGAACATGTCGATGCAGAACTGCGACGTGCTGCTCGCCGTGGGCGCGCGCTTCGACGACCGCGTGATCGGCAACCCGAAGCACTTCGCGGCGGGCAATCCGGCGCGCAAGATCATCCACATCGACGTGGATCCGTCGTCGATCTCCAAGCGCGTGCGCGTCGACGTTCCGATCGTGGGCGGCGTGAAGGAGGTCCTCACGGACCTCATCGCGCTCGTCAAGGCCTCGAGCGCGAAGCCCGACGCCACGGCGCTCGCGGCGTGGTGGAAGCAGATCGGCGAATGGCGCGCCAAGGACTGCCTCAAGTACGACCGCTCCTCCGCGATCATCAAGCCGCAGATGGTCATCGAGAAGCTCTACGAGGTCACCAGGGGCGACGCCTACATCACCTCCGACGTGGGCCAGCACCAGATGTGGGCCGCGCAGTTCTACCGCTTCGACAAGCCGCGGCGCTGGATCAACTCCGGCGGGCTCGGGACCATGGGCGTGGGATTGCCCTATGCGATGGGCGTGAAGCTCGCGTTCCCGAAGGCCGACGTCGCGTGCGTCACGGGCGAGGCCTCGATCCAGATGTGCATCCAGGAGCTTTCCACCTGCAAGCAGTACCACCTGCCGGTGAAGGTCGTGAACCTGAACAACCGCTACATGGGCATGGTCCGCCAGTGGCAGGAGTTCTTCCACGGCAACCGCTACGCGGAGTCGTACATGGACGCGCTTCCGGATTTCGTGAAGCTCGCCGAAGCCTATGGGCACGTCGGGATGAAGATCGAGAAGCCCGGCGACGTCGAGGGCGCGCTGAAGGAGGCATTCGCGATGAAGGACCGCCTCGTCTTCCTCGATTTCATCACCGACCAGACCGAGAACGTCTTCCCGATGGTGCCCGGCGGCAAGGGCATGTCGGAGATGATCCTCTCCGAAGAGCTGTAGCCATGCGCCACATCCTTTCGATCCTCGTGGAGAACGAGGCCGGCGCGTTGTCTCGCGTGGCCGGGCTCTTCTCGGCGCGCGGCTACAACATCGAGACGCTCACCGTGGCGCCGACGGAAGACACGTCGATGTCGCGCATGACAATCGTCACCCAGGGCTCCGACGAGATCGTCGAGCAGATCACCAAGCAGCTGAACAAGCTGGTGGACGTGGTGAAGGTCGTGGACCTGTCCGAAGGCAAGCACATCGAGCGCGAGCTCATGCTCGTGAAGGTGCGCGCCTCGGGCAAGGACCGCGAGGAGATCAAGCGGACCGCGGACATCTTCCGCGGCCGCATCATCGACGTCACCGACAAGTCCTACACGATCGAGCTCACCGGCACCACCGAGAAGCTCGACGCCTTCCTGGACGCGCTCGACCGGGCCGCGATCCTGGAAACCGTCCGCACCGGCGTGTCCGGCATCGGGCGCGGCGAGTGGGTGCTGAAGGTCTAGAAGCCACTCCAGACAAGGAACGCACAATGAAGGTCTACTACGACAAGGACGCCGACCTCTCGCTCGTCAAGGGCAAGAAGGTCGCCATCATCGGATACGGCTCGCAAGGGCACGCGCACGCGCAGAACCTCACCGACTCCGGCGTGAAGGTCACCGTGGGGCTGAGGCCCGGCGGCGCCTCGTGGGACAAGGCGAAGAAGGCGAAGATCGCCGTGAAATCCGTGGCCGACGCCGTGAAGGGCGCCGACCTCGTGATGATCCTGCTGCCCGACGAGAACCACGCGGCGGTGTGGAAGGAGAGCATCGAGCCCAACATCAAGAAGGGCGCGGCGCTCGCTTTCGCGCACGGTTTCAACATCCACTTCCGCCAGATCCAGCCGCGAGCCGACCTGGACGTGATCATGATCGCGCCCAAGGGCCCCGGGCACCTCGTGCGCTCCACCTACGTCCAGGGTGGCGGCGTCCCCTCGCTCATCGCGATCCACCAGAACGCCTCGGGCAAGGCCAAGGACCTGGCGCTCTCGTACGCGGCGGCAATCGGCGCCACGCGAGGCGGGGTGATCGAGACCAACTTCCGCGAGGAGACCGAGACCGACCTCTTCGGCGAGCAGACCGTGCTCTGCGGCGGCATCGTGGAGCTCATCAAGGCGGGATACGAGACGCTGGTGGAAGCCGGCTACGCGCCCGAGATGGCGTACTTCGAGTGCCTGCACGAGACCAAGCTCATCGTGGATCTCATCTACGAGGGCGGCATCGCCAACATGAACTATTCGATCTCCAACAACGCGGAGTACGGCGAGTACGTGACGGGACCGAAGGTGATCGGCGCCGAGGCGAAGAAGGCGATGAAGGAGTGCCTCGATCGCATCCAGTCGGGCGAGTACGCACGCGACTTCATCCTCGAGAACCGCGCCGGCGCGCCGATGCTCAACGCGAAGCGCCGGCTCCTCGCCGAGCACGAGATCGAGAAGGTGGGCGAGAAGCTGCGCGCGATGATGCCCTGGATCCGCAAGAACAAGCTGGTCGACACCTCGAGGAACTAGAAGCGCGCGATGGCCGACTATCCGCACCCGATCATCGCCCGGGAAGGATGGCCCTACCTGGCCGGCACCGTGATCGCTTCCGCAGCCGTCGCCTGGTTCTTCGGGTGGTGGTCGTTGCCCCTCTGGCTCGCGGCGATCTTCGTGCTGCAGTTCTTCCGCGATCCGCCGCGCGAGGTGCCGCAGGGCGAGGGGCTCGTGCTCTGCCCCGCCGACGGGCGCGTGATCGTCGTGGGCGCCGCGCGCGACCCGTATCGCGGCGTGGACGCACTCAAGATCAGCGTGTTCATGAACGTCTTCAACGTCCACTCCAACCGCGCGCCGGTGGACGGCGTGGTGAAGGAGATCGTGTACAACAGGGGCCTTTTCGTGAACGCGTCCTTCGACAAGGCCTCGAGCGACAACGAGCGCAATGCCATGGTGATCCAGTCCGCCGACGGCACCACGCTGTCTTGCGTGCAGGTCGCGGGTCTCATCGCCCGGCGCATCCTCTGCTACGTGAAGGCGGGCGATGCGCTCGTGCGCGGCCAGCGCTATGGATTCATCCGCTTCGGCTCGCGCGTGGACGTCTACCTGCCGCCGGGCTCGAGGCCGAGGGTGGCCATCGGCGACAAGGTGAAGGCGACTTCCACCGTGCTCGCCGAGCTGCCCCGGAGCTGACGTGTCCTCGCCGCTCGATCGTCCGGCCCGCATCGCGCTCGGCTCCGTGCGCAAGCGCGGCATCTACCTGCTGCCCAATCTCTTCACGACGCTGAACCTCTTCGCGGGCTTCTACGCGATCGTGCAGGGGATGAACCACGAGTTCGAGAAGGCCGCGATCGCGATCTTCATCGCCATGGTCCTCGACAGCCTCGACGGCCGCGTCGCGCGGCTCACGCGCACGCAGTCGGCGTTCGGCGCCGAGTACGACAGCCTCACCGACATGGTCTCGTTCGGCGCGGCGCCGGCCCTCGTGATGTACGAATGGTCGCTGCACGACCTCGGGCGTTTCGGCTGGCTGGCTGCGTTCACCTACTGCGCGGGCGCGGCGCTGCGGCTTGCCCGATTCAACACGCAGCTCTCGGTCGCGGACAAGCGCTGGTTCACCGGGATCCCGAGCCCGGCCGCGGCGGCCCTCGTCGCGGGCATGGTCTGGGTCTTCAACGACTACCAGGTGCGCGGCGGCGAGGTGAGGTACCTCGCGGCGGGCATCACGGTCTATGCCGGCATCACGATGGTCTCGAGCGTGAAGTTCTACAGCGGCAAGGACATCAACCTGCGCCGGGCGGTGCCGTTCTCCGTCGTGCTGCTCGTGGTGCTCGCGTTGCTGCTCATCTCGATGGAACCGTCGCACGTGCTGTGGATCGTCACGCTCTGCTACGGCGTTTCCGGCTACGTGATGTGGGCGGTGCAGCGCTGGCGAACCGAGGCCGCGCAGAAGCAGTACCAGGACATCCGCGAGGCGATCGAGGAGGGCAGCGTCACGGCACTCGCGCGCATGCTCGCCACGACGCCGGTGGACACGGTCGTCTCGCACGGCGGGCGAACGCTGCTCATGGTGGCCGTGGAGGAGTCGAACCTTCCGGCGGTCCAGTTGCTGCTCGCGCGGGGCGCCTTGCTCGACCTCGGCGACAGCCACGGCACCACGGCGCTGATGCTCGCCGTCGAGATGGGCTTCGAGGAGGCGGTCGAGGAATTGCTCCAGGCCGGCGCCGATCCGAACGCCCACGACCTTTCGGGCATCCGTCCGCTCGACATCGCCGAGGAGCACGAGGCGCACGACATCGCGGCGATGCTCCTTCGCCATGGCGCGCAGTCGAGCAAGGAGCTCGCGCCCCAGCAGCCGTAGGCGTGTTTGCCAAAGGGCCCCGCCGCGGGCTATAGTGGCTCCATGCATACGCATGGCGATCTTTCGATTCTTCGCCTTCCGGCCGGCGCGCTCGCGCTGGGCCTGCTGCTGCGCCTCGCGCGCTAAATACTCCACCCCCAATTCGTGAAGTCTTCGGCCGCCTCGGTGACGCGGGGCGGGTCAGTCCATCCGCGATTCAGCATTCGGAGAGCCGCATCATGAAGAACCAGTTGATCATTTTCGACACCACAATGCGCGACGGGGAGCAAAGCCCCGGCGCGGCGATGACCAAGGACGAGAAGGTGCGGATCGGCAAGCAGCTCGAGCGCCTGCGCGTCGACGTGATCGAGGCGGGATTCGCCGCGTCGAGCCCGGGCGACTTCGACGCGATCCGCGCGGTCGTGGCTGCCGTGAAGGATTCCACCGTCTGCTCCCTCGCCCGCGCGAACGACAACGACGTGAAGCGCGCCGGCGAGGCGATCAAGGGGGCGAACTCCGGGCGCGTGCACACCTTCATCGCGACCAGCCCCATCCACATGAAGCACAAGCTGCGCATGGAGCCCGACCAGGTGCTGGAAGCGGCCGTGCGGGCGGTCAAGCTCGCGCGCCAGTACACCGACGACGTGGAGTTCTCGGCCGAGGACGCGGTGCGCTCCGACGTGGATTTCCTGTGCCGCGTCTTCGAGGCCACGATCGCCGCGGGCGCGAAGACAATCAACGTGCCGGATACCGTGGGCTACAGTGTCCCGGAGCGCTGGGGCGAGCTCTTCCGGCAGCTCCTCTCGCGCGTGCCCAACGCCGACAAGGCCGTGTGGTCCACCCACTGCCACAACGACCTCGGCATGGCGGTGGCGAACTCGCTCGCCGCCGTGATGGCGGGCGCGCGGCAGGTCGAGTGCACGGTGAACGGCCTCGGGGAACGCGCGGGCAACGCCTCGCTCGAGGAGATCGTGATGGCGGTGAAGACGCGCTCCGACATCTTCGCGTGCACGACTCGCATCGACACCACGCAGATCGTTCCCGCGAGCAAGCTCGTTTCGACGATCACGGGCTACCCGGTGCAGCCCAACAAGGCGGTCGTCGGCGCCAACGCGTTCGCGCACGAGTCGGGCATCCACCAGGACGGGGTGCTCAAGCATCGCGAGACCTACGAGATCATGCGCGCCTCGGACGTGGGCTGGGGCGCCAATCGCCTCACCTTGGGCAAGCTCTCGGGACGCAGCGCCTTCAAGTCGCGGTTGCAGGAGTTGGGCATCGCGCTCTCGTCGGAGGAGCAGCTGAACGCGGCCTTCGCGCGGTTCAAGGAGCTCGCCGACAAGAAGCGCGAGATCTTCGACGAGGACATCCAGGCCCTCATGTCGGACGAGGCGGTCACTCCCGAGACGGAGCACTACAAGCTGATCTCGATCTCGGCGCGCTCGGAGACCGGCGAGCAGCCCTTCTCGCGCGTCGTGATCTCCGACGGCGGCAAGGAGATGCGCGCGGAGGCGCGCGGCGGCGGCATCGTGGACGCGACCTTCAAGGCGATCGAGAGCATGGTGCAGAGCGGCACGGAGCTGCTCCTGTACTCCGTGAACAACGTGACCGAGGGCACCGACTCCCAGGGCGAGGTCACGGTGCGCCTGTCCAAGGGCGGGCGCATCGTGAACGGCATGGGCGCGGACACGGACATCGTCGTGGCATCGGCGAAGGCGTACATCAACGCGCTGAACAAGATGACGGCCAAGTCCCAGCGCGTGAACCCGCAATACGGCGAAGCAGCGACGGCCGCGCCGTGAGCCGGGCCTGGCCCGGCCTGGGCATGGGCACCTGGCACATGGGCGAGCGCGCCGCCGCGCGCTCGGCCGAGGTGGCCGCGCTCAGGCTCGGGCTGGAGCTGGGAATGAACCTCGTCGATACCGCGGAGATGTACGGCGAGGGCGGTGCCGAGAGCGTCGTGGGCGAGGCGATCGCGGGAAGGCGCGACGAGGTCGTCGTGGTGAGCAAGTTCTATCCGCACCATGCCGACAGGCGAAAGCTCCTTGCCGCATGCGACGCCTCGTTGCGGCAACTGCGCATCGAGACTCTCGATCTCTACCTCCTGCACTGGCGCGGGCCCGTGCCTCTCGCCGAGACGGTCGCCACGCTGGAGGAGCTCGTCGCGCGCGGCAAGATCCGGCGCTGGGGCGTGTCCAACTTCGACGTGGCCGACATGGAGGAGCTCGTCGCCGTGCCCGGCGGCGAGAACGTCGCGGCGAACCAGGTGCTCTACAACCTCGCGCGGCGCGGCATCGAATTCGACCTGCTGCCGTGGTGCGAGAAGAGAGGCATCCGCGTCATGGCCTACTCGCCGCTCGACGAAGGGCGGCTCACGCGGCATCCGGCGGTCGCCGACGTCGCCGCGCGAATGCACGTTCCACCGGCCCAGGTGGCGCTCGCGTGGCTGCTCCACCGCCCCGGGCTCATCGTGATCCCCAAGGCCTCGAGCCTCGCCCACGTGAGGGACAATCGCAGCGCCGCGGATGTCGTGCTGGACGCCGAGACGCTCGCACTGCTCGACCGCACCTTCCCGCCGCCGCATCGCAAGCGTCCCCTCGAGATGGTCTAGCGTCGGTATCTGCCGACACGCGCAGTCGCGCGGAATCAATCGCTTGGGTCGACGAGCTCCGATGCCCGTCGTCGCCCGCAGACGGATAGCGCGAATCGCCGCCCCGTGACGCAGGAGCTTCCCCGAGTGAAGGATGCACACGCGCGCCGCATGGCACGAATCGTGAATGCCGCTTGCGGGTTTCCCCAGCGAAAGGAATGCACGTGAAGTACGCAGAGAATCTCTTCGGCAATCGCGACGGCCGCTCCCCGCGCGATGCCCCCGCCTCGCCCGTGCAGGGCTCCGCGTCGCCGCAGAATCCGCTGCACGGGCCCCAGGGCTCGCAGCATCCGCCCCGCCCGCCGCAACCCCCACCCGCGCCTGTCGTGCCCGAGCCCGCGTCGCGCACTGAGCCGGCCGGCAGCAAGCTCATCGTCGGGCCCAACATCAAGCTGCGCGGAGTCGAGATCGACGACTGTGACACGCTGGTGGTGGAAGGGCGCGTGGAAGCCACGATGGTGAGCCGCGCCATCCAGATCGCCGAGGGA
>DATJVS010000149.1:0-5498 GCA_035501715.1 Usitatibacter sp.
GTTGGCGTCCACGGCGATGTCCGCGTTGGGCCCGGAGGAGATGGCGGGCGCGGCTTGTCCCCCGGCAATCACCACACCCATGCCGCCATAGGCGCGATCGATGTTGCCGTTTCGCGCGGTCCTCATCACCCCCGCATAGGGATAGGTGGAAACGCCGTCGACGGCGAACGCACCCGTCACGTAGGCATTGTTGTCGCCGGCGAAGACGAGGCTTTCGAAGCCCGTCGACGACGAGAGCGGAACCCAGGGGCTCACCTGGACGTACCCCGCGCTGGAGGCGGGACCGAAATTCGGATCGAACTGCCCGGCGTTGCATGCGGCATGGGCCGGAACCATCGTCGAAGCGGCCAGCGCACAGCCGGTCGACAAAGCGAGCAAACGCATCTTCATGGAAGTTCTCCCTGTTGTTCTAGCTCAGCCCGAACCGGCGAATGAGCCAGCTCTTCGTGACCTGCGTGAGAAGCATATACGCCCCCAGGATACCGAGGAGCGCCAGCCAGTAGGCGTGGGGAAGCTGCGTCATGCCCAGCGCGCCGGCGAGCGGCGAGGTGGGCAGCCAGACGCCCACGACGCAGATCGCGATCGTCGTCACGAGCAGCGGGAAGCTGGGGCGGCTCTCGATGAAGGGAATCCGCCCCGTGCGGATCACGTGCACGATCAGCGTCTGCGACAGGAGCGATTCGACGAACCATCCCGTCTGGAAGAGCGACTCGTTGTTCCACGCTCCGAAGAAGTAGAGCAGCGTCCCGAACGTGGCGTAGTCGAAGAGCGAGCTGATGGGCCCGATGAAGATCATGAAGCGGCCGATGTTGCCGATGTCCCACTGGCGGGGCTTCCTCAGGTACTCGTCGTCCACGTCGTCCGTGGCCACCGTGGTCTGCGAGAAATCGTAGAGCAGGTTGTTCACGAGGATCTGCACCGGCGCCATCGGCAGGAAGGGCAGGAACGCGCTCGCGCCCAGCACGCTGAACATGTTGCCGAAGTTCGAGCTCGCGCCCATCTTGATGTACTTGATGATGTTGCCGAAGACCTTGCGGCCTTCGATCACGCCCTGCTCCAGCACGAGCAGGTTCTTCTCGAGCAGGATGATGTCGGCCGATTCCTTGGCGATGTCCACGGCGGTATCGACGGAGACGCCCACGTCGGCGATCTTGAGCGCCGGGCCGTCGTTGATGCCGTCGCCCAGGAACCCGACCACGTGGCCCTTCATGTGCAGCGCCTTGATGACGCGCGCCTTCTGCGAGGGCGAGAGCTTCGCGAGGACCGCAACGCCCTCCACCTTGGCCGCGAGCTCCTCATCGGACATCGCCTCCACCACTGAGCCGGTGAGGATCTCGTCCACCTCGAGGCCCACCTGGCGGCAGACGTTGCGCGCCACCGCGTCGTTGTCGCCCGTGAGCACCTTCACCGCGATGCCGTAGTCCCGGAGGGCTTCCAGCGCCGCGCGCGCGCTTTCCTTCGGCGGGTCGAGGAACGCGATGTAGCCGGCGAGGATGAGGTCGGACTCGTCGGACACCGAGCACTGCTGGCCCGCGGGGAATTCCTTGTAAGCGACCGCGATCACGCGGAAGCCTTCCTCGTTGTATTCCTGCGTGAGCTTGGAGAGCTCGTCGTGGTGGCCTTCTTCCAGCTGCACCACCTCGCCGTGCTGCTCGGCGCGCGAGCAGGCGCTGAAGACTTCCTCGACCGCGCCCTTGCAGATGAGCAGCGTGGGGCCGTTGGCTTCCTGCACGACCACGGACATGCGCCGGCGCTGGAAGTCGAAGGGAATCTCGTCCACCTTGGTGAAGCGCTCCTCGTTCTTGAGGTGCCCGCCCACCTCCACGTGCTCGAGCACCGCCTTGTCGAGCAGGTTCTTCAGGCCCGACTGGTGGAAGCTGTTGAGGTACGCGTACTCGAGCACGCGGTCGCTTTCCACGCCGAAGACGTCCACGTAGCGCTCGAGGATCACGTGGTCCTGGGTGATGGTGCCGGTCTTGTCCGTGCAGAGCACGTCCATGGCGCCCAGGTTCTGGATGGAATTCAGGCGCTTCACGATGACCTTCTTGTCCGCCATGGCGAGCGCGCCCTTGGCGAGGTTGATTGTCACGATCATCGGCAGCATCTCGGGCGCGAGGCCCACCGCCACGGCTACCGCGAAGAGGAAAGCCTCGAGCCAGTCGCCCTTGGTGATGCCGTTGATGAGGAACACGAGCGGCACCATCACCAGCATGAAGCGGATGATGAGCCAGATGAAGCGCTGCACGCCCTTGTCGAAGCTCGTGAGCTGGCGCTGGCCCGCGACGTCGGCCGCGATGCCGCCGAAGTAGGTGCGCTTGCCGGTGGTGGCGACCACGCCCAGGGCCGTGCCGCTCACCACGTTGGTGCCCATGAAGGCGACGTTCTCGAGCTCGAGGGCCGTGCCCAGCACCCGCCTGGTGACGGGCGCCGCGAACTTCTCCACGGGCAGCGACTCGCCGGTGAGCGAGGCCTGGTTCACGAAGAGGTCGCGCGCCTGGAGGATGCGCATGTCCGCGGGAATGAGGTCGCCCGCGGAGAGCTGGATGATGTCGCCAGGCACCACGCGCGCGAGCGGGATCTCGCGCTTCTCGCTTCCCCTGGGCTTCAGCGCGATCGGGAAATGCTTGCTCACCTCGTCGGGCACGCCCAGGCGCTTGTCCTTGCGAAGCACGGTGACCGTGGTGCCCACCATCGCCTTCAGGCGCTCGGCCGCGCGGCTGGAGCGGTACTCCTGAAGGAAAGCGAAGGCCGACGAGAGGAAGACGATGAGGCCGATCACGATCGCGCCGCTCACTTCTCCCGTGGCGTAATTCAGTGCCGCCAGGACGAGGAGCAGCATCGGCAGCGGCGCCACGAGCACGTCCAGGAAATGGCGCAGCGGATGGCGACGGGTCTCCTGCGAGACCGCGTTCGCGCCGTAGAGCTCGAGACGCTCGTCGGCATCGCGGTCGAGGAGGCCGTCGAACGACGTGCCCAGCCGCGCGAGTGCCTCTTCCGGAGTGAGCTTCGCCAGCTCGAGGAGCTCCTTCTCCGAGCCGTGTTGCGGGCTCGGCAGCGCGGCGCCCTGGGGCGAATCCTCCTCGGCCGGCCGGGCCGCGAGGAGCTTCTCGCGCGCGGCGCGCAAGGCGAAGAGCGAGAGATACTCGGGCACCTTCATGCCCGCCTTCATGCCGGCGAGCTCAACCTCGTAGGCCTCGCGCACGCGCTCCACGGGCAGGCGCAGCTCCGCCGCCAGCGTCTCGATGGCATGCTGCTGCTGGTCCTTCTCGTCCTTGGCGTCGTAGAGGGCAGACATGGTGGCGCGCTTCCCGCCGCAAGGATACGCCCGCAACCGGTCCCGAATCTACGGGTCGCCGTCACAGAAGCGTCACGGACCGAGGATCGCTAGGGCCGTTGGCCGTTGGCCTTCACGATCGCGGCGGCCCACGCGTCCGCGTCGTCGCGCGCGAGCCCGATGTCCTTTTCCCCGCGGTAGAGCCGGTAGACCGCGATGCAGAACATGCGGTCCTTCGCGACTATGAAGCCGATCACCGTGATGACCGGAGCCTCCATCACCTCCGCGCCGCGCTCGACGCGGATGCGCGTGGCCGCGCCGAAGGTCGCGTAGTCGTCGTGCTTGCTGAAGGTGCCGAGCGGCGTGATCTCGCCCATGCGCAGCTTCCCCGCATCGACCTTCATCTCGCGCCCGAGCTGCGCCACGCTCGCGTCGGTCCCCTCGCCCATCTTCCTGCGCAGCTCCGGATCCTTCGCGGCCGCCGTGACCGAGCTTTCGACATCGGGAACGACGTCCTTCTGGAATTGCTCGACGGTGAGCGCGCGATCGAGCATCGGTCCCACGCCGTACACGATGCCCCAGTGATCGGGCGTCGGGAGCTGGTCGATGTCCGCGACGGCCGCATCGGCCGCCGGGAGGAAGTAGGCGAAGAGCAGGTTCTTGTTCTGCGCCTGCAGGCGCGCGCCGAAGCGATAGTAGTGCGAGTCGTGGTTGATGAGGGGCACCAGGCCCGGCGCATCGGGGATGACGAGCTCCGCCCCGTGGATGTGGATCTTCGTGGTCTCGGGCGCCGCGAAGGCGCACGTCGCGGCGGCGAGCACGAAGGCGAGGGGCATGAGCGATCGGCGCATGGTGCATCTTAGCTCGGGTTGAGGGCATCATTGCCGGACCATGAAGTCGTCGCATGCGGGGCTCTCGATCGTGGGATGCGTGGCGGGCCTCGCCTGGGGACCCATGGCCATGGCCGAGGGCGATGGCGCGAGCGCGGGGACCGAGCCCGAGTGGGGCATCGAGGTGAAGCGCCAGAACACCGACCGCGCGACGGCCTCCGAATCGACGAAGACAACGGTGCGCATCGAGCGCTACTGGGACGGCCCCGTCACGCTCTTCCGCCTCGACCTGCCCTTCCCCGACGACAAGACGAGCTTCGAGGGCGATCCGTTCAACCCGAGGCCCGGCGACGCGAAGATCCGCGTGGGGCTCGCGTCGCTTCCCATCGAAGCGCATCCGTGGTCGCCGTTCTTCGAGCTCACCTTCCCCACGGCGAATCCCGAGTCGCTCGGGAGCGGCAAGTACCAGTTCTCCGCGGGCATCAAGACGACATTTCCGCTCGGCGTGCGATGGGGCGAAGGACACCGGTGGTCGTGGGGCATGCTCGCGCAACAGGTGGTCTCGTTCGCCGGGGACGAGGCCGCGAAGGACATCAACTACTCGAAGTTCGAGCTGTCGCTCCGCGACCAATGGCCGCGGCTCTTCACGCTCAAGGCGACGCTGAAACCGGTCGTCGATTGGGTGAAGGACGGCAAGACCGGCGCCGTGACCGAGATCGAGGGCGAATGGAAGTTCGCCGGGCACTGGGAATTCACGCTCATGGGCGGCGCGCGGACGTGGGGCCCGGCCGTCGCCTCGACCTACGGCAAGCGCATCGAGATCACGCTGCGGCGCGAGTTCTGATCGCCGCCACCGCGTCCCACAAGTCCACGTAGCGCGTGTAGAGCGGCGCGAACCCGAAGCGCATGAGGTCGGGCGGGCGGCAATCGCCGATGACGCCGCCGGCGATGAGCTCGCGCATCATCGCCTCGCTCCTCGCATGGCGAAATGAGAGATGGCTTCCCCGCCATGTGCCCTCGCGCGCGCTCACGAGCTCGAAGCCCAGCCCCGCGCAATGCCGGTCCATGAGCTCGATGAACGCATCGCAGAGCGCGATGGACTTGCGGCGGATCTCGGCCATGCTCGCTTCGAGGATCACCTCGACGCTCGCCTCCAGGGCCGCCATGCCGATCACGGCGGGCGTGCCGCTGAGATAGCGCGTGATGCCGGCGGCCGGACGATAGTCGCCGCGGAAGTCGAACGGGCTCGCGTCCCCCATCCAGCCGGTGATGGGCTGCGTGAACCGATCCTGGTGCCGGCGCGCGACGTAGATGAAGGCCGGCGCACCCGGCCCCGCGTTCAGGTGCTTGTAGCCGCAGCCCACGGCGAAATCCACGTCGCAGGCATTCACCTC